>CACWID010000019.1 GCA_902760865.1 uncultured Bacteroidales bacterium | reverse complement strand
GCCCCCAACAGACTTTAGCGCCAACAATGACGGCTCAGCATTACCCGTCTTGTGTAGGAAAATAAAGAAAAATCTGTCAAAAAATTTTAGGACGAGTCAAGAGCGCGGATGCCTTGTATTCATTGTATTTATTGTTTTCCTTTTATCTTGAATTGTTTTAATTCCAAGAGCTATTGTCTTCCTTTTATCATTCAGGGCATCCAGGCGTCAAGTTGCTGACGATACTTCTCGCGGAGGCTTCGGCAGTGGCTGAGGACGTCCTCCTCGGCCGTGCCACAGATGATTTCTTCGTGTGAGGTGACCCATTTTTCCTGGAACTGGTCCGTTGCGGTACGGAAGGCCTCCTCGTCGAAGTCCTTGCCCGAGAACACCGCGACAGTAACATTACGGATGTAGTTCTCCCAACGCTTGCCGTAGTAGTCCCACATGAGGCCGTTCCAGTTGCGGCACGCGTAGTCGTTCAGGCGACCGCCCCAAGTGGTTATCAGGCGGCGTGCATTCATCTCATAGTAGTCTTTGACCTCTGGGCTTTTCCCCAGGGCACGAGCCTGACGCAGCCACTCTCCGAGTGTGGCTTGGGGATGGTGGCTGTTCAGGTTGTCCAGGTCAGACAACAACTCAAACAACAGATCGCTCTCGGCGAAAAATGTCGCTTTATCACCATTCAGGAAGGCCTTATCAAACTTCTGCTTCTCGACGAGGAACAGGTCGCCCAGCAGTTGACGGCCCACCCAGATGAGGTCGATGGTCATGGCGTCAGTCGTCACGGCATCCTGCTGCAGCAACAAGTCCCACACGGCCAGCAGGTCACGCGGGTCATACTGGACAGGGCGGCCCTCCTTACCCAGCGCGGGGTAAGAACACGGCAGCGGCGCGGCACGGAGGTCGGGCCTGATGTCCAGCACTTTGTCATAGAGCAACCTCCAAGCCTCACGGACGGGCGCACTCTCACGCCCGGCATGGCGGTCGGCAATCTCGGTGATGACCTGCTCGTCGCTCTTGCCATAGTCCCAGGCCTTCTCGAGGATGTACTCATAGGGGAACTGCTGCACATCCAGTCCCTCCAGCGTCGAGCCGATGCCCACGAGGTTGTCTCCGCACTCCTGCAAGGCCCGCTCGATGCGCTCGCCGGCCTCCTTGACGCGGCCCTGCACGTTGGTATTGCCGCCGAAGTTCCCCAGATAGCACCAGATGAACGGCTGCCCGTAGAAGCCGTCATGCTCACGCCACATCTCTTTGTACTCGCAGTAATAGTCCAGCATCGTCATCTTGCCCTGGGGCACGCCCGTCAGCATGGCACGCGTACGCTCTCGGGTATAGTCCTTGCGCTGGTAATAGAGGAACCACGCCATCTGCAGCCACTCGGCATCAGGGTCAACGGCTGTCAGGCTCTCATAGATGTGCTGCGACACCTTATTCAGATAATCGGGTTCGAAACTCGGCGGATCCACCTCGTTGAACGGGTCGACACCGTAGATGTGGTCGGTGCCGAACAGGCGCGTCTGCTCCTCAAGGAACATGCGCTGGATGCGGCTGTACAACGGATCCTCGCTATTGAGGAAGAAGGTGCGGTATCGCTCTTCAAAGCCGGCCCAATCGCCCAACGCCTGGATGTCGGCCTTGGGGAACAGCTCTCGCAACTGGCCCGGCACATGGCCGGCAAAGGCGGGCAGCACGGGACGCATGTTCAATGCACGCTCGCGCTCCACGATGCGCCGTTGCAGGGCCTTCTGCCCTTCCAGCCATTCCATCGGCAGCGGGCCGCACCAGCCGTCGATGTTGGCCATGCGGTGCCACGGCAGGTAAGCCGGACCCGTGAAGTAGGAGCGCACTTGCTCGTCACTCATGCCCAGGCTGGTCCACACGTTATACCACACGGCCTCCTGCCCCGTGATGGCCAGCGGCAGGTTCACGCCGTTGAGCGCCATCCAGTCGATGAAGCGCTCCCACTGCTTCCAGCCCCAGAAGGGCATCGTGTAGCCCCACGTGCAGTAGTTCAGGAAGAAGCGCTGCGGCACCCTGGCCGTCACCCGCTCAGCGACGGAAACCGTCGGCAACTCGGCTGGCAGGTCCAGCTTGCCCCCATACCACGATACAGTCACCTTGCAGTAACGGTTCAGGTAGCGGTTCAGCCCCACGGCCATCGAGTTGGCATTGTTTCCCCCGATCACCACCTTGCCTCCACGGCTCTCAAGCGTAAACACGTCCTTGCCCTGCGCCGGTTCGATGAGTTCAAACTCCACCTGCCCCGACAGCGAAGGGGACAAACGTGAGGCCAGCAAACGGGCCTGCTCCACGTCCTGACTTGTGCCGCAGAGGGCAACGAGCCACACCGACATCACACCGATTATTGTTATCAATCGCTTTGCCATAATAGCCATTTCTTCTGGTTTATCAAATGCAAATTTAACGATATAATCCGTTCGGCACAAGCCCGAGTGCTTTTTTTATGTATTTTTGTGGGTCAAATTCTATAGAAACCTGTCATGATTGGAACAATTGTCAATACTTGCACCATTGTTGCGGGAACGCTCATCGGCGTGGCGCTGCACAAGGGCATCAAGGAGAAATACAAGAATGTGCTCTACGACGCGCTGGGCCTGGCATGCTTCGCCATCGGACTCAATGCCGTGGTCACCAACCTCCCCAAGAGCCAGTACCCGGTACTGTTCATCGCGGCGATGGCCATCGGCAGCGTCGCGGGTGTGGCGCTCGACATCGACGGCAGGTTTCATCGCCTGGTGAAACGGCGGAGCAAGGGCGGTGCCGAGAACCGACTGGCCGACGGCCTGGCGACGGCGACACTGGTCTATTGCATCGGTCCGTTGTCGATGCTGGGACCCGTCATCAGCGCGCTGCAGGGCGACCACACTTTCCTGTTCACCAACGCCACGCTCGACCTGGTGACGGCCACCATCTTCGGCTCGACCTACGGCATCGGCATGCTGCTGGCGGCGCCGGCTCTGTTCCTGTGGCAGGGCATGTTCTATATGGTGGCCATGTTATCCAGCGAGGCGGTCAGCGAGGCCTTGATGGCCGAACTGCTCATCGTCGGCGGACTGATGATCACGGGCTCGGGCTTGTCGCTGCTGCGCATCAAGGATTGCCATGTGCTCAACATGCTGCCGGCACTGGCCGTCCCTCCCCTGTGGTTCATGCTCATGTGGCTCATCGGCTAAATATTCCGCGCCCGCCATGCGCTGATATTCCGGTTTTTTTATACCTTTGCCAATCAAAGCACTACCATTACTATATTACTATCATGATACGACATCTACTGATATTGATAACCTGCTGCATCGGGGTGAGCCTCTCGGCTGGTGCACAGATTGTTACTGTCGAAAAATCAAGCCAGGAAGTGGCCGACAGTATCCGTGCCGAACTGGACAGCAGGCCCTATTTCAGCCTCTACAAGGACACCTATTTCGTCGGGGGCACGGTCCTCGGCGGCACGCCTGACGCCTACAACAGCGACGTCAAATTCCAAGTCAGCTTCCAGCAGCGCCTCACCAAGAGTGTGCTGCCCTTCCACTCCTACCTCTACCTGTTCTACACCCAGAAGGCCATCTGGCACGTCTTCCGCAACTCGCTGCCATTCCACGACCTGAACTTCAACCCGGGTATCGGCCTGTCCAGGCACATCATCATGAAGAATAAGCTGGTGGGCAAGGTGACCGTGATGTTCGAGCATGAATCCAATGGCAAGGACGGCACCAAGTCACGCAGTTGGAACAAGATTTCATGGGCCGGCGAGGCCTATATCTCTCCGCAGCTCATGGCCCACGCCAAGTACTGGATACCCATCGTCGACGGCAAGTACAACCGCGACATCCTCCGCTACAGCGGCATCTACCAGGCTGGTTTCCAAGCCATCAGCAACGACAACAAGTGGGTGCTCGACATGACTCTGGTCAAGCGCAAGGGCTGGGACTTGAACTTCAACACCATCGTCCAGCTGGGCTTCCGCATCAACCACAACTCCAACCAGTTCATCATGCTCCAGTACTACAACGGCTACGGCGAGTGCATGATGGACTACAAGCAGTACCACTCACGCCTGCGCATCGGCCTCCTCATCCGCCCCCGCTTCTTCAGCGACTTCTGACCCCCGTCGCCACCTCACGTCCCTTGCCGTTCTGCTCGAGGGACGTTCAAATTAAAAGAAAAACACAATTATTTCATTGCCGTCGGCGCCTGAAGGCAATTTGTCCTCGCATGACGCTGTTTTAGAAGGTTATTTATTGATATCTTCCAAAATTATACTATCTTTGCGACTTATAGCAACATCATTCTACTAACGTTATGAATTATTGGATTAACCATAAAGGTGTGCAGTCGGGCCCCGTGGACCTGGACGGCATGAAACAGATGGGACTCACCGACGAGGCCTACGTCTGGCGCGAGGGACTCACCGACTGGGTAAAAATCACCCAACTTCCTGAGTTGCAGGGTGTCTATGGAATGGCCGGAGCGCCCACCACGCAGCAGCCCGCTGCCCAGCCCGAAGTTCCCCGACAGAGCGAGACTGTCACAGGACAGCCTTACCAGCAGCCCGCACAGCCCTACCAGCAGCCGCAATATGCCGGCACACAACCGGCTGCCTCTGAGCCCTGCCCGCCCACCAACCTGGTGTGGGCCATCATCACAACCGTGCTCTGCTGCATCCCCACCGGAATCGTCGCCATCGTCTATGCGCTCAAGGTGAGCCGCAAGTACAACGAGGGTGACATCGAGGGCGCCAAGCGGGCCAGCGAGACGGGTGCATGGTGGTGCATCATCACCATCATCTTGGGCCTCCTCTATGTACCCTTGGCACTGATGATCAAGAGCTTCTCGATGGGCATGTCGATGTAGTCTGTTCGGCTCGGCATGAGGCTTCGCCCGCTTCTCATAGTGTTGGCCGCCGTTCTGCTGCTGGCGCTCGGCCCTATCTATTTTGCGCTGGACCCGTCACAGTCAAGCGTTTTCCCGCAGTGCCCCTACCTGGAACTAACGGGTTACAAGTGCCCCGGATGCGGTTCCCAGCGCGCCTTCCACGCCCTGCTGCACGGCGATATAGCCGGGTCTTTCAGGTACAACGCGATGCTGTTCGTGGCAATCCCCTGGATCTGCCTGTGCCTCTACGCCGAGTCGCGGCGCACACGCAATCCGCGCCTGTATGCCCGCCTCAACGCGCCGTTGCTCATCTGGCTCTTCCTGGCCATGGTACTCATCTGGTGGCTGCTGCGCAACATCTTCAACTGGTAAACAACTAGAAACTAGGGACTAAAAACTAGAAACTAAAATGAAACAATATCTTGACCTGGTGCGACATGTGATGGAGCACGGCGTGGACAAGGAAGACCGCACGGGAACCGGAACGCGCAGTGTGTTCGGCTACCAGTTGCGCTGCAACCTGGCCGACGGATTCCCGCTGCTCACGACCAAGAAGGTGCACCTCAAGTCCATCATCTATGAACTGCTGTGGTTCCTGCGCGGCGACACCAACGTGCGCTGGCTGCAGGAGCACGGCGTGCGCATCTGGAACGAGTGGGCCGACGAGAACGGCGACCTAGGGCCCGTCTATGGCAGCCAGTGGCGTGCCTGGCCCGACGGCAACGGCGGCACCATCGACCAGATTGCTCAGGTCATCGACCAAATCAGGAACACCCCCGACAGCCGACGCATCATGGTCAGCGCGTGGAACGTAGCCGAGGTGCCTACCATGAAGCTGCCGCCGTGCCACTCGCTGTTCCAGTTCTATGTGGCCGACGGCAAACTGAGCCTCCAGCTCTACCAGCGCAGCGCCGACCTCTTCCTGGGCGTGCCGTTCAACATCGCCTCCTATGCGCTGCTGTTGATGATGGTGGCCCACGTGACGGACCTCGAGCCGGGTGAGTTCATCCACACCTTCGGCGATGCCCACATCTACCGCAACCACTTCGACCAGATCCGGGAGCAGCTCTCGCGCGAACCGCGTCCCCTGCCCCGCATGGTCCTGAATCCCGATGTCAAGAGCATCGACGACTACAAGTACGAGGACTTCACCCTCGAGGGCTACGACCCCTGGCCCGCCATCAAGGGCGAGGTTTCAGTGTAGTCAGGAGTTAGGAGTTAGAAGTTAGGAGTTAGCAGTTCTAGAAAATCTAGATTATCTAGAAAATCTAGATTATCTAGAGCATCTAGAATATCTAGAGCATCTAGAGAACAAAAATCGAGTCAACATGAAATCCATCCATGCGATAGTAGCAATCGACGAGAATGGTGCCATTGGGCGCCAGGGCGACTTATTGTGCCACCTGCCCGCCGACATGAAGCACTTCAAGGAAGTGACCATGGGGCACAGCATCGTCATGGGCCGCAAGACCTTCGAGTCGTTCCCGCGCCGCCCCTTGCCCGGCCGCCAGAACATCGTCATCACCCGCAACGCCGGCTGGCAATACCCTGGCGTGACGGTGGTACACAGCCTCGAGGACGCTATCGCGGCTGCCGAGACCGACACGATCTTCATTATCGGCGGAGCACAGGTCTATGAGCAGTCGTTGCCGCTGGTGGATGTACTGCACCTGACGCGCATCCATGCCCGCTGGGCCAGCGCCGACGCCTTCTTCCCCGCCATCGACATGGACGACTGGCAGGAGGTGAGCCGCGAGCACCACAAGAGCGACCACAAGAATGCCTACGAGTTCGATTTCATCACCCTCAAACGCCGCAAGCCATGAAATACTTCCTCATCGCCGGAGAGGCTTCGGGCGACCTACATGCCTCACACCTCATCCAATCGCTCAAGCAGCTGGACCCGCAGGCTCAGTTCCATTTCCTGGGAGGCGACCTCATGGCGGCCCAGGCGGGCAGTCAGCCCATCATCCACTACCGCGACATGGCCTACATGGGGTTTGCCGATGTCATCAAGCACCTGGGCAAGATTCTCGGTTTCATGGGCACAGCGCGACGGGCCATCGACGAGTGGCAACCTGGCGCCATCATCCTGATAGACTACCCCTCGTTCAACCTCAAGATAGCCAAGTATGCCCACAACCTGGGCATCCCTGTTCACTATTTCATCTCTCCCAAGGTGTGGGTCTGGAAGCAGTGGCGAGTGCGTGACATCCGTCGCTATGTGGACCACATGTACTGCATCCTGCCCTTCGAACCCGACTGGTACCGCGAGCACAACTACCAGGCGACCTACGTCGGCAATCCCACCGTCCAGGAGGTAGCTCAAGCCAGCAAGGATTTTCCCGATTTTGCCCATTTCATCGAAGAAAACGGCCTATCTGACCGACCCGTCATCGCTCTCGTGCCCGGTTCACGCGTCCGTGAAATCCGCGACAATCTGCCCTTGATGATCGAGGCTGCGGCACGTCATCCCGAGTACCAGGCCGTCATTGCCGGCGCCCCCAGCATCAATGACAATCTCTACCGCGAGGTCATGGCCGGCAAGGCAATTCCCGTGCTGCGCGACCAAACTTACCCTTTGGTCCACCACGCCCGTGCCGCATTGGTCACCTCGGGCACCGCCACCCTCGAGACGGCCTTGCTAGGCACACCACAAGTCGCCTGCTACCGCTTCAACGGCAGCAAGTGGTCCTATAATTTCTACCGAAAACTGCTTTCTGGAAAATACGTCACCCTTCCCAACCTCATCACCGACGAGCCCGTCATTCCCGAGCTCCTCATGCACCTCTGCACCATCGACAGCATCGACGAGCAGCTGTCCGTCCTATTAGGTGACACCCGCGAGCGCACCGCCATGCTCGACGGCTACCGCCGCCTCGCCGACCGCCTCGGCACCAACGTCTGCACCACCACCGCCGCCCGCCTGATCACCCAGCGTGGCTAAGCGCCGTCAATGCTCCAATCCCACTAATCTCTAATCACTAATCACAACACCTCGTCTTCGGTAAGGCAGGCGGTGAAGCCCATCGCGCGGGAACGCTCCTTGTCGAACATGCAGTAGGTGACATCGCCCTCGTCACACAGGCGACCTTCGCTGTCATGCAGGGTAACATGCACGGTGTAGAAATTCTTTACGTTACCCGTGATGTGGCCGCGCAGGGTAATCTGCGGGTCACGAGTTGAGACAGGACGGCGAAATTTCACCTCCAGTTTGGTGGTGACTCCTGCGGCCTGCAGGCGGCGCGAAAGCACCCAGTTGGCCAATTCATCGATGAGCGTACTGATGATACCGCCATGCAAGGTCTCAACCCAGCCGTCGTAGTTGACGCAGGGCGACCAGGTGGTAACCACGTCCTTACCGTCCTCCCAAAATTCCAGATGCAGGCCGATAGGGTTCGCAGGGCTACACCCAAAACAATTATACCCCTCCTTCTCAAGATATGGATTAATCAATTTCTTCATCTTTATATATTTCTTAGCGCCTTAGAATAAAGCCCAAAACGCGGATGCCAATTCGTGAAATTCGAAAAAATCAAGTACGCGGATGCCAATTCGTCTAATTCGCGCAATTCGTAGTTCATTTAAAGGACGCGGATGCCAATCAGTCTAATTCGCGTAATTCGTAGTTTATAAAAGTATGCGGATGCCCTCAGAAAATTCAGACTAATCAGTTGTTTTTTAAACCTTAGCGCGAGATTCTTGCTGTTTGCGGTGATGCCAGATTTCCAGGCTGTTGATAGCATTCTGCCACAGGATGTAGCAGCCCGGCCCGGCCACCGACAGCGGACTCAGGTAGGTATAGGCGATCCACACGGCAAAGGCGGTGTTCTTCTGCCCCAGGCCCTGACCGCTCTCGATGACCGTGCCGAAGAAGTGCCCGATATACCGTCCCACGGCGAACTGCGCCAGGCAGATCAGCAGCGACACGATGGCGATGGTCAGCAGGAACACCAGGGGGGCGCCGCTGTTGATGATGTTCTTCACCGTGCAACCCGTGACAATGGTCAGCGAGATGCCCCACATGTAGAACGACAGGTCCTGGATGGCCACCAGCCGCTGCTGCACGCGCGGCAGGTAGTGCTTCACCAGATAGGCGGCAATCAGCGGCAGCACCAGCACCAGGAACACCTTGTACATGATCATCCAGAAGGCGGCCCAGAAACTGATATCCACATCGTTGTCAATCAACGGGAAAACGACTGGAACGGCAAACACAGTGACAATGTTGGACAGGAACACATAGCTCGTCATCGTCTCCAGATTGCCGCCCAACTTGCCCGTCACCACGGGGGCCGCACTGGCTCCGGGGCAGATGACACACGTCAGGATGCCCTCCATCAGAATCAGATCCTTCCCCTTCATGTCAAAGCCGATGATGAGCGCCACCAGCAGGATGACCAGCGCCACCTGGAACACCGACACCCACAGGTGCCACATCGCCGGACGCATCTTGTGGAAATCCACACGCAGGAACGTCGTGAACAGGATCAGGCTCATGAACAGCGGCAGGATAGTGTCGAATATCGGCTCCATCACCTCGCTCACCGGGTCCAAGGCCCGCACCCAATAGAATATCAGATAGATGACCGTGCCCGACACAATCGCGCTGGGCAACGTCCAATTCTTCAAAAAAGTAATGATGGTCTTCATAGCGCCCGCAAAATTACTGCAATTTCAGCACTTATGTCGAAATCCCGGAAATGTTTTTGTCGATATTCCGAAAATGTCAAGTCGGCTTTTTCAAGATGGATTGCCTTTTGACCTAAACGGCACCACCAATAATCAAGAACCTTCGCCCCTTGCTTGAAACCTCTCCGTCGATCCCTGTAGAGACGCAAAATCTTGCGTCTCAAGGGCCGGCATAACGGCATAATATATTAAACCTTAGCGTCATAGCGTCTTAGCGTGAGACCCATAGCACAGATGCCAATTAGTATAATTCGTGTAATTCGTAGTTTATAAAAGAGTGCGGATGCCCGTTGTTTGAGTTGTCTTTTATTTTATGGTCCGGATGGCCTTGTCATTATTGTGCTTATTGTTTTCTTTTTAGTTCTTGACGTGAGGTGTTTCAGCGGGCTTGATGGTTTTTATTTGCCGCTGTGAAGTTTTTGTAGTACTTTCGCAGTCGGTAATGAAAAAGATACTCAACGACATAGCTTTTTGGGCGATTTACGGTACGTGGTACGGACTGTCGCTGTTGCCGTTATGGCTGCACTACCTGTTCAGCGACATCCTGTTTCTGGTGATTGCCTATATGCTGCATTACCGTCGCCGCGTCATCAGCAAGAACCTGCGCAACGCTTACCCCGACAAGAGCGACGAGGAACTCAAACAGCTGCGCATACAGTTCTACCGCCACTTCTGCGACATCTTGGTCGAGACCGTGAAATATACCTCCATCACCGACCGCAACATCATGCGCCGCATGACTTTCAAGGGCAGCGAGCAGGTGGCCGAGATCCTCAACAGCGGCCAGTCCATCGCCCTGCTGCTGGGACACTACGGCAACTGGGAATGGGTGTCTTCGCTTGTGCTGTGGGTGAGACCGCTACTCACCAACAACTCAGTAATGGGCCAGATCTATCACCCGCTCGAGAACGAGGTGATCAACCGCGTCGTGCTGAAGACCCGCGGACGCATGGGCTCGGACAGCGTTTCGATGAAGGAGACACTCCGATGGATCCTGGGCAACAAGCGCGACGGACGTCCTACCATCCTGGGCTATATCAATGACCAGGTGCCCACTTGGCACAACATCCACCACTGGCTCACCTTCCTCAACCAGGAGACGCCCGTGTTCACCGGCATCGAGCGCATCGTGCACTCCCAGAACCAGGCTGTCGTCTATGTGGATGTCCAGCGCGTGGGACGCGGACGCTACGAGTGCGAGTTCAAGGTCATCACCCGAGAGCCCGAGACCATGGGCGAGTTTGAACTCACCGACACCTACTTCCGCCTCATGGAGCAGACCATCAACCGGGCGCCCCAGTACTGGCTGTGGAGCCACAACCGATGGAAAAGGACGCGCGAGGAGTTTGAGCGACGGTTCAAGGTCGTCGGCGGACGAGTTGTCGAGAAAACTGCGAATGACGAATAAAATTTGCCCATTCCAGGAAAATTGGCTACCTTTGCAACAAGATTACAACTAATTAACTGAATAATTAGTCTCTGGGCTTCAACAGCCAGCCGATGCGACAAGAGACCCGGGGACTAGAAACTAAAAAAACTTAAAACTTAACAACGATGAACCGACTTTCGGACCGTATCAACGCACTGGCACCGAGTGCCACCCTGGCCATGTCACAGAAGAGCAGCGAGCTGCGCGCTCAGGGCGTGGACGTGATCAACCTCTCCGTGGGCGAACCCGACTTCTTCACCCCCGACCACATCAAGGCAGCTGCCCGTCAGGCAGTTGACGATAACTTCTCCTTCTATTCGCCCGTGCCTGGTTACCTGTCACTCAGGCAGGCCGTGTGCGAGAAACTGCGCCGCGAGAACGGCTTGGAATATACTCCCGACCAGATTGTCATCGGCAACGGTGCCAAGCACGAGCTGTGCAACGCCATCATGGCACTGGTCAACCCCGGCGACGAGGTCATCATCCCCACTCCGGCATGGGTAAGCTACATGCAGATGGTCAACCTGACCGGAGGCAAGAACATCCTGTTGCCCTCGAGCATGGAGAAGAACTTCAAGGTGACTGCCGACGAGCTGGAGGCTGTCATGACCGACAAGACCCGCCTCATCGTCATCTGCTCGCCCAGCAACCCCAGTGGCGCCATTTACACCTATGGCGAGCTGAAGGCTATCGCCACGATGCTCGAGCGCCACCCCAACGTGATGGTCATCGCCGACGAAATCTATGAGCACATCAACTATGTGGGCAAGCACGAGTCGTTGGCCCAGTTCGACGCAATCAAGGATCAGGTGGTCATTGTCAACGGTGTCTCCAAGTCCTATGCCATGACGGGTTACCGCATCGGTTACATCGCTGCTCCTCTCTGGGTGGCCAAGGCCGTCACCAAGCTGCAGGGTCAGTACACCAGCGGTGTATCCTCAATCGCCCAGAAGGCTGCCGAGGCTGCTTATAACAGCCCTCAAGACTGTGTCGAGGAGATGCGCGTTGCCTTTGAGCGCCGCCGCAACCTCATCGTCGGTCTGCTGCAGGAGATTCCCGGCTTCGAGCTCAATATGCCCGATGGTGCCTTCTATGCGTTCCCCAAGGTTGAGTATTACTTTGGTAAGAAGTTTGGCGAGACCGTCATCAACGATGACAACGACCTCGCCCTCTACTTGCTCAACGAGGCACACGTCGCCACCGTTGCAGGTAGCGCCTTCTGCTGCCCAGGCTACATCCGCCTGAGCTACGCCACCAGTGACGAGAACCTGCGCGAGGCTGCCAAGCGCATCGCCGCCGCTCTCGCTAAGCTCGCCTAAGCACGACAGCCTAGTCGACATAACGCAGATTACGCTGGTTAAACGAATGTAATTGTTCGTTTGACCAGCGTAATCCGTAGTTAATCCGAAAACCTTCAGCTCTCAAAGAATCCAAATAAAGTACTGATTCTCAACTCCCCCTCTAATCTTAGAGGGGGCCGGGGGGCGTTGAGGCTACCGAAGAATAATTCCTCCTGCGCTACGCGCACTTTACTCGCTGTGCCGATGCCTCAGAGGCCGGTAATCCGGACGACGGGGCCCAGGGGCCTCAGCATGTCCTCATTGCCGCCTTGCGTGGTCAGAATCCATGCCAGCGGTTTGTGGCGCTTGTCGATGGGCAGCTTGGGGACGGCGGCATAGCCGTCGGTCAGGAATACCAGGCCGTCATATTCCTCGTGCTCGTAGTAGAAGTCGATGGCGGGCTGGAAGTTTGTGCCGCCGCGACCGATGACGCGGATGCCGTTGGCGGCCTGCTTGAGCAGCAAGGGCTTCTCGGTAGTGATTTTGCTGTCAAACTGGATGACCTCGATGCTCTCGATGCCCTGCTTGAAGAAGCGGTTGATGACGGCAAGGAATTTCTTGATATCCTCGTCGGGGACGCTGCCGCTGACATCAACGGCTACCAGCAGACGCGTGCTGTAGGCATACTGGCTGCCCATGGCATCCCAGCCATAACGCCGGTTGGGACGCATGCGCGTCAGGTGGCGCTTGGTACTCAGGATGCTGGCGCGGAACTGGCTGAGGATGGCACGGAAGTTCTGCTTGCTCACCAGTGTACTCTCGATGAGTGCGCGCAGGTCGCCGCCCAGCGAGCCCCACTGGTTGCACCGCTGTGCGGTCTCAATCTCGTGGTTGACCTTCTCGGTCATCAGTTCGTCTTCTTCCCACAGCGAGGCCCCGGCGTCGGCGTCCAGCAGGCTGTCGGTCAGACCGTTGCTACTGCCATCTCCGCTACTGTCACTGTCTCCCTCGCCCTGCGTTTTGCCGGGCAGGTCCATGTCGATGGGCATGCCGTCGCCGTCGGCATCCTGCTCGAGCTGCATCACCTTGCCCGCCATGAGCGAGTAGTACTGTTCAAAGGCCTGGTCACGGGGCACGTCAAAGATTGCCGGAGGCTCCAGGCCGATGGTATCCATGCCCTCCAGGTTGTCGCACAGCGTCAGGTCGCTCGACAGGCGCATCACGTCGCGACGGGGATTGTAGGGCTGGCGCTGATAGGGATGCTTCAAGATGATGCGCACCACCTCGGCCTTGAGACGAAGGGCCAGCTGCTGGTCATCGAAGTGCTCCAGACGCTCGGGATTGTACTCGATGAGTCCCTTGCCGCAACGCATGTCGCACCCCATGTTGTCATTGCGCTTCAGCGCATGGGTACACAGCACGGCAAAGATGAGCGGCTCAGTGAGGAACCAGTCCTGGCTGATGGTCTTTATGCGCTCGCCGACGGTCATAAGGCGTTGATCATCTCGTTAATCAGCTGCAGCGCCTCGCGGCAATCCATCATGATGAAGGCGTTGGCGTTAGGATAGGTCGCGTTCTCAAAGAAGGAGGCGAAGTGGGCTATCGCTTCCTGGCGGCCGTTGCCCAGCATCCACTGGATGTAGCGCACCAGGTTGCGGCCGACGGCCTCGGTCGCCCGCTTGTCCACGCCCAGTTCCAGCACCTGGTAGATGCCCTCGTTGATGATGGCAATCTGCGGCATGGTATAGGACGCCAAGTCGCCCTGGCAGGAGGCGAAGTCGCTCAGCACCTCGCGGGCGGTGAGCATGCGCGACTGGTTCAGGGACTGCATGAACATGGATGCCGACCTCGCACCCACAACACCGGTGATCATCTTGGCCAGGCGGTTCATGTCGGTGTCGGTGGTGATGGCCATGCTCTTGAGCAAACCCGACACGCGAACCCATGCACGGCGGTCGGGCGTCTTGTCAAAGGTGCCCTTGTTGATATCCACGTTCTTCTCGAGCTCGTCGGGATGCTCCTCGATAAAGGTAATCACGCGAGGGTCAACATCGTGCTGCTTGGCCCAGAAGAGCCACTCGCCCACTGTCGGCGAGAAGAAATAGACGTTGAAGCGCGACACCAGAGCGGGGTCCAGATCGGTCAACTGGTATTCTTCACCGTCGTTGACGGCAGCGATGACGCGGCTGCCGGGGGGCAACGAGCGACCTGCCAGTTTGCGGTTGAGCGACAGGTCCATGACCGACTGCAGGATCTCGGGACGGGCGCGGTTCATCTCGTCTAGGAAGAGCACCACGGGCTTGTCGTCCATGGGGAACCAGTAGGGCGGCATGAACTCGGTCTTGCCGGTCGCTTCATCCTTGTTGGGCAGACCGATCAGGTCGCCCGGGTCACTCATCTGCCCCAGGAACAGGGCGATGACGGGGATGCCTTGGTCCTCAAAGTGGCGGGTGATGATTTCGCTCTTGCCGATGCCGTGCTTTCCCACGAGCAGGATGTTCTGTGTCGATGGCGTGGTCTCGAGAATGGTCTTGAGGTCGCCGGTGTTGATGGTGATAGCCATATTGTAGTATTTAGTTGTTAGTTTTAGTCATTAGTCATTAGTCTTTAGTTTCGCTGAGGGGTGCGGTGATCCATTCCACCTTCTTGCGGGGACCGGTCAGGCGGTAGGGGAACAGCTTGGCCAGCTCGGCCAGCCGCGGGATGTAGCCCATGTCGTGCTTGATGCGGGACTCGATGTCACCGCCCTGGCTCAGGTCGATGATCATGGACTTGCCACGGCTCAGCCTGATGTGCAGCTCGCGACGGCCGCTCTCCTCGTCCTCGACGAGGTGATATTGCCAGCGCTTGCCCTCAAAGTAGGTGTCTATCTGCTGCTGCAGTTCGCTCTTAGGTGCCTCGACGGGCCGGTCTCCCTTGCCGTCGAGCAGACGGTGCAGCCATCCCTTGATACCTTGGGGCTGCGGCTTCTCGTCGTCCTCAGTGGCTTCGGGCGGCAGGGCCTGCTGCCAGTCATCGCGCACCTCGCCGCGAACGGTGAAACGTCCGTCGCGGGCCATATAGGCAAACTCCACCATGTAGGGTTTCACCAGGTCCAGGTGGTTGATAAAGTCGTCGTGGGGAATGGGCAGGTCCAACGTCTTGTAGCGGTTCAGGTGGATGAGCAACCGGGCCTTATGACCGTCGGCATGGCGCTTGTCCATAAAATAAGTGATGCCCGTGCCGTCGAAGTAGCGCTGCAGGTAGGCATCAATGTTGTTCAGGGTCATATTGCGCATTTTCACGCCCTTGCTGTCGGCCTTGAAGGCGGCAGCCAGTTGTTCTTTCCACTCGGCTGCGTGCTCCAGAAACACCTGTGACGATGCCACGATGCGGCCACGTTCTATCATCTCCATCGGAGCCGCGCTCCACTGCAGGTGGAAGTGCTGGTCCTCGATGTCGATGCGGGCTCGCACATTGGAACCTTGCACCGCATGACATAATGTCAGTCCACAGGGTGATTTCACGTTCATGCCGATGACATAATTGTCCATGTCAACCAGCTCGACCATCTCGGGGGTGATGATGCCGTTGAGCAATTCATTGCGGGCAGCCTCATACTCCAGCAGCATCCTTGCGCTCAGGCGCGGACCCGTATATTCACGGCCGTTGGCGCCAGGCCTGTCGCCGAAGGTAGGCTTCATCACATGGTCAATTTCCCCAGCCACGCGGCGTGACTCGGACCCCTCTGCTTCAGTATATGTATAGATAAACATCACCCATCAAAAAAGCAAAAACCATGCCTGCCACAAACAGCCCCCACTTCTGGCAGGATATGATCAAGGTCCCCCGTGCCGCGACTCAGTCGCGGCCCTATAAAATACTTCCTCCTCAACTAAAAACTGAAAACTGCCAACTACCAACTGAAAACTTTTTACTACCTTTGTAAGTTAAAACCAATCACAAGAGAAAAAGATGGCTAAGGACCCGCTCAATACGCCAATGATGAAGCAGTTCGTCGCGATGAAAGCCAAGCATCCCGACGCGATACTGCTCTTCCGTGTGGGAGACTTCTATGAGACCTACCTGCAGGACGCTGTCACTGCCAGCGAAATACTGGGCATCACCCTGACGCGACGCAGCAACGGTGCCGCTGCGGCTACCGAGATGGCGGGATTCCCCCACCACGCCCTGGACACCTACCTGCCCAAACTCGTCAGGGCGGGCAAGCGCGTCGCCATCTGTGACCAGCTTGAGGACCCCAAGCTGACCAAGAAACTCGTCAAGCGCGGCATCACCGAACTGGTGACCCCCGGCGTGGTCGTGGGCGGCACGATGCTCGACCGCAAGGAGAACAACTTCCTGGCAGCGGTCCACTTCGGCAAGAAGATGCTGGGCGTCTCCTTCCTGGACATCAGCACGGGCGAATTTCTCACGGCCGAGGGCAACGAGGAGTATATCGACAAACTCCTGGTCAATTTCTCGCCCAAGGAGGTGCTCATCGAGCGCAGCAACCGCCAGCGCTTTGCCGCGACGTTCTCGTCGCGTTACCTGACGTTTGACCTCGAGGACTGGGTATTCACCCTCGAGGCTGCTAACGATCGGTTGCTGAAGCACTTCGAGACCCGCAGCCTCAAGGGTTTCGGCATCTCGAGCATGGACAACGCCATCATCGCCAGCGGTGCCATCCTCCACTATCTGGACATCACCCAGCACACCCAGCTGGGACACATCACCACGCTGGCGCGCATCGAGGCCGAACGCTATGTGCGGCTCGACAAGTTCACCATCCGCAACCTGGAGCTGGTGGCGCCCATGAGCGACGACGGCAAGTCGCTGCTCGATGTCATCGACCGTACCATCTCGCCCATGGGCGGACGCATGATTCGCCGTTGGGTGCTGTTCCCCCTGCAGGACGCCAAGGCCATCAACCGACGCCTCGACGTGATAGAGCACTTCATGCGGGACCCCGACGGGCGCGAACTCATCAAGGAGCGCCTGGAACTCATCGGCGACCTCGAGCGACTCACGTCCAAGGCTGCCGTGGGACGCATCACGCCACGCGAACTGGTGCAGCTCAAGAGCGCACTGCAGGCCATCGAGCCCATCAAGCAGTACTGCCAGCAGGCCGCTTGCGACGTGCTGAACAGCCTCGGGGAGCAGCTGAACCCCTGCGCCAGCATCCGCGACCGCATCGAGCGCGAACTCAACCCCGACGCGCCCAACCAGACCAACCGCGGCAACGTCATCTGCCGCGGCGTCGATGCCCAGCTCGACGAGCTGCGCGACATCTCGAGCAGCGGCAAGGACTACCTGGTGGCCATGCAGCGCGAACTGAGCGACCAGACAGGCATCCCCAGCCTGAAGATTGCCTATAACAACGTGTTCGGCTACTACATCGAGGTGCGCAACACCCACAAGGACAAGGTGCCGCCCGAGTGGATCCGCAAGCAGACGCTGGTCAATGCCGAGCGCTATGTCACCCAGCAGTTGAAGGAATATGAGGAGAAAATCCTCGGTGCCGAGGAGAAGATTCTCATCATCGAGACACGGCTGTTCAACGAACTGGTGACCGCCGTCACCGAGTTCATCCCCGCCATCCAGAGCGACAGCGCCATCATCGCACAGCTCGACTGCCTCAACGCCCTGACGCGCGTGGCGATGGAGAACCGTTACAACCGCCCGGTGCTCGACGACAGCCTGGACATCGACATCGCCATGGGCCGGCACCCGGTCATCGAGTGCCAGCTGCCTCCGGGCGAGACCTACGTGCCCAACAGCATCCGCCTGAGCAACGACGAGCAGCAGATCATGATCATCACCGGTCCCAACATGGCCGGTAAGTCGGCACTGCTGCGACAGACGGCACTCATCACCCTCATGGCACAGATGGGCAGCTTCGTTCCCGCCGAGCAGGCGCGCATCGGTGTCGTGGACAAGATTTTCACCCGCGTGGGCGCCAGCGACAACATCTCGCTCGGCGAATCGACCTTCATGGTCGAGATGATCGAGGCCGCCGCCATCCTCAACAACATGAGCCAGCGCAGCCTCATCCTGTTCGACGAGCTGGGACGCGGCACGAGCACCTACGACGGCATCTCCATCGCATGGAGCATCGTCGAGTACATCCACGAGCATGCCACTCACCCCAAGACGCTGTTTGCCACCCACTACCACGAACTGAACGAGATGGAGAAGTCCTTCAAGCGCATCGTCAACTACAACGTCAGCGTCAAGGAGATCAACGGCAAGGTGGTGTTTGTGCGCCAGCTGGTCAAGGGAGGCAGCGAACACAGCTTCGGCATCCACGTGGCCAAGCTCGCCGGCATGCCGCCCACCATCGTCAAGCGCGCCAATGAGGTACTCAAGCAGCTCGAGGCCAACAGCCAGGGAGGCAGCGCCATCACCAAGGACCTGGGAGACGTCGCCAGCAGCCGTTCGGGCTATCAGCTCTCCATCTTCCAGCTCGACGACCCCGTCTTGAGCCAGATCCGCGACGAGATCCTCACCATCGACATCAACAACCTCACCCCCGTCGAGGCCCTCAACAAGCTCTACGACATCAAGGGCATCCTCACCGGCAAGAAAGAACGATAATTACAATATAAACTACGAATTACACGAATTTGACTAATTTTGGCGAGACCAGTTTAAAGACCGAACGCTTTTGCAACATCAATAAACAACAAAGTAAATGAGAAATAAAACTACAAATTACTAGTTTTAAACGCAGAGGCCATTCGTGTAATTCGATAAGAATAAGCAGGCGGATGCCAAATTAGTTTAATTCGCGTAATTCGTAGTTTAAACTGGAGAGGCCATTCGTGTAATTCGAAATAATAAGTAAGCGGATGCCAATTAGTTTAATTCGCGTAATTCGTAGTTTAAACTGGAGAGGCCATTCGTGTAATTCGAAATAATAAGTAAGCGGATGCCAAAAATTAGTTTAATTCGCGTAATTCGTAGTTTAAACTGTAGAGGCCATTCGTGTAATTTGAAATAATAAGTAAGCGGATGCCAAAAATTAGTTTAATTCATGTAATTCGTAGTTTAAACTGTAGAGGCCATTCGTGAAATTTGAAATAATAAGTAGGCGGATGCCAAAAATTAGTATAATTCGCGTAATTCGTAGTTTAAAAAGAACTAGAATATGAACCGATCTGATTTTGAAATCATGGCCCCTGTGGGCTCCTGGGAATCACTGTATGCCGCCCACCAGGGCGGTGCCGACGCCATCTACTTCGGCATCGAGGGCCTGAACATGCGCTCGCGCTCCAGCGTCAACTTCACGCTCGAGGACCTGCGCACCATCGCCCAGTGGTGCCACGAGCACGGCATGAAGAGCTACCTCACGGTCAACACCATCGTCTATGACGAGGACATGGACTACATGCGCCAGATCGTCACCGCCGCACGCGATGCCCAGGTGAGCGCCATCATCGCCAGCGACATGGCGACCATCATGTTTGCCCGCTCCATCGGCGTGGAGGTCCACATCTCCACCCAGGTCAACGTGAGCAACAGCGAGGCGGTGCGCTACTACAGCCAGTGGGCCGACGTCATGGTCCTCGCCCGCGAACTCAACCTGGAACAGGTGACCAAAATCACCCATTTCATCGAAGAAAATGACCTTCGTGGACCCCATGGTGAACGCGTCAGGCTGGAGATGTTCTGCCACGGTGCCCTGTGCATGGCGGTCTCGGGCAAGTGCTACATGAGCCTGCACCAGGAGAACACCAGCGCCAATCGCGGAGCCTGCCGCCAGATTTGCCGTCGCGGCTACCGCGTCACCGACCTGGTCAACGGCGATGAACTCAATATCGAGAACAAATACATCATGTCGCCCAAGGACCTCAAGACCATCCACTTCCTCAACAAGATGGTGGATGCCGGCGTGACCGTCTTCAAGATTGAGGGCCGTGCCCGAGGTCCCGAATACGTCCGCACCGTCGTCGGCTGCTATGACGAAGCGCTGCGGGCCATCTGTGGCGGCACCTATACCGAGGAGCGCATCAACGAATGGAACGAGCGCCTGGGCAAGGTCTTCAACCGCGGATTCTGGGACGGCTACTACATGGGCCAGCGCCTGGGCGAGTGGTCGGCCAAGTACGGCTCCAGTGCCACCAGAGTAAAAGTCTATGCCGCCAAGGGTATCCGCTACTACAGCAAGCTGGGTGTCGCCGAGTTCCTCATGGAGGCCGGCGAACTCCACGTCGGCGACGAGGCATGGATCATCGGCCCCACCACGGGCGCCATCCCCTTGACCATCGAGGAAATCCGCGTGGACCTCAAGCCCGTCGAGAAGACCGTCAAGGGCGAGCACTTCTCCATCGCCGTCCCCGAGAAAATCCGCCCCAGCGACAAACTCTACCTGTGGCGCCCCGTCACCCCCAAAGACGCCCAGCAATCGCCGGCCGATCCTCCCGCCCCCTGCGAGTAATCCCGCAACAAGTCTTGAATGTCTTCCCAGCGCGATTCCATGGGGAACAAAGCAAAGAAATAAGGATGGATGCTCCTTGCCAGGGCACCCATCCTTACTTTACGGTGATGACTCAAGTGCCCTTAGGGCAATGTCATTGAATCTTGGAATGTACCAAACTGGCCCACACCAGGAACATAATAACGAATAGTCAACGAGGCTGTTTTTGTTGCAGCATTATAAGGCCCGGCAGTGCCTACTACCCCATCCAAGTTGCCATGCATGTACACGAGGCCGTAAGAAGAAGAAATAAAGCATGGTTGTTCTTCAATATATACCATTCCGTCTTCAATGGTAAAGACGATGTCATAGTTGTCGCTATACAAACCCTTGATGCGATACATGTTGGGGTTGCTTTTGTTTCGCTGGAAAACGCGAGTCAAGCTTTCTTGCCAGAAATCCGGCGAGTTGTAAACTCCAGTGCCCATGTCTTCCCAATTACTCGTGCAGGTCACAGTCACCGTGGTTGTCGTGATCTGTTGCCCCAGGGCGGGGTTGCCAGTGGCTATATCGTCGTCTGAAAGACGGCACACGAGTGAATAGCTATGACCTAATTCCATCTCAGAAAAAGATTTGTAGATTGTCGCTGTACTTTCTCCTGAAGCGAAATTAACCCATTGATCGTATTCGCTTCCGTCGACGTCGGTAATAAACAGGTGGGCGGAATAACTATCGGTTGTTTTGGCACGTGTCACGGTAATGGGAACACTATACAGATAACTCTGTTCTGTCGTCAGCTCCTGGGAAGCGGTCTCAAATGAGATATGCTGTCCCTCAGGATTCTTGTTGAGAACTGTAATATCAACCGTCATCGACGTGCGTTGGCTGGAAGTAGCGACGGCTTGCTCAATGTCAGTCAGCGAAACAGTCAAAGTCTCATGGGTTATATAATCTCTTGAGTAACTGAATATTGCATAACCTTGGAGCGAATATGGAGCGAAATAGGCATAATCGTAGGTATTACCAAACCTGATCAAAGCATAGTAGGGCTTACTGCTCACTGACGGGCGAGTGATGGGTATCGTAATGGTCAACAACTCGTTGGGCGAAATGCTATAGCTCAATGATGCGACGTCAATCGAAATGTGCTGCGGATTGCGTTCAACATCGACAACAGTGCCGCTAGGATAGTCATCTATAGGATTCTGATCTACACTTTCAATCAATCTCGAGTAATAATTGTAGAATTCTGACAGGGGAAGCGTCATTACCCATGCATAAGACTCGGGATCTTGCAGATGCCTATTCGGCAGCGTGAGGCCAGTAGGCCAACCATTCTCTTCAGTGCGCTCAAAGCCCTGACGCAAGCGGCGGATGGTGTAGATGCGTCCGTCCTCGCCCCACAGCTCAATGCGGCGCTGGATGAGGATTTCCTCGAGCAGCGAGCCGGTCTCGTCGGTGGTCAAGGCTCCCAACTGGGTACCCGTCTTGGAACAGCTGTAGCTGGCGTCACGCTTGGCCATCAGGTTGTTGAGGTAATTCTTGGCTGTGGTCGTCTGACCTCGACGGCAAGCAGCCTCGGCAGCGGTGAGGTACATCTCCTCGACACGCATCCAGATGTAGTCGCCTTCCCATTCAGTACCGGGCACCACATTAAACTTCTGCTGCACATAGCCTGCGGGGCCAGCCCCGGTATCATTGGTCCTCCACCAGGCACGGCGGGCATCGGTGTTACTCATCTTATTATAAAGCCAGAGCGAAATCATTTTGGGAGCGCGCTGGCCATAGGCGATGTTAGCAGACATATGGGCAAAGAACGATGCATACATACCGGACTCTTGCTCCGGAATATCGGCGCCCCACATGACGTTGCCGGCAGTAACATCGTTCAAGCCAGCGAAAGCGTTCACATTCTGAATACTCTTGCCGCTGGCGTTGATGGCGGCAACAGCCGAGTTATAGGCTGTCGCCCAGTCCTCCTTGACTAGGGCAATGCGGGCACGCAGGCCCAGGGCGACGGCATAGCCCATGTGCTCGGGATTCAACTGGGTGGTGCCGTTCAGCAAGCTGACGGCCTGAGCGATGTCGGCGTCAATCTGGGCATACACTTGGGCTACAGTCGAGCGCAGCGCCGCAGTTGTGCCGTTCCAGACTGTACCAGTGAACAGAGGCACACAGGGGTCACTCTCGTGCCCCTTGTAGGTGCGGGCAAACGATTGAGCCAACATGAAGTAGCTGTAGGCGCGGATGGCATAGGCCTGGCCCATGACATAATTCTTCTCGGCTGCCGTGCCAGTCATCGTCTGGCAGGCGCTCAACAGGTAATTGGCGTTGGCAATCCAGGTGTAGTAGGCTGTCCACAGATCATAGCTGCGCCATGCGCTGCTGGTGTAACGTGTCTTCACGTTATAACCTGCATCAAACCAGAACCAGCCCGAACCTTGGGCTCCCATGATCATGTCGTCGCCCATGACCTCGGCCATCAGGTTGAAGGCACTGATGCCGAAGGACTGATGGGTATTGCCCGTTGAGGACCAGCCGGCCAATCGCATCGAGTAATAAACCTCGTGGAGGGCGGCCAGGGCGTCGGTCATGTCATACTTGTTGCCTCCCCTGAGAATCATATCAATCAGGTCGGTCACATCATTGATATTGACCTGGCCATCCTGACTCACGTCGCCTGATGAGGTAATATTGTGCTTGAGGAGCATGTTGATCAGGTCGGTAACATCATTAATGTTGATCGCACCGTCAAGATTCACGTCACCAGTGCGGGAATCCAGCGGCACCAGTGCAGGAGCCCTGACACCGGCCGTGACAGCAACGGTAGTCTGATCGTCGGCCTCCGATATGCCGGCAGGCGAACTGAAGCCCTGGGCCATGACCATTACCGGCACACAAAACATGGCCAACAATACGATGATTGATTGGAGTAGGTGATTTCGTTTTTCCATATTTCTTAAAAATGCCAGAGCAGTTCACCATGGCGGCTATTTATACTTGAGAAACGTGAACTGAATTGCCCGTCGGGTAATCCATAAGGATGATTTCATGGTCTGGGCAATACGTTTCTTCAATCGCGATACATTTTCATAGGCAAAATTAACTATTCTTTTGCATCAATCCCAATATGACAAAAAGCTTTTTAGGGTTTGGGCAAAAAAAAGCGGAAAATGCCAATTTTTTTGACATTTTCCGCTCTGATTACGTCAAGTCTCAGGCCTTAGGCTTAGACTTCGTACGGCGACGCGGGGCCTTCATCCGCAGCACTTGGGCGCTGCGGGCGGGCAGGTAGAGCTTGAGCCAGCCCAGGTGGGCGTCGGCATACAGGCCGTCGTGCTCGGTGAGGTGACTCACGCTGCTGTCGATGTTGCCGTAGCCGCCGTAGCGGGCATCGTCGCTGTCAAACACACCATGATACTCGCCCTCGGGGGCCAGCATCGGGTAGTCCACATGGGACTGCGTGGGACTGAAGTTGAACACGAACACGAGGTCGCCGCGCATGTAGGCCAGCACCTGGTCGTCGTCTTTGTCCCACAGTTTGCGCACAGGCAGTTTCTGGAAGTTCTTCACACCTCCGATGAGGTGAATCATGTCGTTGTCCCAGTTGTTCAGGAACTGGTACTTGAGGTCCTCACGGTCCACAAGGTCCCACTGGCGGCGGGCATACTTGTAGCTCCAGCCGTTACCCTCGCGCGGGAAGTCGATCCACTCGGGATGACCCCACTCGTTGCCCATGAAGTTGAGGTAAGCGCCATTGATGAGCGAAGCGGTCACCAGCCTGATCATCTTGTGCAGCGCCATGCCGCGGTCCACGGTTCCGTCATGGTCATCGGTCATCATGTGCCAGTACATCTCCTTGTCGATGAGGCGGAAGATGATGGTCTTGTCGCCCACGAGCGCCTGGTCATGGCTCTCGGCATAGGACACGGTCTTCTCGTCGGCGCGACGGTTGGTCAGTTCCCAGAAGATGGACGTCGGCTTCCAGTCCTCGTCCTTGCGCTCCTTGATGGTCTTGATCCAGTAGTCGGGGATGCCCATCGCCATGCGGTAGTCAAAGCCGATACCGCCGTCCTTGAACGGGCGTGCCAGGCCGGGCATGCCGCTCATCTCCTCGGCGATGGTGATGGCATGGGGATTGACGGCATGGATCAGCTCGTTGGCCAGCGTCAGGTAGGTGATGGCATTGGTGTCCTCACCGCCGTTGTAGTAGTCGTCATAGCTGCCGAAGGCCTGTCCCAAGCCATGGCTGTAATACAGCATGGAGGTCACACCGTCGAAGCGGAAACCGTCAAACTTGTACTCCTCCAGCCAATATTTGCAGTTGGACAGCAGGAAGTTCAGCACGGCGTTCTTGCCGTAGTCAAAGCACAGCGAGTCCCATGCGGGGTGCTCGCGCTTGTCGTCGCCATAGAAGTACAGGTCGCCCGTGCCGTCAAAGCGGCCCAAGCCCTCGACCTCGTTCTTCACGGCATGGGAGTGGACGATGTCCATGATGACGGCCACACCCTGGGCATGGGCATCATCAATCAGATGCTTCAGCTCCTCGGGGGTGCCGAAACGCGACGAGGCGGCATAGAAGCTCGACACATGGTAGCCGAACGAGCCGTAGTAGGGATGCTCCTGGATGGCCATGATCTGGATAGCGTTGTAGCCGTCAGCAACGATGCGAGGCAGCACGTTGACACGGAATTCCTCGTAGGTGCCCACGCCCTCACGGTTCTGGGCCATGCCGATGTGGCACTCATAGATGAGCAACGGACGGGTATTCGGCACAAACTTTTTCACCTTGAACTCGTAGGTCTCCTCGGGGGACCAGACCTGGGCCGAAAAGATGTAGGTCTGCTCGTCCTGGACAACGCGGGTGGCATACGCCGGGATGCGCTCGCCTTCCCCACCCTGCCAGTGAACACGCAGTTTGTAGAGGTCGCCATGGTGCATCGCACGCTCGGGCAGCACGATTTCCCAGTTGCCGCCGTCCAGGCGCTTCAGCCGATAGGGCGTGCACTCACGCCAATCGTTGAACTGCCCGATGAGATAAATCTCGGTGGCATTGGGGGCCCATTCGCGGAAGACCCAACCGCCGTCGGCTGTGCGGTGCAGGCCATAGTAGTTATAGGCGTTGGCAAACTCGACAAGGTTGCCGGTACCGCCAGTGAGTTCCTCAATCTTGTTCACGGCATCCTGATGGCGGCCGTTGATGGCGTCGCTGTAGGGTTCCAGCCACGGATCGTCGTTGATGATAGCAAGATTTTTTTTCTTTCTCATATTCGCGCAGTTAAATTGGTGATTACAAGGCAAAGGTAGTAAAAAGTTTCCATTTGATAGCCCCGTCCCGCGAGTTTTTCTAGACAACCCCCTGAAAACGATTGCAAAAACGACCCATTCTATAAATCCTATCGCCACTATAGCAACTATTGTCACTATAGGAACTATTGCTTCTATCTCTTCCCTGTTCTCCAGGCTGTCAAGAAATTCTTGCCCCCCTGAGCACCGAGAACTGAAAACTTCTTCGTACCTTTGGGCGGCTAAACTATAATAAAGAATATAATGTATTATGGGAAACATACTTGATATGTTGGGTGACTGGGTTGTGACGGCCAGCGACGCCGTTTGCGGTTACCCGGAGTTTTTTCTGCTGATTGGCGGTGGATTATTCCTGTTCCTGTATTCGGGAGCGGTGTCTATCAGGCGATTGCCGCGGGCGCTGCGCGTCCTGCGCGACAAGCAGGCCAGCGACCAGGGCAAGCAGTCGGGACAGATTAGCTCGGTCCAGGCTCTGTTGAGCGCCATTGCCGCCACCGTCGGCATGGGCAACATCGCGGGTGTGGCCATTGCTCTGTCAATCGGCGGACCCGGCACGGTCTTCTGGATGTGGGTGAGCGCCCTGGTGGGCATGGCGACGAAGTTCTTCGAGGGCTCGCTGTCCATCATGTACAAGGGTCGCGACTCTGCCGGAGAGGTCCAAGGTGGTCCCATGTACATCATCACACAGGGCCTCGGCGCCAAGTGGAAGCCGCTGGCAGTGGCATTCTCGATCTTCGGCCTCGTGGGCACACTGTGCTTCATGCAGGCCAACCAGCTGGTCGAGTCCGTTACGACGGTCATCACCACGCCCATGGGCATTGAGAACACACTGACGCTGCGCTTCATCATGGGCCTCATCATGGTGGCCATCGTGGGTGCTGTCATCCTGGGCGGCATCAAACGCATTGCCCTGTTTGCCTCGCGCATCGTGCCGGTCATGGTAGTGCTCTACCTCATCATGGTGCTTGTCATCATGGCGATGAACTTTAGGGAGATTCCCGGTGTGTTCGGCCAGATTTTTGAGGGTGCCTTCGACATGAAGGCCGGCTTCGGAGCCTTCGCCTACGTGGCCCTCACGGGCGCCAGGCGTGCCGCCTTTGTCAACGAGGCCGGTGTGGGTACCGCCTCGATGATGCACGGCGCCAGCAAGAACACCGACCCCATCCGCGAGGGCCTGATTGCCATGCTCGGCCCCGCCATCGACTCGGGCCTGGTATGCACCTTGACGTCCATCCCCATCATTATCGCCGGCAACTACGTGGGCCTGACCGATCCCAAGGGCCTGTACGTTGCCCTGGGCGCTTGGGGACAGCTGTTGCCCGGCATCGGTCACCTGCTGCTGATGGCGATTGTGTTCTTCTTCGCATTCTCGACGATGTTCTCCTATAGCTACTACGGCCAGAAGTGCACCAACTACCTGTTCGGCGCACACAATGTCAAGTGGTACAACTACTATTATCTGGCAATGATTGTTGTGGCAGCGATGATTCCGCTCAAGGTCATGGTCAGCATCATGGACCTCGCCTTCGCCCTGATGGCCTTATGCACGATGTTCACCATCATCGCGCTCTCACCCAGGGTCAAGAAACTGATGAAGAACTACTTCTAGCCCCTATAGTCACTATAGTCACTATAAATACTATTCTTGAACCCGACGGGCAAAGTGCGCCATCTTGATGGCGGCTTCGGCCGCCTCGGTACCCTTGTTGCACAAGGCGCCGCCGGCGCGGTCCAGAGCCTGCTGCAGGTCGTCGCAGGTGAGCACGCAGAAGATGACGGGCACCTGCTGGGTGGCGTTGAGATAGGCGCAGCCCTGCGTGACGTTGTCACAGACGTAGTCGAAGTGGGGCGTGCCGCCGCGGATGACACAGCCGATCATGATTACCGCATCATAGCGGCCGCTACGGGCCATCTGCGCTGCGCCATAGGTCAGTTCCACGGTGCCGGGCACATGGGCCACGGTGATATCCTCGTACCCTTCTTTCTCGAACAGGTCGAGTGCGCCTTGCAACAGCGCGCCTGTAATCTGGTCATTCCATTCGGCACAGACGATGCCCACGGTGAGACCATCCACATGGGGCAGTGTGTGAAGGGCGCTACCGCCCTCAGTTTTATTCAGTTCAGTTGACACGATAATAGTGAATAGTTAACAGTTAACAGTGAATAGTTAACAGTGAATAGATCCTAAAGCCTAAATCATAATTCCTTGGGGAAACGGGCATTGGTGGTGATGTAGTCAACGCCCATGTCCTTGACGCGCTCAAAGTCTTCCACCTTGTCCACGGTCCACACGTTGACCTTGAGACCCGCCTGGTGAAGGCGATCCACGGCTGCCTTGGTGATGATGGTGTGGACGACATCCAGGTCCATATTGTGCTCGATGCACCAGTCCACCCACTCGTCGATGGGGCCATCGCTGTCTCCAGCCAGCACCTGGACGGTAACGTCAGGGTAGTGGCGATGAATAAAGTCCACGACGCCGGGCATGAACGAGATGATGACCACTTGCTGGGTGAGGCCTTTCTGGTCAATGAGGTTGATGAGGGCGGGAATGCCGTCAAAGACGGGCTCATTCTCGGCCTTGGTATTGCTATGGATGTTGCTGCACACCTTGACCTCGACGACGGGCTTGACATTATACTCCTTGCAGATGTCGAGGAACTCGCCCAGCGTGCATGGCGTGCCGGCATAGGTGATGCCGTGGCGCTTGCTGGTCAGGCGGGTAGAAAGGACTGCCTCGGTAGTCATGTCAGCAATCGGGGTCTCCGGACCGCCCAGGCGCTTGTAGTTGCTGTCGTGGCTGATGACGAAGGTGCCGTCGCCGGTCACGCGGATGTCACACTCCAGTCCCCAGGCACCAGCATTGGCGCCGTTGATAAAGGCCGCACGCGTGTTCTCCACGCCCCATTGCGAGCCGCGATGCCCGACGATGAGCTGGGCCTGCATACTCAGGGTTCCCACAACGATGAGGGCAACAGTGAAAATACTCTTGAGCAGTGTCATAATGTTCACGTTTTTGTTCTTGTTATTGAGCAGATCTTGAATTTCGGTCACTTGGGCGGTTGCGTCCAGGCGCTGGGCCAGCGGCAGCAGGGAGCGCAGCAGTTGCTCGGCAGCAGCACGGCGGTTGATGAGTCGCATCAGGGCCTTGGCAAGGCCGATGGACAGTTCCAGGTCACGCAGGCCCATCTTGTCGCCCAGCTTCTTCTGGTAGCGCAGGGCCTTGGTGTAATATTTGACGGCATTGCGGCCGTTGCCCATCTCGAGCATGATGTCTCCCTCCTTGCCGAGGGTATCGACCAGATTGGACATCGCGGTGCGGGTGGCATTGGCGTCGCCGCTGTTGAGTTCACTCATATACAGCTCGCTGGCGCTATGGTAGTGGGCCAGCACGTTCATCTGCTTGGTCTTGGACTTGATGACCTCGGTCGAGGCCTCAACGGCCATGAGGAGCATGGCCGAGAAGCGCGAGTCGTTGCGCTTGGTCAGGCGCTCCAGTATCTGCTGAGCCTTGGTCAGCTCCTTGGCGGCGCGGCTGTTGTCACCCATGCCGTGATGGGCCAGCGCCAGGTTGAACAGCAGCGAGGCGACGATGGCATTGAAGTCCTCGCTCTTCTTGCCCTGATGGTCTGAGAGGACGAGCAGGGTATTCTCGGCGGCGCCCAGCGACAGGGAGGGATTGCCGCTGTCGATGAGCAACGACATGCGGGCCAGCCAGAGCCAAGCGGCATAGAGCTTGGGCAACTGCTGCATGCGGTCGTCGTCATAGATGAACTCCTCAATGACCTGCTCGGCTTCCAGGTCGCGCTTGTCGGCTATCAGGTACTCGATATAGCACATCTGCATCTCGGTGACGATAGCATCATCGAGTCCCTTGCACGACGGCATGGTGCCATTCACGGCCATTTGTGCCCGTGCGATGGTCATGTCATTCTTGAGCTGCGGCAGCGCGGTGGTGATGGGCAGCGAGTTCATCTTCTTGGGTTATCTGAGTTATCTCTTGAAAAGTTTTTATAATACTAGCGACTAGCGACTAATGACTAGTGACTAATGACTAGCGACTAGCGACTAATCTAATACTTCGTCCCCTTGGCGATGCTGCCTAGATAGCCGCCATGATGGCGCAGGGCATAATCCTCCTTAGTGAAGCCCGTGGCGCGCATGGTGTTGACCACCAGCACATCGCCGATGACGGTCATCACCGTGGTCGAGGTCGTCGGGGTCAGGCCCAGGGGGCACACTTCCTTGGTGTTGCCGGTCCACAGGCAGATGTCGGCCAGGTGGGCCAGCTCGCTGTCCTTGTTGCCAGTGATAACCACAATCTTGAGTTGCGGGTACAGGTTGTGGGCCAGCGACACGAGGGCACAGATCTCGTTGGTGCGGCCCGAGTTGGACAGCAGCAACAGCACGTCATGGGGTTGTACGACGCCCAGGTCGCCATGCTGGGCCTCGCTGGGGTGAAGGAAGATGGCGGGAATGCCTGTCGAGGAGAAGGTGGTGGCAATGTTGTCGGCAATCTGGCCACACTTGCCCATGCCCGAGGTGACGAGTTTGCCACCCTCGTGCTTCACCTGCTCGACGATAAGGTTCACGGCCTCCTCGTAGGCATCAGTTACGGGTATGTTAAGGACGGCCTTGCTCTCGGCCTCCAGTATTTCTTGCATTGATTGTTTAACGTCCATAAAATCGGTATAAGATGGTTTTCGACCTGCAAAGGTACGAAATACTCGTCTAGTTTTCAGTTTTTGAGCGATGAAAAATGTTTCATGATGGTTTTTTCTATACTTTTGCAGTGGAATAGTTTGTGTCTCCATTGATTAATCATGAATTGGCAATCATTAAAAGCAAAATACGAGCGCTTCAAGCGTTGGCAGCGTGAGCCGATGCAATATGTCAAGAGTGAGGAGGAGCACCGCTGCTGCAACTGCGGGCTCACCTTCACGGGCCGCTATTGTCCTACCTGCTCGCAACGGGCAGACTTGGGACGCATCGGGTGGCACAGCGTGCGCCAGAGCATCATGGACATTTGGGGCCTGGGCTCGCGTTCGCGTTCTGTTCTGTATAGTATCTGGCAATTGCTGTGGCGCCCTGGTTACTTCATCAGCGACTACATCAGTGGCAGGCGTCAGGTGAGTTTTCCGCCGATGAAGATGCTGTTCATTCTCGCGGTGGCCTATGCGATCATCTTCCATTGGTTGTTGCCTGACTTTCATGCCCTCGGATATAGCATTGATTACCACGAACTTGGTTTTACTGTAGAAAAGGGCCAAGACATGACTAATGTGTCCAAGCCGTTTTATGAATGGTATGAGACGCATTTCAGTTGGTCCATGCTGATACTGTCCTTCTTTGTCATCTTCCCCACATGGGTGATGTTCCGCTACTCGCCGCGCCACACACGGCACACGCTGCCCGAGGGGTTCTTTATCCAAGTCCTTTTTGCCGACCTGCAAGTGACCCTCTTCTTGTTGATGCTGCCGTGCTGGTTCCTTTTCAAGCAGCTGACCATTCTCTCGATCTCTTACATCGTGGTGACGGCTTACTACATCATTGGTTACATGCAGCTGTTTGGCTATGGCCTGTGGGGCACCTTGTGGCGTTTGGCATTTGTCTATATTTTTGTTTATTGTAATTGGTTATTGATGGCGCATATGGTTTTCTATATGGGACTTACCACCGACGTCCAAATAGCCCCAGGGTACACGTTGCCGGCTAATAGCTTCATGACCGGCTTCTATATTTTCTTTGGAGCCCTGACTATAGTCACGGGCTACCTCATCAACCGCATCGCCACGCGCAAAGCCAGACGACAGCAAAGGTCCGAGCGTTACGGCAATGGCACAAAGTAGTTCTTCAGTTTTTGGTCATTTGTTGTAGCTTTTGGGGAAAGCAATGCGTCTAATGGTAAAAAAGATTGTTCTTTTACACTTATTAAATGCTGTAAATCATTAGGATATGGAACAACTCAAAGATAAATATCAGCGCTTCAAGCAGTGGCAGAAGCAGCCCTATGAATATCATCTCAAGTCGGATGAGGTCCAACACTGCAAAAACTGCGGAAATGACTTCACGGGTAACTTCTGCCCCATCTGCTCCCAAAAGGCAGATACGAGCCGCATCTGTTGGCGCAGCGTACACCAGGGCGTCATGGACATCTGGGGCCTTGGGACACGCTCGTTGCTCTACTCCGTCTGGCAATTGCTGTTGCGCCCAGGTCACGTCATCAGTGACTACATTGACGGGAAGCGACAGGTGAGTTTCCCGCCCGTGAAGATGCTTTTCATCGTCACGCTGATTTATTCGTTTGTGATTTACTGGTTTTTACCTGACATTGCCCACTTGTCAAGTGGGGAGGAAGACCTCGGCGAGCTCAACGGGTTTTATCTCTGGTATAAAAGCCATCTCAGCTGGGCGATGTTGATCATAGCGACGTTTGCCATCATTCCCACGTGGGTCATGTTCCGTAACTCGCCGCGCCACACGCGCCACACGATACCCGAGGGCTTCTTCCTTCAGGTGTTTATGCAGGTCATTGGAATTGTGTTGGAGTTCCTGTTCACACCCTTCGATTATTTCGGTCCAGATATCCTCTCATTCTCATCTAATTTTGCTGTAATGATCTATTATGTCATTGTTTATAAGCATTTTTTCGGATACAGTTTGTGGGGCACTTTATGGCGGCAGGGATTTGTCTTGCTCTGCGGCCTCTTTACGCTGTTCATTGTAGTGCTAATAGCATTCCCCGAGTTATATAATAATAAACTCGTTGACACTCCTAGCAACCCCACTAGCTATATTATGGGTTGGATTGCCCTATTATTATGGCCCCTGATGGTGTTGGGCGTTGGCCATGTGATCAACAGAATAGCGACACGCATTCAGGCCAGAAAGTAATGAATACACGAGCAGGACGGCCATTGTGCAAAGAAAGCCTCGATTCCTGTCTCTCGGTTTTCGGTTTTGATTATTTTGAAATCTTGCAACTCAATGAATATGAGACAACTTAAAGATAAATATCAGCGTTTCAAGCAGTGGCAACGCAGCCCGAGCACCTTTCACATCACCAGTTCCGAGGAACATGTCTGCCAGTGTTGCGGTCACCGGTTTGTGGGTAATTACTGCCCCTGTTGCTCCCAAAAGGTCGATCAAGGAAAAATTAACTGGCGCAGTGTCCACCAGGGAGTGATGGACATCTGGGGCCTAGGCACGCGCTCATTGATTTATAGCGTGTGGCAATTGTTAGTGCGGCCGGGTTACATGATTGATGAATACATCAACGGCAAGCGCCAGGTGAGTTTCCCGCCCGTTAAGATGCTGTTCATTCTAGCAGTTATCTACTCATTTATATTTTATTGGGTCATTCCTGGTCTTTTCCATATCAATCTGGATTTGACTGAGGTGAGTGGCGGCGTTTCGCTCGGCGGTTACAATGAATGGGTCAATGCGCATTATAGTTGGACGCTGTTATGCATGTCTGCTTTGGCTATTTTCCCTACATGGATCATGTTCCGCTACTCGCCACGCAACACTAGGCACACTTTGCCTCAAGGATTTTTCATACAAGTTTTCTTTGCTGTTATCCAGGTAACGTTATCCATTTTTTTGATCTTTATCGGGATGTATAGCATGATACTTGAGTCAGCTATATCCACATTCGTTGTTATGATCTACTATGTTGTGGTCTACTGGCAATTGTTTGGTTACAGTCTATGGGGAACGCTATGGCGCCAAGCTGTCGTGGGCTCATTTGTTTCGTTGTTAGGCGGTGCCATTGTATATTTGTCATTCCCAGTGGATTTCAGCGAATTATTACCCGGTGGCCCAACAATCAGCCCTGAATTTGCTAAGCAGTTAAGATATGGCGCGGCATTGTTGTATGTGCTAATTGCTTCACTGATTTTGGGCGTGGGCTATTTGGTCAACCAGATGGCGACCAGGAATACTCGTCAAGAAATGAAATTGAATGCGGCCAAACAAAGCCCTGCAGAGAAAGAATAAACACAACGTTTTACTTATAAAAAAGAACCGCCCGTCAAGGCGGTTTGTTTTTGCGCAGTTACAGCATGGCGCAGTGTCCGTTTTTTTGGAGGAGGTGATGCCGTTTACTCGTGGCCCTCGTAGGCGACGATGGCGTCGCGCCACACCTTGGGCAGCGGGGCCGGCTGGTTGGTCTCGGGGTCGAGGTTGACCATGACGGTGGCACAAGTGGCCTTCAGTTCGCGGGTGTCGCGGTTGATGAGGTGCTGCAGCAGCGTCAGGCTCTTGTTGCCCAGGTGGGCACACTGGGTCAAGACCTCGACGGGTTCCTGGAACACCGTGGGAACGAGGAAGCTGCAGTTCACGTTGGCGATGACGATGGCGGGCTTGCACCAGTTGATGTCGGCATTCACCTCCAGCCCTGCGAAGTATTCAGTCTTGGCAAGGTCAAAGAACTGGAAATAGACCGAGTTGTTGACATGCCCCAGGGCATCGATGTCGTTGAAGCGCAGTTGCACGCTCGTGCTGCGCTTGAAAGGATATTGGGCTTCTATAGCGTGGGTGTTCATTGTTATTACCTGTTTTTCTAGTCTTTCTAGATTGTCTAGACCATCTAGATATTTTATTTAAAGATGATTTCTCGGATGATTTCTCGGCCCAGGGCCTCGTTGATGCGACTGATGATGCTGGCCCTGACAAGCGACAGCTCGCTCTTGAGCGCCGCCGATGACAGATAGACCGTCATCACGCCATCCTTGACATAGCGCCTGATGGTGTAGCGGTTGATGCCGTCGCCGACGATATCAGGCCACAGCGCACTGGCGCGGTGCTCATCGAGCGCGACGTCAAGGTTCTCGTGATGCAGCAGGTCATTGATGATCTGACCGATGTTGCGGGCCTCGGTGCGTTTCATGCGGGGCCTCCTTTCTGCAACGTCACGTTGCCGCCCTCGACGCTCATCAGGCAGTGTCCGCCGCTGTGGCGGGCGACAATCTCGTCGAGGTGGGTCCTGTTGGTGTCGGTGATGAAAATCTGGCCGAAACGGTCGCTCGACACGACATCGACGATGCGCTCCACGCGGTCGGCATCGAGTTTGTCAAAGATGTCGTCGAGCAGCAGGATGGGCACAGCAGGGTTATTCTCCTTGAGGAAATCAAACTGCGCCAGCCTCAGGGCGATGGTATAGGTCTTGCACTGGCCCTGGCTGCCCGTGCGGCGCATGGGGTAGCCGTCGAGCATGAGTTCAATGTCGTCGCGGTGGATGCCGCGGGTGGTATAGCCCAGGATGAGGTCGCGCTGGCGGGTCGCGGCCAGGTGGTCGGCCATCGTGCCGTCGTTGAGGTGGCTCTTGTAGTGGAGGCTCACGGTCTCACCGTCGCCAGCCACGGCACTGTAGTAGTGCATGAAGATGGGCAGGAAGCGTTCGGTCCACTGGCTGCGGCGCTCGTGTATGAGGTTGGCGTGCAGAGCCATGGCCTGTTCGACGGTTTCATAGAGCAGCGGATCGCTCATCTCCTTCTTGATCATGGCATTGCGCTGCTCAACGGCCTTGTTATAGCGGATGAGCGCTTCGAGATACTCAGCATCGTTCTGAGAGATGATCAGGTCCATGAAACGGCGACGCTCGTCGCCACTGCCACGCACCAGGTCCCAATCCATCGGCGACACCATCACGACGGGCAACAAGCCGATGTGCTGGCTCAGGCGCTGGTATTCCTTGCCGTCGCGACGCACGACCTTGCGCTTGCCGCGCTGCAGGGCGACACTCACCTCGAGCGGTGTCTCGCAGCGTGTGTAGCTGCCCTGCAGCATCATGTAGGGCTCACCGTGGCGGATGACGGCGCTGTTGTCGCCTGTCGAGGCATAGCTGCGGCACATGCTCAGGTAGTAGATGGCATCCAGCACGTTGGTCTTGCCCTGGCCGTTGTTACCGATCAGGCAATTCAGCTTGGGAGAGAATTCCAACCGCGCTTCGGCGATATTCTTGTAATTGAGTATGGTGGCAGTGTTCAGTGTCATGATGCAAAGATACTTCTTTTTCTCCGATTTCTATCGATAGCTTGGGAATAATTTATTACCTTTGTCATCATGATGGAACTTGAAAAATTGGATTTTGATTGCCTGGTTGAGGGCGTGGAGGCGTTCTCGACAACACGTGGAGCAGTTGTGGCCCGCAACCCCTATTCTGGCGTGAACCTGTGCGACTATGTGGGCGATGACGCCCTGCGCGTGCTGGACTCAAGGATTGCACTGGCCATGCAGTTGGGCATTGACCTGGAGGATCTCGTCATGCCGCGGCAGACCCACTCGTGCCGCGTGGCGGTGATTGACGAGCGATTCCGCTCGCTGGACATTGATAAACAAGAGTCGGCCCTTGACGGGGTTGACGCATTGGTGACGTCTCTCAAGGGTGTAGTTATCGGTGTCAATACGGCCGATTGTGTGCCCATTGTCCTTGCCGACGAACAAGCTGGCGTCATCGCTGTTGCCCACGCGGGCTGGCGAGGCACGGTGGGACGCATTGCCGAGGCCGTCGTCAAAGAGATGTGCCGACAGGGAGCCCGTCCCGACTGCATCCATGCGGCTATGGGGCCCAGCATCTGTCAGGACTGCTTCGAGGTGGGTGACGAGGTGGTGCAAGCCTTCAAGAAGGCAAATTTCGACATGGATGCCATCGTCCAACGCAACACCGCCACAGGCAAAGCCCACATCGACCTGCGTGCCGCCAACCGTGCCGTCCTCATCGCTGCAGGAGTGTCATCGGGTCACATTGTGCTGTCGCAACACTGCTCACGCTGCGAGCACGACCGCTTCTTCTCGGCCCGCCGCCTCGGCATCAACAGCGGCCGCACCTTCACCGCCATCTATCAACGCTAATCACTTCCCCATAATAAAACAATGGCCTTCGACAGATAGTGTTGAAGGCCATTTTTAGCAATCACGATAAACTCGTCAAACTGACGTTAATTCAGCACTGATTTGGAACGGATATCCTCATGATTGATTTCCTTGACGCCAATCAAGTCTAGAATAAAATAGGGAAGATCATCACTGTTCCAGTTTTCTGGATGGTCTTGACGGTATTTTATACGCTCCATGATTTCAGGATGTTTCTGCTGATACAATGGCGACGCATAAATAAAGAACGGGATCTCGGTGCCACATGCATAATCAACAGGGTCCTCTTTTCTTCCATGAGCATAGTAATCAGGATCTTTGCTGTTGCGATACATGACTTGCCCGTGATCCGAAAGGTAGATGATAATCGATTCGGTGTCTTTAAAAAACGCCATGAGCTGGTTTACAATATAGTCATTGTAAAGAATCGAATTGTCATAAGAGGACAGCACTAATCGATGGTTTTCTGGATCTGAAGGATAGTCATTCACCGTGAAGCGGGCAAATTCTGGCGGGTATCGCTTGCTATAGTCAAAATGAGACCCTTTCATGTGATAGACAATGAAATTATGATTCTTGTGGCTAATCTGACTGACGTACTGACTCGTTGAGTCCACTAAAACGACGTCTGACTGGTCCAGGATGTTGTCCTTCTGCAAGAACCACTGATGATCACACGCTTGAGCATAAGCCCTGGTCGGTCCATTATGGTCACCGACACGTCCCTGATTGCCAAACCAATAACAATCAAATCCGCATTCATCCATCAACTCGATGAGCGATATGTATTCAAACCATTTTTTGTCTTTACCTTCGTCAGGCAAATCATAGGTACTCAACATATACCTGAGAGACTTAGCCGTTTGGGATGCCGGGGAGTAAATGCTATCAAAGTAGAACAGCAATTGATCATCCTTGAGCTTGGTAAGCAGCGGATTGGTCATCTTTTCATAACCATAGATTGAACTATGGCTGCGGCCAAAAGATTCACCGATGATGAGAACAATGTTTGTAGGAAGCTCTTGATTTTCATCAAACTGAAGCTGCGGATGGGTATAATACAGCCTTAAATCTGACGGATTGTCATTCTGGGCAAAAGTGTGAATCGGACTAAAAGGTCCAAATTCCCAAACTTCCCATACGCGCAGATTGCCCATCATACAAATAGCGACTATGCCCAATGCCAGGACAGAGGCCTTCTTGCCTAAATTGAACTTCAAGTTGCGCTTCTTCATGAACCACCAGGTCAAGATGATGAGCGCAAAAACGCCCGTAATAGTCAGCACAATCCATGCCGGAACCAAAGAACTGAAGAATTCACCGGCTTCGCTGGGATCCGTTTCCTTGATGAGCAAGGCGACATCATTATCAAACAGAAGATGCAGATAGAATGCACAATAAAAATTGACGATGAAGTCAATGACTACATATATAAGAATGATTGCGAGTACTATTCTCCTGATCACTTTCTTACGAATCAACGAAATAAGCAACGTGGCAATGTAAGAAAGGCTGATGCAATGCATGATGATTGCAACAAATGAACTGAAAATCAGAAAGTTTACAGTAGTAAAATAACCGACGCTGTGAGCGAATGCCGTTAACAACGATAACACGAGAAACAACATGAAGTGCTCTCGGAATGGGAGTAAAAGTATATTAACTATCTTTTTGAAAAAGTCTTTTATCATGTGGTGAATGCTCTGAAAAATATCCTGTCCTATTAAATGATTAATCCCGAGAATCAATAGTAATTCTCGCAGGCATATGATAACCTACTTTTTTATTATTCCCAACAATTAGCAACGCCATGATATTGACGTTGCTAATTGTTGGGAGCGTATTCTGAAAAGTGTGGTTTACAGGGTGGCGTCGCTCTCCTGGAAGGTGGTGGCGCGGCGCACGTCGCCGGTCTGGTAACCGAGTTTGAACCACTTCATGCGCTGGGCGCTGGTGCCGTGGGTGAAGCTCTCGGGCTGTGCATAGCCCTGTGCACGCTTCTGCAGGTAGTCGTCACCGATCTTCTGAGCGCAGTCGATAGCCTCTTGCAGGTCCCTGTCGCTGATAGAGTTGAAGTAGCGGTTCTCGTAGTGTGCCCACACACCGGCATAGAAATCGGCCATCAGCTCCAGGCGAACGCTGTACTTGTTGGCGTTGGTCTGATTGGTGGCCTGCATCTTGCGGTGAGCCTGGTCAAGGGTACCCATCAGATACTCGATGTGGTGTCCCACTTCGTGGGCGATGACATAGGCCTTGGCGAGGCTGGAGTTGTCACCCTTCACGCCGAGTTGCCTGTCCATCGTCTGGAAGAAAGCCAGGTCCAGATAAACCTTCTGGTCACCCGAGCAATAGAAGGGGCCCATGGCAGCCTGACCCTGACCGCAGGCAGTCTGGGTGGCACCCGTGTAAAGTACCAGTGTGGGAGGGGGATATTGGCCGATGCCATACTCCTTGAAAATCTGGGCCCAGACATCCTCGGTGCTGGCAATCACCTGGCTGGCAAATACAGCGAGTTCCTCTTCCTCGGCAGTTGCCTCATGACCGTTTTCGGTCTGGATAGCCGAGCCGCCCACCTGTTGTAGCACGTCGCCGATGTTGCCACCCATCAGCAGGGTGATCAGTCCGGCAATAATCAGGCCGCCGATACCGCCCAGGCCAATCTTTGCACCTGTGCCCATACCACGGCGATCTTCAACATTTTCGCTTTCGCGTCTTCCTTCAAGTTTCATAATGATAATCGTTATTTAGTTGTTAGTTATTTCCTCAAAAAGTGCAAATATAGGAATTTTTTCAATAATTCATCGATTTCTCGAGTTTTTTTCTGCTTTTTGACGTTTTGAGTCACTGAAAATCATTCCGCTAAGGTTGCTTCTTCAAGCGGTACACATATTCTATGCCATCATTGGTTTTCTTGGAAAAGGTGATTTCCTTGGATGAATTGCGGGTGATGGTAAATTCATTATGGACCTCCAAACCGGGCATCTCGATATAATAGACCGTGGGGTCAGGGAAGTCGACGGCCATCTTGCCTATTTCCTCGTTCTCATCCCAGATGCCGAAACTCTCGACCAGTTGTTCGTGGCCATAGACTTTTGACACCCTGAACACCTTGTTCTGGAACTGGAAGAAGTAGTCGCCCTCGACGCTGACGGGGGTGCCACCGGCAGTGATCTGCTCAACGTGCCACGTGCCGAACCAGATGCCGATGTCGCCGTGGTTGCGGGTGCAGCTACCCAGAGACATAACCACCATGATCAACAGCGAAATATATAATAATGTCCTTTTCATCATTTCTTGAAATTAAAGTTGCCACTATAGGTAATGCCCAACTGGCCTCCCCAGTTGTTGCCGTAGAGTTTGCCGCGGTCGATGGCCGCGGTGGCATTGATCATCCACCCCATGAACTTCTGTCCCGGGTGGTATTGAATATTGAGCGCCATCGAGAAGTCATCGACGCTACCCACCCGTGGCAGCAGGGGAGTTCCCCAAGCCTTGCGATAAGAGCCCATCAGACGGTAAGACCAATCCTCATGCAGCCAACCGCTGATGGCGGCATGGAAACCGCGCAGCACGTTGTCACGGTAACGCATGTAGCCGTCCTGGTTGTAGAGCGGTGACTTGACAAAGGGCGAGCCGATGGACATGCCACGGCTCTGGTAGCCATTGTAGATGTAGTTGTTGTAGTAATCATCGGCACCCGACGAGTGGCTGATGATGGGCGTGCCGGGATGGTCATTGGGCGTCCAGTGGATAGGGCCGCTCTGGTTGGTGAAGTCGATGTATTCGATGACAGCACCATCAATCAAGGGCTGCCCTACAACATTGCGGTATTCCAAGCCCCACAGGCCGTCAAAGCCGTTCATCTTGCCGATGCCCGAACCGTCCTCCCACAGCCACTGGGTGTAGGCACGCAGCAGTTTACCGTCTTTCAGGTGCCCCTCAATCGCGATGTCCCAAGTGCCCAGGTGGTTACCCTCGACAAACGAGTCGCCTGCGCTATTGCCGCCGCTGCCTGCAATGAACGTGCGCCAGAAGGCCTTCGCGTCGGCATCCATCTTGACGGTCCGCTCCACCTGTCCGTCCCAATAGTAATCGGCCGTGCCGCCGAACTGGCAGGACGATTGTGCGCCGATGGTGAACACGACAGGCTGACTGGGGTTGGTGCGCAGGTGCAGGCTTTTGTAATGAAGCCACTTGCCCTTGGTAATGAAGTGGTTATAGTAATTATAGTGGTTCTCAAGCCACTTGTCGTCCAACTCGCGGAAGTAGCCAAATTCACCTTGAATCTGCACCCAACCCTTGGTGAACGGGATGTTCTGGAAATCGATGAAACCGGCACGCAGGCCCACTGGCGGGCGGGCGTTGTTGCTCCACACGAGGTCGCCGCTGCTCAACTTGCCGTTGACGATAGGCGAAGCCTTGCGGGCCTGACCTGCCACGGCAAAGATGCTGCGGTAATTGGCAGCGAGATAGGCTTCTTGAATCCATATCCGTGCGGGATGTTGCTTTTGCACCTCAAACTGCCCATTGCCCGCATAGCGCTGATAGCCGGCACTAGACGCATAACCGCCCCAGACTTCAAGCCCCGCGCCCCATGAGAAGCGCTTGTGCGGGGAACCGTTCCATAGCTTGGCAGCGGCATAGACAAGGGCTGAGTACTGCTGGGTGGTGGTGCCACCGCAGTTAGAACTGATGTAGTAGGGTGCCAATTCGCTGTTGCCGGCATTGGCAAAAAAGCCCAACTTATATTTTAAGTCAGGAATGCAGCCGACACCATCCGCAACTTGAGTAGTATCTTTCTGGAAATCAAGATAGAGGGTTGAGTCTGCTGGCACCTGTGCCGATGCGCCAATAGCACAACACAAGGTAAGAGCGAAGATAAAAGATGTTAGGACGTTTTTTATCATCATGATGTGTTCTGATTATCGTTCGATGTTTGCCAGATACGAGTCGATGTGGCGGCGCTTTTTCTCGTCGGCAATCTCATCGAGGTTGATGAGGATGCCCGTCTCCTCCACATCGCCGAACTCACGATTGATGGCAGTGCCCAGCAATAACATCTTGGGCGACAGACCCATGTAAGCGTTGACCAGCGGCGGGATGTTGATGCCGTGATTGCGGATGAAGGTGTTCAGCCGCTTGTAGTCCTCGCGGAAGTCGTTGCCCACAAATTGAGACATCAGTTCGGGATCGTCGTTGCGGGTGTCGGGCAGCGGGTCGATGGGCACCACAATCCCCTCCTTATCCTTGAAGTAGAGGTTGAGGAAGCACAACAGCATGTCGCGACAGTCGCGCACGTAGCTCGGGTACATCGTCATCTTGCCGAACATGTACTTGACCTTGGGGTAGATGATAGTCAATGCGCCCAGGCCGTCCCACAGGTTGTCGAGGGCGAACAGGGCACGCACTCCCTCGCGCGTCGATTGATATTCGGGACGCACAAACGAGCGTCCCAGCTCGATGGTCACGGGCAGGATTTCGTTCAGGAATCGCTCGCTGAAGTTGAACAGGTGTCCCGTGGCAATGCGCGGCACACGGTTTTCCACCTTCACGTCCCAGCCGCAGATAAAGCGGTAGGCACCGATGATTTCGCGCTTATCAGGGTTCCACACGAGCAGTTGCTGGCACGGTGGATCCATCAGGTCAAACTCGTCGATGTCGCACGCCTTGCCCGTACCGCCACCGGCGGCGCGGAAGGTCACCTCGCGCAGACGACCGATCTCGCGCATCGTGTTGGGCGCGTTGTGGGCGTTCACCACATAGATGTCGTTTTCGGCCTTATTGGTGCGACGCAACAGGCGCTCGGGAGTGAGCTCCTGCTCAATGAGTTCAACGGGGATGGGTTCGATAATAGGTTCCATAGGACGTTTTCGTTATTATTGGTTATGTGGCGTTTTCGACATGTTAATGACTATCTCTCTGAGGCGTGCAGCCTCCTGCTTGGGATGGGCGCCATCAAGCGTGTCCCAGGGAATGGGGTCGCCAATGACGGCGCGCAGCGTGCTGCCACTCTTCTTGATCATCTCCTTGGGCAGGAAGATCAGCTCGATGTTGAACTTCAGGCCCAACCGCTTGCGCCACTTGGCAAAGCGATAGAAGAATCGAGAATTGACAGCATCAAAATATATGGGTACGATATCGCGCTTGTAGTTGACGGCATGTACGACGGCAGCCTTCTGCCACGGCAGGTCGGCAATAGTGCCGTCGGGTTGCATGCGCGAGCACAGTCCGGCAGGGAAAGTGATGAACTGCTCATCACCCGCCAGGGCTTCCTCGATCTGGGTGGCACTGGCACGGGACTGGCGGCCATACTTGTTCACCGGCAGGAACACACCGCGCAGGGGCTCAACGGCCATGAGCAGGTCATTGACCATGAACTTGATCTTGCGGTCATAGCGGTTGCCCAGCAGCGAGATGAGTGCCAGTCCGTCAAGTCCGCCCAAGGGGTGGTTGGAGACAAACATGAACCGGCCTTCGGGCAGTTTTTCCAGGCCTGAGGATTCGATGGTGATGCCCATCTCATCGAGGGCGGCAGTGGCGGCATCAACGCTGTTTTTGCCTGCCATCTTGACGAGAATGGCATTGAGCTTATCTTGACAGATGATGCGTTCAAGCCACCGCACGACAAATCGCGGGATGTAGCGATAGTGCCGGGGCAGTCTTGCCCTGAGCACATGGTCAACATCTATTCTCATCGGTTCGCAGCTCATGTAATATCAAGCCCTGGTAAATTCCGAAGGTTTCATTTAAACATACAAAGGTAGTGCAAGTAGTGCACAATATCAAATACTTTTTGAAAAATGTTATGGCTCAGTCCATCTTCGCCAAAGGCAAAATTAGATGTTTTCGGCGAAAAATAAAACGCTATCGACAAAAAAATTGCCAATTCTGATGAAAAGCTATACTTTTGTAGCACTTTACCGTGCTAATTTGCTGGTACGCGTGATTAATTCATGGGAAAGAGGTTGACAAAGTCAAGATTGTTTTTGCTGCTCGCCGAGGTGATTGCCGTTGCGGTGCTCGCCATTGTGGCAATTAGCCACTTCGGCCTCGGCGATGGCGTGCGCATCACCGTCGCCTACTCGGCCGCCTACTTGATTCCTCTTTTCCTGCTCAAGAAGGCCAGGGGTACCAGCACCGCCCCCCATGTCGTATTGCTATTGATAGCTGTCTTCATGTCGATTGTGGGTTATGACAGCCTGGTGTCATGGTCTGCTCCTAAGGGCTACTCGTTACAGTGGCCCGACTTGAGTGGCGATGCCCGCAACTATTACAAGTGGGCAATGACAGGGGATTTCAACAATGTTGAGTTCAGCAGCGGTGCGTTTCCGGGATTGCCGTTGATGATGATCGCTTTATGGAAGGTATTGGGCCTCAATGTTATCTGGCCGCAGGCCATGAACATGATGTTCACCTTGGCCTCGGTGGTGCTGACCGGCAAGATGACACGTCGCGTGCTCTCGGGCCGCATTCCGCTGTCATCCCAGAAACTGATGCTGGGCGGCATGTTGATCATGTGCCTCCTACCTTTCTATCTCGTCTCTGGGGTTACCATCTTGAAAGAGGGAGCCACCTTCCTGGCGTTCACGATGGCAGGCTATGCACTGTCATCGATGGTTGCCTGCGATGAAGAGCGCCACCACCTCTGGCGCGACATCGTGATATTTGTCACTGCGTGTTTACTATTGGCGTTTTTTCGCACAACGTTCCTCTATTTCTTGATTCCCGGAGTACTGGTCATGACACTGCCGCACTGGAGGCGTGATTGGCCCATGTCACTGGGGCTGCTGATATGCGTAGCCTTGTTGATGTTACTGGGCAACCATTTTGCTGCCTATTCATTTGGCCAACACGCCGAGATGATCGAGGGCGGCTGGAACATGCAACGTGCTTTTAACCCCGAGAAAGCTTACAACCACAGTGTTCTTGGGTTTTATTTCCTGTATTCCCCCTGGCATCGGTTACTGCTCTTGCCCATGACAATGGCCCTGCAGTTTGCCCTGCCTTTCCCAATTCCCCTAGTTTACCCCAAAGAAGTGCCCGTCCTGCTTTGCGCATGTTCAAGGCTGAGCTACGGGTGGTATCTCTTTGGCGGTACGGCCATATTCTACGTCTTGTTCATGAGTTGGCGCCGGCAGGAGAGCATCAGCGTGTGGATGTGGTGGCCCATCATCGTCTATGCATCCATTGCCTATGTCATGGGAGGCGCGATGTCACGTTACATCTTGCCCTTCCAGCCCTTGATGGTTCCGATCGTACTCTTTGTGTTCTACCGTCTCTACCAGGGCAAGTATCGCCGCCCCTATACCGTGTGGATCATCACCCTTTTCGTGTTGCTGATGGCGGTACTGATCTATTATCTCAAGTTCAGATAGTCTTTTTTCCACAACGCTTAGTCGGTTGATTTGAGCCTTTGGTCGTTTGATAGTGACGACTCATCGGTTTTGGTGTTTCTTGCGTTTAAACCCGACCCTTATCGATAGGTCTAAACGTCAAGAAACGATAACTTTTAAAACATGACCGATTATGAAAAAGACTATCATCTTCACCCTCCTGTGCATGGCTATGACGCTGTCTGCCGTAGCTCAACCGGGTCGCCTGTATGGACGCCCTGCACAGCCCCGGGTACAGACCGTCAGCCGTCATGGCAATGAGTATATGGGCTGGCATCGATATTACTTCGGCTTGCGCGTGGGCCTGAACGCCTCCCACGTCAGCAGCGAGAGCCCCGCCCTGGATGGCAGCGGCATCAAGTCTGGACTGAACATCGGCTTGGCTGCAGGCACACAGCTCACCTACCATGCTCCCCTGTTCTTTGAAACCGGACTCTACTATACCCAGAAGGGCGGCAAGAGCGGTTCTGGACAAGACAAGTTCACCTATGACCTGAACTACCTGGAGGTGCCTCTGCTCATCAAGTACAAGCACTTCGTCGGCAACCACACCAGCATCCAGCCCTACGCGGGCGGCTACCTGGCCCTGGGGACCGACGGCAGCATCAAGAACTACGGCATGCACAAGGCGGTCGGTTCATTTGATGACGGCTACTTCAACCGCTTTGACGGCGGACTCAAGATCGGATGCGGCGTGGGCTTCAACATGCTATACCTTGACGCCAGCTACGACATCGGCCTGGCCAACATCGGGCAGGACAAATTCGACGATACCCACAACGGGTGCTTCACGTTAAACATAGGTGTGAATTTCTGAGAGGCAACGACTTTGCTGATCAAGTGATTTCCGGGTGGCGCGTGCCACTCAATCACACCGGTGGCACGCGCTTTTCTACAAAAAATTGCTGAAATCTACATTTTTTTGATTACTTTTGCGGATTAATAAACTAAAAACTAACATTTCTAAACTCTATAGCGCTATGAAAAAGTTTTACTTTATTTCGATGCTGTCACTGCTGATGCTCTCCATGAGCTCGTGCAATGACCACGACTGGGGCTCGGCCTACTATATTGAGGACATCGTCGGCAGTTGGGTTGCAGAGTTCGGCACCGACTACTATGGCACCTACGAGATTGGGGGGCGTGATGCAGTCCGTTACGACTTCTATAGCAACTACACCGGACGATACACCTGCTATACGGTCTTTGGCCTGGATTATGTAGATTTTGATTGGGAGACACGCGGCAACAGGCTGTTCATCTGGTACTATGATGGCGATGCCGAGTACCTCTACTACGGATTCGATGATTATGGCTACCTCATTTTGTCACCCGATAGCCGTTTCTACACCTACACGGCCTATCGCCCCACTGGTGGCTACTATTACGAGCCCGGCAAGGAACTCTCTGACTCTGACGCCAAGCTGAAAGCTCCCGACGAGGATGCCAAGGCCACGACTGAAGTCAAGTCAGTCTCCCGCGCCCTCAAGGCCCGCGCCACCGAGAAATAGAAAATTGTCACTCATTTGCCGCACAACCTATCTGACGGCAGATTTGACAGAATGAAACGAATGACACCCGCAGTCCAAAACCCGCGGGTGTCATTCCTTGTCTCTATACCCATGCTATTCCACACCTTAAAACGCTAAAACGCTAACTTTTCAGCACATCATCGTTATGTTATCAGCGTTTTTTTGTAACTTTGCAGGTTAAAACGCATATAATGATATGAAGAAAGACGACGACGAACTGGAAGGACAGGAACAGCAGGAGCCTGCCGAGGGCAATGCCCAAGACGACATCAATGCCAGTGCCGACACCGATACCTCCATCGAGGATGGCGGTGATGGCGGCGGTGAGCCACAGGCCCACTCCACCTACCAGGTACCCAAAGATAAGAAACTGCAACTGAGCGGCATGTACGAGAACTGGTTCCTCGACTATGCCTCCTACGTCATCCTGGAACGTGCCGTGCCGCACATCGAGGATGGCTTCAAACCCGTGCAGCGACGCATCATGCACGCCATGAAGGAGGCCGACGACGGCCACTTCAATAAGGTCGCCAATATCGTGGGCCTGACAATGCAGTACCACCCCCACGGCGACGCTTCGATCTACAGCGCGCTGGTGCAGCTGGGACAGAAGGAGCTGCTCATCGACACCCAGGGCAACTGGGGTAACATCCTCACGGGCGACGGTGCGGCTGCCGGCCGTTACATCGAGGCCCGCCTGAGCGAGTTTGCCCTCGATGCGGTCTATAACCCCAAGGTCACTGACTGGGGTCTGTCCTATGACGGCCGCAAGCGCGAACCGCTGACGTTGCCCGCCAAGTTCCCGCTGCTGTTGACGCAGGGTGCCGAGGGTATCGCCGTCGGCTTGTCGTGCAAGATTCTGCCGCACAACTTCAACGAGGTCTGCGACGCGGCCATCAGCTACCTGCGCGACGAGGAGTTCCACCTCTACCCCGACTTCCAGACGGGCGGCTACATCGACGTGAGCCACTACAATGACGGCGAGCGCGGCGGCTATGTGCGCGTGCGCGCCAAGATCGAGAAGCTCGACAACAAGACGCTGCTGGTCAAGGACGTGCCCTACGGCAAGACGACCGGCACGGTCATCGAGTCCATCCTCAAGGCCGGCGAGCGCGGCAAGATCAAAATCCGCAAGGTCGAGGACAACACCAGCGCCACGGCCGAGATCATCGTCTCGCTGCAGGCGGGCACGAGCAGCGACATCGCCATCGACGCGCTCTATGCCTTCACCGACTGCGAAATCTCCATCTGGCCCAACTGCTGTGTCATCAAGGACCAGAAGCCGCAGTTCCTGACGGTGAGCGATGTGCTGCGCTACAGCGTGGACCGCACGCGTGACATCCTGCGCCAGGAACTGGAGATACAGCGCGGCGAGACCATGGAGTCGCTGCACAGCGTGTCGTTGGAGAAAATCTTCATCGAGGAGCGCATCTACAAGGACAAGGAATTTGAGAACGCCAAGGACCAGGAGCGAGCCCTCAAGCACATCGACAAGCGACTGAAGCCCTTCAAACCGCAATTCTACCGCGAAATCACCCAGGATGACCTGCTGCGGTTGCTCGAGATTCCGATGAAGCGAATACTCAAGTACAACAGCGACAAGGCCGAGGAGAACATCGCACGCCTAAAAGAGCGCATCAAGGACATCGACTACAAGCTGGCCCACCTGACGGACTACACCATCGAGTGGTTCAAGGGCCTGAAGACCAAGTATGGCGCCAAATACCCGCGGCGGACCATCATCCGCGAGTTTGACACCATCGTGGCCAGCAAGGTCGCCGAGGCCAACCAGAAGCTCTACATCAACCGCGCCGACGGCTTCATCGGAACGGGTCTGAAGAAGGACGAGTTCGTCTGCAACTGCTCGGACATCGACGACATCATCATCTTCTACAAGGACGGCAAGTTCAAGGTAGTCAAGGTGGCCGAAAAAATCTACGTCGGCAAGAACATCATCTACCTGAATGTGTTCAAGAAGGGGGACGACCGAACAATATATAATGTATTGTACCTGGACGGCCGCGGCGGCACCACCTACATGAAGCGCTTTGCCGTCACTGGCATCACCCGCGACAAGGAGTACGACATCACCCAGGGCAAGCCGGGCAGCAAGATCACCTGGTTCACCGCCAACCCCAATGGCGAGGCCGAGGTGCTGCGCATCACCCTCAAACCCAAATTCAGGCTGAAGATCCTGCAGTTTGACGTCAACCTTGCCGACCTGGCCATCAAGGGCAAGCAGGCTCGCGGCAACATCGTCACCAAGAACGAGGTTCACCGCATCTCGCTCAAGGAGGCGGGACAATCCACGCTGGGCGACCGCGAGGTGTGGTTCGACCCGGACATCCTGCGCATCAACTACGAGGGCCATGGCCGTTCGCTGGGCCTGTTCGGCGGCGACGACCGCATCCTGGTCATCATGAAGAGCGGCGAGTTCTACACCACCAGCGCCGAGGCCACCAACCACTATGACGAGGGCATCCTGCGCATCGAGAAGTTCCAGCCGGACAAGGTGTGGACGGCGGTGCTCGACGATGCGGACCAGGGCCACCCCTACGTCAAGCGCTTCACCCTCGAGGACAACACCAAGAAGCAGAGCTTTATCGGTACCAACCCGGCATCGCGCCTGTTGCTGTTGAGCGATGAGCCCTGCCCGCGCTTCGAGGTAAAGATGGGCGGTGCCGACGAGGCAAGAGAACCGTTCATCATTGATGCAGAAGAATTTATCGGAGTCAAGACCTTCAAGGCCAAGGGACGCCGCGTCACCAACTGGGAGGTCAGCGTCATCACCGAGGTCGAGCCTCGTGAGCCGGATCCGGTCGAGGAACCCGCCCCTGCCGACGATGACACACCCACGCCTGATGCCGACACGCCTCCTGCCGACGGCATCAGCCAGGATGAGGTGCTCGACAGCTTCACCGGCCAGCAACGCATCCCCTTCGAGGACTAACAATCCACAACGATAACGGGAAGACAATAAATACAATAATGACAATGCTATCCAGACACATTCCCTGCGGGGCTAATACGAATTACGCGAATTACGCTGATTTCACGAAGTATTTATTATTTAAATTCGTGGAATTCGCGAAATTAGCGTTTAAAACCGGGCGCGGATGCCATAGTATTTATTGTACTTATTGTCTTCCTTTTATTATGTTGTTGTGCTGCAGCCTGACCGTTGCGGCCCGACCCGCCGACATACCCGAATCGGCGGTGCTGCCCAACCAGTCGGCACTCATGCTCGACGCGGGCTATGCCTCGATCCACGACAGCTATCTCACCCCCATCACCTACGACGGACTTGACCTGGGCCTCTCCCTCGAGGCCACCCGCTGGACTAAAAAGCACAAGTGGCTGTGGCAACTCGGCGTGGGGGCCGACTACAACTACGTGGAGAACAAGGCCCAGAACAACGACCTCTACAAACTCATGGGCGACATCTCCTTCAGCATGCAGCACGCCTGGTTGGGGGTGCTCCATCCGCGGCTGAACTTCTCGGTCGGCCCGATGGCCCAGGTGCGCGCCGGCATCGTCTATAACGCCGTCAACAGCAACAATCCGGTCACCGTGCGCGCCCATGCCAACGTGGGCGCGACAGGCATGGCCTGGTTCAACACCCGACTGGGACGCAAACCCATCACCCTGCGCTATCAGATGCAGTTGCCCGTGGCGGGCGCATTCTTCGCACCCGAGTATGACGAGAGCTACTACGAGATCTACCTGGGCAACCACAAGAATCTCGCCCATCTGGGCTGGTGGGGCAACCGTTTTGACATGGTCAACTACCTGGGCGCCGACCTACGCCTGGGCAAGACGACCCTGCGCCTGGGCTACCGCAGTCGCCTCGAGCACTGGACCGTCAACCACCTCCACGTCCACGACTTCACCCACGCCCTCGTCCTCGGCATCTCCCTCTGACGTCTTAAACTACGAATTCCACGAATTTAACTAATTAGCATCCGCACTTAATTATTACGAATTAAGCAAACTCTAGAATCTATGATAGTTTATCCCAAAGAATCATACGATATCATCGGATGCATGATGACAGTTCATCGTGAACTGGGATGCGGTTTTCTGGAGAAAGTTTACCAGGAAGCGCTAGAACGTGAATTCATAGCAAATGGAATTCCATATAAGAGAGAAGTCAGTCTGAAGATTTTTTATAAAGGAATTCCTCTACAGCAAGATTATATCGCCGATTTTGTGTGTTACGATAAGATCATTGTGGAGTTGAAAGCTCTCAGCAGATTATCGGATGTTGAGAAAGCTCAAGTAATTAATTATTTGAAAGCTACTGGCTTTGAGTTGGGAATTCTCGCAAACTTTGGAGAAACAAGTTTAAAAACTGAACGATTCTGCAACATCGATAAACAACGAATCAAATGAGAAACAAAACTACAAATTACACAAAATCCTAGTTTAAAATGAAGAGATCATTCGTGAAATTCGAAACAATAAGTACGCGGATGCCAATAATTAGTATAATTCGTGGAATTCGTAGTTTATAAGAATCATGGATTTCGTAGTTTATGACAGTAAGCGGATGCAATTCGTGAAATTCGATAAGAATATGTGCGCGGATGCCAATAATTAGTATAATTCGTGTAATTCGTAGTTTATAAAATCGTAGAATTCGTAGTTTAATCAGAAGGCAATGAAAAGAATAACACTATACTTTGTAGTTTGTGTCCTGTTGTGTGGGTGTGCCGAGCAGGACGAGTTCGAGCACGACCAGGTGGGCAACTTCGAGGCCCTTTGGACCATCATGGACGAGCACTACAGCTTCTTCGACTACAAGCAGGTGGACTGGAACGAGGTGCACCGCCGCTACCGCGCACGCGTGTCCAACGAAATGACCGACCGTGAGTTGTTCGACATCTGCGGCGACATGCTCAAGGAGTTGCGCGACGGCCACACCAACCTCATCGCCACCCACGACGTCTCCCGGTACTGGATCTGGGAGCAGTGGCCCGTCAACTACGACGAGCGCATCATCGACCAGCACTATCTCAACTTCGACTACAAGATGGCCTCGGGCATCAAGTACCAGATCCTGCCCGACAACTTCGGCTACATGTACTACGGCTCCTTCTCATCGACCATCGGAGAGGGCAACCTCGACCTGATACTGAGCTACTTATCTACCGCCGACGGACTCATCATCGACGTGCGTGACAACGGCGGCGGAATGCTCACCAACGTCGAGAAACTTGTCTCGCGCTTCATCGACGGGAAGACCCTCGCCGGCTACATCAGCCACAAGACAGGACCCGGCCACAACGACCTGTCCGAGCCCTACCCCTACTACTACGAGCCCGCCAAGAACCACATCCACTACCTCAAGCCCGTCGTGGTGCTGGCCAGCCGCGGCTCATTCAGCGCCACCAACAACTTCGTCTCCATCATGAAGGGGCTTGACCAGGTGACCGTGGTGGGCGACACCACCGGCGGCGGTTGCGGCCTGCCCTTCACCAGCGAGCTGCCCAATGGCTGGCGCGTGCGCTTCTCTTCCTGCCCGATCATGGACGCCCAGGGACGGCTGACCGAGTTCGGCGTGGCGCCCGACGTGCGCATCGACATGAACGAGAACGACCGCACCCATGACGCCATCCTCGACGAGGCCATCCGCATCCTCACCCGAGCCACAAACAATTAACAACATGAGCATAAAGATATATTCATTGATATTCAACGAATTAGCTCCCCCTCTAAGATTAACATGAGTTCGACGAAATTATTAATTGTCAATCAGTGCGTTAGCAACTCCCCCTCTTAGATAAGAGGGGGCCGGGGGGCGTTGATGCTACTATAGGTTTTGCTTCGGTAGCTTATCATACTCCTCCGGCGCTACGCGCCACCTCCCCTATCTTATAGAAGGAGTTGACTATCAGCACAATATTCTTGTCGATTTCACATGAATCAATCACATATTACTCGTGTAATTCGCATTAGCCCAGCAGGGTAAACCAATAAAACAATAGAATTATGAGAAAATTCATCCTTCTGGCCATCGTGGCCATCGTGACAACCCTCGGCGCCAGCGCCGATAGCGGAGACATCTCACTGGGAGCCCAGTTTGCCTACGGCAGCAAGCACTCACTCGCAGGACTCGGAGCACAGGTTCAGATCGAGCCCATCCAGAACTGGCGATTCGCCCCCGAGTTCATCTACTACTTCAAGAACGGCGGCATCAGCGCCCTCAACGTCAACATGAACATCCACTACGTCATCCCGACGAGCCACTCCTTTGCCATCTACCCGATGGCCGGCTTCTCCTATGCCAACATCAAGACCGACCTTCACCATGGAGATGCCTCTGTTGACCGCTGCGGCGCCAACGTCGGACTCGGAGCGCAGTACCGCATCAACGAGCGCATGCACTTCTACACCGAGCAGCGCTTCCAGATCCTCAAGGACTGGAACCAATCCGTCACCGTCCTGGGCCTCAAATACACCTTCTGACGCCCAACACCGGCTGTGTCATCATTGCGACTCGGTAATATAACCGTGCTATCGCACGGGAACCTTTAGCTTCTATGTTGCAATCCAAGTTCTAGCTTTACTTTTAACAATCTTTATGTTTGGCTCGGATT
>CACWID010000018.1 GCA_902760865.1 uncultured Bacteroidales bacterium | reverse complement strand
TTGAGAACGCCATCGCCGAACGCGCCAACGGAATACTGAAGACCGAGTGGCTCTACAAGATGCGGATACCTGACATGGACACATGCCGCACCGAACTGCGCAGAATAATAGAGTTCTACAACACCCGTCGGCCGCACCGCAGCATCGGCATGAAGACGCCCGATGTGGTCCACCGCCAATCGGGTCCACAGAAAAGATGTTGGCGCAACCCCTGGGAGGAAAGGCCCGCGCCTACATAGGGTTTTCTTAGCCATGGGGCGCAATCTGAGCTAAAAAAACGAAGCCTTTGCGCTGTAAACCCAATCAGGGAAACCTCGAGAGCTGTAAACCCATTCAGTGATAAAACCGCCAAACTGTCAACCCGGTTTAGGCGAACGATAAAATTAGTGTAAACCAACTTAGTTAATCGCTCTCAAATCTGTCAAGTATTCTTAGGGATAGTCACAGGTTTTTGGTTAATTTATGCTTCTTTAGGATTGTAGTGCCTGATTGTGGCACTGGGCCGTTCTACCTTTGCAGTGTAAAATAAAAAACAAAGGAGGAACGATTATGAACACCAACATTTCCAACATCGTCACTTGCGGGGACCACATCTGTGCCACGCTCGAGTGTAATGGTCGCCGTCTCGCCAGCGTTGACGGCATGCAGTTCACCAGTATCGACGCGGTGAAGCGGGCCTTGCTCAATCTTGCCGGACACTATGCCGGAATGGCCGTGATGACCGTGCGCAACTGCACGCGCGGCTGGCGCGACGTCACCGCCCTGGCTACCATGCGCCGCCCAGCAGTCTCGCGTGTCCCGAGAGTGGGAGCGCAGTACCTGATTCCTTGGGCTTCTTGAAAAATAATGCCTTCAGGCATGTCACTGATTGGAGAAATAGTTGTAAATTTGTCATCTCAAAAAACACATTATATATAATTATGAAAGGAATTATTGGAGCCATTGCCGGCGACGTCATCGGGTCGGCATACGAGTTTAACCCAACGCGTGACTATACCTTTGAACTGTTCACGCCCGAGAGCACTTTTACTGACGACACGGTGCTCACCATGGCCAATGCCTTGTGGCTGCTTGAAGACGAGACCCACTCGCCCGAGAAACTGGTGGAAATTATGCTCGACATGTGCAGGAGATATTCTGACAGGGGATATGGAGGCCGATTTGCCCGATGGATTCTTGGCGGTGACACTCAGCCGTACAACTCCTTCGGTAACGGCTCGGCGATGCGTGTGAGCCCCGTTGGCTATTATGCCAAGAGCCTTGACGAGGCATTGGAGTTGGCGAAGATTTCTGCCGAGGTGACCCATAACCATCCTGAGGGCATCAAGGGTGCCCAGGCTACTGCCGCTGCCATCTTCATGGCGCGCCGTGGCGAGAACAAATGGGAAATCCGCGATTATATCGAGAAGACCTTCGGCTACGACCTCTCCAGGACACTTGAGGCGATCCGTCCTACCTTCACCTTTGACGAGACTTGCCAGCGCACTGTCCCCGAGGCCATCATCTGCTTCCTTGAGGGAAAGGACTATGAGGATGTTGTCCGCCTGGCTGTCACGCTGGCCGGAGATGCCGACACGCTGGCTGCCATTGCCGGCTCCATCGTTTCTGCCACCAAGGACGTGAGCACTGCCATTACCCAGCGGGTGATCTCGTTGTTGAGTGATGAATTCTGTGCCGCCCTGTTGCGCTTTAATGAATTAGTTGCCAAACGCGAAGCCGAGTTAGCATTATGATGGACATGAACAACGGCATCCTCAAGGTGGTGAAAAGCCTGGCTGCCAAGAAATACCGTGACGATGAGGGACTGTTTGTCGCCGAGGGTACCAAGTGCGTCCGTGACACGTGGCAGCACTTCAACTGCCGTTGGCTCATCGCCAAGCGCTCCTGGTATGAGCAATGCGGAACCGCCGAGCACTATGACAAGATAGTGTTTGCCAACGGTCAGCAGATGGCGCGCATTTCCCAGTTTGACACCCCCAGCGACGTTATCGCCGTCTATGAGAAACCCGTTGACACCATCGATGCCAAGCAAGTCGCCAATGGCCTGAATATCGTTCTGGACAACATACAGGACCCGGGCAATCTGGGAACCATCATCCGCCTGGCCGACTGGTTCGGCATCCATGACATTTTTGCCAGCAAGACCACCGTTGATGTCTATAACCACAAGGTGGTTCAAGCTACGATGGGGGCCATTGCCCGAGTCAAGGTACATTATGGCGATCTTGAGGAGCTGTTTGAGGAATACCCCGACCTGACCGTTTACGGCACTTTCCTTGACGGCAAGGACATCTACCGTAGCGAGTTGGGCAAGACCGGGTTTGTCGTATTCGGCAACGAGGGCCAGGGCATCGGTGCCAAGGTGGCCAAGCACGTCGATAGCCGATTGCTGATTCCCAAAGCCAAGACCGCCGGCAGCGAGTCGCTCAATGTGGGAGTCGCCGCCGCTATCACCATCAGCGAATTCTTCAGGCGTTAGCCCAAATTATATTCATTTTTTTCATTCTGAACAATGGCCAAGCAGCAAGTCAAGACCACTTTCTTCTGTAAGAATTGTGGCAACGAGTCCCCCAAGTGGTTAGGCAAGTGCCCGGCATGCGGAGAGTGGAACACCTATATCGAGGAGCCTAAGGCCCCCAAGTCCGCCTCTGTCCGCTATACTGGTGCCGGAGACGGTGCCCACAAGGCTGCTGAGCCAGTCAAGATTTCAGAAATTCGTGCCGAGGACCAGCCGCGCATCAATCTGCCTAGCGGTGAGTTGAACCGTGTGCTGGGAGGCGGACTCGTACCGGGCAGCATCGTGTTGCTGGGTGGCGAGCCGGGTATCGGCAAATCGACGCTGGTGCTGCAGAACGTGTTACGCATTCGCTCGCGCCGCGTGTTGTATGTCAGTGGCGAGGAGAGTCCGCAGCAGCTGCGTATGCGTGCCGACCGCATTGCCGGCGGCAGGATGGACTGCGAGTGTTACCTGCTGTGTGAGACCTCGCTGGACAATATCTTCAGCAGCGTCCGTGCCTTCCAGCCGGGACTGATCATCGTTGACTCCATCCAGACCATCGCCAGCGAACAGCTGGAGAGTGCTCCGGGCAGCGTGACACAGGTCCGCGAGTGTGCCGCTGCTTTTCAGCGCTATGCCAAGGAGACCTATACCCCTGTCATCCTCATCGGTCACATTAACAAGGAGGGTAGCATTGCCGGCCCCAAGGTGCTGGAGCACATCGTCGATGCCGTCATCCAGTTTGAGGGTGACCGCAATTACTTGTACCGCATCCTGCGGCCGATTAAAAACCGTTTCGGCAATACCAATGAAATCGGCATCTATGAGATGAAGGAGGATGGCCTGCGCGAGGTGACCAATCCCAGTGAATTGCTGCTGAGTGACCGTGACGGCGATTTGTCAGGCACCGCCATTGGTGTAACCATGGACGGCATGCGCCCCTTCCTCATTGAGGTGCAGGCACTGGTAAGCACTGCTGCCTATGGCACGGCACAGCGGTCGGTCACGGGATTTGACCAGCGACGCATGAACATGTTGCTGGCTGTGCTGGAAAAGCGCTTGGGCTTCAAGCTGGCGCAGAAGGATGTGTTTCTCAACATCGTGGGTGGCATCAAGGTCAATGACCCTGCGCTGGATCTTGCCGTTATCAGTGCCATCCTGTCGTCAAACGTCGATATGACGATCAATCACAATGTATGCTTCGCCGGGGAGGTGGGGCTTTCTGGCGAGATTCGTCAGATTACCCACTGTGAACAACGCGTGGTAGAGGCCCAAAAACTGGGATTTGAGACCATCATCATCCCCAAGAACAACCTCAAGGGCGCCAAGCGCGATGGCTGGACCATCAAGGTCGTCGAGGTCGCCCGTGTCGAGGACGCCTTCCGCTTCCTCTTCGGATAAATCTTTATTAAACTACGAATTACGCGTATTTGACTAATTAGGCATCCGCGTTTGATTTTTAAACGCTGATTACGCGAATTTACACGAATTTATTTTTAATAATCAACGTAATCAGCGTTAAACATTAAATCACCGTAACCTAACGTGAGTTTGAGATATTATTGATTGTCAATCAGTGCGTTATCAACTCCCCCTCTAAGATTAGAGGGGGCAGGGGGGCGTTGAAGCCCTAAGAGAAATTGCTTTGAGAGTGAATCATACTCCTCCGGCGCTACGCGCCACCTCCCCTATCTTAGGGGAGGAATTGAGTATCAGCACTTTATTTTCGTCGATCTCACCGTGGCATAAGAGAAAATGAGTGTTTAGCCTAAGGCTATTGGTTAATCAACCGTACGTTTCTTTAGTATCCTTTGGGTTTCTTGTGCTTGCAGTTCTTGCCACCGCCGCAACCGCAGTCGCCATGGCCGCGCGTGGTCTTGATGACACGTCGCAGCACATACACCAGTGCCACCGCCACAATGGCGAACACTATTATCGTTTCAATGATTGTCCCTTTGTCCATATCTGTGATACATATTTGAAACTTAAAGCATCCTTGCTACTTGATAGAAGATAAACGAGACGAGCCACGCCACGCCCGTGGTATAGAATATCTCAAATATCATCCACTTTGTCCCCGCTTCACGCTTGATGGCTACCAGTGCTGCTATACACGGGAAGTAGAGCAGGATAAACAGCATGAACGAGTAGGCCACAATGGGGTCAAACACGGGTTCGCCGTTACTGTAGGTGGCCGTCTGCAGCTTCTGTTTCAGTGACGTTGACTCCTCGGTGGCATCCGATTCGCCGGTGTAGAGTACGCCCATCGTCGAGACGACAATCTCCTTGGCTGCGGCACCCGTCAGCACGCTGACGCCCATTTGCCAGTTGAAGCCCAGCGGCTCTACCAGCGGCTCGATTGCCTTGCCCATCTGGCCCATGTAGGAATTCTCGATTTGTTCTTGCGGTGTCTGACCCTCGTGGCGCGGGAAGTAGCCCAGAGCCCACACGATGATCGAGGCTGCCAGGATGATGGTGGCCATCTTCTGCAGGTACTGCTTTCCCTTGCTCCACATGTGGATGGTGGCGTTGCGTGCCGTGGGCTTGCGGTAGGGAGGCAATTCCATCACAAACTGTGTCTTGTCGTGCTTGAGGAAGGTCTTGCTCATCAGGATGGCTGTCAGTGCCGCTACCAGAATGCCTATCAGGTAGATGCTCATCAGAATCAGTCCCTGATTAGCAGTGAAGAAGGCTGCCACCAGCAGCAGGTAGGCCGGAAGGCGTGCCGAGCATGACATGAACGGCACGGTGAGGATGGTGACCAGACGGTCGCGCCGGTTCTCGAGCGTGCGGGTGGCCATGATGGCCGGTACACCGCAGCCGAAGCCGATCAGGTAAGGGATGAACGATTTGCCGTGAAGCCCCACGCGGTGCATGATGCGGTCCACGATAAATGCGGCACGCGCCATGTAGCCACTGTCCTCGAGTATCGAAATGAAGAAGAACAGAATCAGAATCTGGGGCAGGAACACGAGCACGCCGCCCACGCCGCCGATGATACCGTCAACAATCAGGTCACGCAGGATGCCGTCTGGCATCGCGTTGCCAATCCAATTGCCAATCCACTCGATGCCGCTCTCAATCCATTCCTGGGGGTAAGCTCCAAGGGTGAATGTCGCTTCAAACATCAGCCACATCAGCACCAGCAGGCACGGCAATGCCAACCAACGGTTGGTCAGCAGTCGGTCCAGCGAATATCCGGGCTTGGTCTCGTCGCTCTCTCGATTGGGGTTCGGGGTAAGGGCCTCGGCCAGCGCACCACGGACGAAGCCGTACTTCAGGTCGCTGATGATGCTCACGATGTCGCTGTTGTAGTCACGCTCGATGGTCTGGCGCATCTCGGCGGCTGTTTTCTTCACCTCTTCGGCATTGTCCTGGGCATCGATGAGTTTGAGGGCATGCTGGTCATTCTCGATCACCTTGAGCACCGTGTAGCGGTCCAGGGTGGGGCACATGGCACCCAGTTGTTTCAGGCAGTCCTCGATGAGCGTGCCGTAATTCACGTTATGGTGCATCGTCTCCTGCTCACTCTCGCTGATGGTGTCCATGGTGGCGCGCAATACCTCACTCACGCCGTTGCCGTTATAGGCTGTCAAGGGGATCATGCGCGCACCCAGCAGGCGGCTCATCATCTCGATGTCGAGTTTGTCGCCGCTCTTTTCCAGCTCGTCCCACATGTTCATGGCAACGACCATCGGGATGTTCATGTCCATCAGCTGCGTGGTCAGATACAGGTTGCGCTCCAGGTTGCCGGCGTCAACGATGTTGAGGATGGCATCTGGATGGTTGTCGCGGATGTAGGTGCGAACATACATCTCTTCGGGAGAATATTCAGTGAGCGAATAGGTTCCCGGCAGGTCAACGAGTTGTACCTTGTGGCCATCGACGGTGAACCATCCCTCCTTGCTGTCGACGGTCACGCCGCCATAGTTGCCTACCTTCTCGCGGGCACCGGTGGCGTTGTTGAACAGCGAAGTCTTGCCGCAGTTGGGATTGCCCACGAGGACCACCCGCAGTACGTTGTCGGCCATGGGATCCATCGCTGACACCTCGGTCTCGACGATGCCGTTATAGGCATCTTCCAGATCACAGAACTCTGCGGTCTGGTCAGTCACTTCAATCTGGGCAGCCTCGCTGTGCCTCAGCGAGATGTGTGAGCCCAATATCATATATTCAACAGGATCCTGCAGGGGAGCATTCTTGAGCACGGTCACACGCGCGCCGCGCACGAATCCCATCTCCAGCAGTCGCTGCCGGAATGCGCCATCACCCATCACCCGTACCACTTGTACGGTCTGTCCGATGGGCTCATTGTCGAGCAGACGGGTCTTCATCCGTGAGTGATTTTGCTCTTTATTTTCTGTATTGTTGTTCATTTCGTGTCTGTATCTGATTTTTCGGTTGTAAAATTACTTACCTTCGGCCACCACTGCAATCCCTATTATATAGGTATAGTTTATCATTATATCCCCATTAATGGGGATATTTTCTTGTATCATTGCCTGATTCCTGTAGTTGCAGTACCACAAAAATGGGGGTGTTTTGTTAATGAGTGTTAAATATTACAATCCCATTAAACTTTTACCCATTTATTTAGTCAATATATCGACTTCGATGAAGTAATGTAAGCTTCAAACGAATAAAACTGACTTTTTCTTAATAATAAAACACTTCAACATTGTGTCAAACTGCTGACGAAGCATCACGCGACACAGGACATATAGGTCCCGACAGACAGTCAAATGTCTCGGGACTTTTGTTTTTTCTGTCGCTAAGGGTCACCACTTGTGGAAGACAAAGAACACGGCCATCACCAGGCAGATGAAGGCAGCCAGGTGGTTCCAGCGCAGAGTCTCGCCGTTGAAGAACATTGTGACAAACACCGTGAACACCGTCAGCGAGATGACCTCCTGGATCACTTTTAGCTGCATGATGCTGAACGGGCCTCCGTTGCCGTCAAAGCCGATGCGGTTGGCGGGCACCTGGCAGGAGTACTCCGGGAGGGCCAGCAGCCATGACAGCAGGATGATGACATAGAGCGGGGTGCTGTCGGTGAAGACCTTGATCTGCTGCAGCTTCAGATGACCATACCAGGCAAAGGTCATGAAGATGTTAGAAACAATGAGTAGTCCGATGGTGTAGAATTGTTGCAAATAGTGCATGATTATTTCTAGAGTTTATAGTTCGTTGAATGCTCAATCGGGAATGGTAATTGTCCCTTTCAGGCGGATGTCGTTGCTCGATGATCCAATAAGGATTTGATAGGTGCCGGATTCCACGGACCATTCCATGTCGGCATTGACAATGGCAAAGTCAGCATCTTCAAGGTCAAGGGTCACTTGACGGGTCTCGCCGGGCTCGAGCGTGATGCGCTTGAAGGCCTTCAATTGGCGCTCAGGTTGCACGACCGACGGCCGGTCCTGATGCAGATAGAGTTGCACGACTTCGTCGCCCTTGCAGCTGCCTGTGTTGGTCAGCTTGAATGTGATGTTATGTCCCGATATCGTGAGGTCGCTGTACTCAAACGTGGTGTAACTCAGGCCGTAGCCGAAGGGGTAGAGCGGCTGTGCAGTCATCTCGACATAGTTGTGAGCAACAGGAAGGGGCTTGTTATAATACACGGGCAACTGGCCCACATGGCGCGGTACGCTCACGGGCAGTCTGCCGGCAGGGTTATACTCGCCGAACAGCACATCGGCAATGGCGTTACCGCCTTGCTCTCCGGGGTAGTAGGCGGTGAGCAGGGCGTTGGCGTTTTCATCGGCCCAGTTTTTGTTGAGCGGGCGTCCCTCGATATAGACGACCACGAGTGGCTTGCCTGTATTCTTCAATGCTTCAAGCAATTCCATCTGGCGACCCAGCAGGTCCAGCGTGGCACGGTCAAAGCCCTCGCCGCATTCCATGTCGCTGACGAACTCTTGGTCGGCAGTTGCGGCACCCGTGTCCTCGTAGGATGTCTTGAAATCCCTTGCCGATGAGCCGCCCACCACGGCAACCACCACATCGGCCTGCATGGCCGCCTGGATGGCTGCAGGAATGTCGCAGTCCATCGTGTCGCGCACGGCGCAACCCTTGGCATAGACGCATTGGGCCTCGCCGATCATCTCTTTGATTCCGTTATAGACAGTAACCACTTTACCGTCGGCCTGAGGCGCGGTGTAGTCGCCCAGCATGTTATAGACGTTATCGGCATTGGGGCCGACAACAGCAACCTTGATGTCTTTGTTCAGCGGCAGGGTGCCGTCGTTCTTGAGCAGAGTAATGGACTCCAGGGCCGTTTGCCGAGCGGTGGCCACGGCGGCCGCGGTATGGACTTCCTTTTGTGCCGTCTTAGCAGTGACATAAGGATTATCAAACAGTCCCATCTCGAACTTCAACCGCAGTACCCGCTTCACGGCTGTATTGACGGCCTCTTCACTCACCTTGCCTTGCAATACGGCATCGACAAGTCTGGCATAGCAATTACCGCCCAAGTCCACATCAACACCGGCCAGCAGTGCTTGGATGGCAGCATCCTGATTATTGGCTGCGGTGTGGTGGGTGCCCCTGATGCCGTCGATGCTGAATAGGTCACTGACGACAAAACCGTTGAAGTCCCACTCACCACACAATACATCAGTGAGCAGATGCCGATTGGCTGTGCAGGGCACGCCGTCGAGTGAGTTGTAGGAAGTCATCACCGACAATGCCCCGGCATCAATGACGCGCCTGAAAGGAGGCAGGAACACCTGTTTCAGTTCCCTGGGCCCCACGATGCTGCGGGCTCCGTTCTGGCCGCCCTCGGTAGTGCCATAGGCAATAAAGTGTTTCAAGGTAGCAATGGTCGAGTAGGGCAGACTCAAGTTCCCTCCTCCCAGTCCGCGTACCATCGCAGCACCCATTTCGCCGCTCAGTTCGGGATCTTCGCCCATCGTCTCCTCGACGCGCGACCAGCGGGGCTCACGGGACAGGTCCAGTACGGGCCCATAGCTAATGTGACCACCCTGCAGCCTGATTTCCTTGCTGATAACCGCTCCTGCTTGCTCCATCAGCTGCGGGTTCCAGGTTGCGGCCATACCCAATCCAGTCGGGAATGATGTTGCCCCGATGGCCATGTGGCCGTGGGGCGCCTCTTCGGCCAGGAAGACGGGAATCCCCAGGCGTGAATGCTCGATGGCATAGCGCTGCATGGCATTGGCCGCTTCGGCGGCCAGAGCGGGATTCAGGCCGTTGTCAAGTGTCTTCTGTGTCCATGGATCGGCACGGAAAACCGCCCAATACATGCCCACGTGCAGGCTGTCTATCTCATGGCGGAATTTCTCGCTCTCGGTCACCTTATTGCCGTTTCTCACGTAGGAGTCCCAACCCATGAGGCACACCAGTTGCCCGACTTTTTCCTCAATGGTCATGCGCGAAAGCAGGTCCTGGACGCGCTCTGAGGTGGGCAATTTTGCATCCTGATATGGATATTTGGTTTTTGCTGCCATTGTCAACGACAATAGCAACAGTCCCGATATGAGGAGTCGTTTCATCATAATTTAATCGTTGTGTTTGTTATGTTCATGCCACTGATTTCCATGATGGGCTGGCAGCCACGGGCATCCTCGGCTTTCCATTCCACGTCAATGGTACGGCTCTCGCCCGGCATCAGGTGCAGGTAATTGTCGCTATAGATGACGGGCAGAATCTGCTCGCCGTCATCGCCCTTGAGGTTCAGGCGCAGCATCACGGCGGGCACTTTGCCGGTATTGGTTAATGTAATGCTCTTACCGCTGGCCTTGACGCTCACCTGGGCTTGTCGCATGTCGTGCAGCGACGTGCGGTCGTTCTCGACGGTGGTGTTCACATAGTCGTTCTGGGAAACCATCTGGCCTCGGTCGTTGGTCAAGGTCAGGCGCAGGAAATAGGCTCCTGCAATCTCTTGAGGCACTACTACCTGCATCTTGTCGATGGTCATGTCCTCGTTGATGTCATAGGCCTGCTGACTCTCCCATAAAGTGTTGCCGTTCAAATCGATGATAGATGCCTTGACGGTGCCTTGCTGACGACCTGCCGAGCGATTGACCACTTCGACGAAGTTCGTCACGGGATTCCACTGCACGTGTAGCGGTTCGCAGGCGTGCTTCACACCGAAGTAGGCCGCTGTCGGCTCCAGGTAGTAGTCGTAGGTCTGCCATACCATCGAGGGCCAGCAGGGGTGGCTCATCCAGATGAGCAGGCCCATGCGGTCCTTGCTGCCGCTCTCGTACATGGCACGGTAACCTTCGTAGTTGATCCACTGTGCCCAATTGCAGAATTCCTCGGCTGAGGTGGCTTCCCCGAAGTTGTCGGCAATCAGTTGGTTGAACGATGCACCGCGCTGGGCGCCCTCCATCGTATAGTCATGGCGGCCCCAATAGAGGTTCTGCGGCCACATGTGCTCGGCGTCGAGCGTGCGGCTCAGCCCCTCATAGGTCATCACGTTGGGCATGCCGCGCTCGGTGTGCAGTTTGCCCGTCTGTTTCTCGAAATACTCCTTGGCGCTTATCGCCCAATAGGGGCCGTGGCCGCTCACGCCGTCATCTGCCGAACTGGAGATGTAGTCAAGTCCGGGATTGAGCGTTGCCACAGCGTTGCGCAGACCGTCGTCCAGCGTCTTGGGCGGGTAACCCTCGTTGCGTCCGCAATAGATGCCGATGCTGGGGTGGTTGCGGATTTTCAGTACAAAGTCACGGGCATTGTCCATGAACATTGCCTCGTCGTCGGGGTCGGGACCGTCGGCCGGGTTCGCCAGCCAGAAGTCCTGCCATACCATGATGCCGTAGCGGTCACAGGCCTCATAGAATTCCTTGTCACCGGTCATGCCCACCCAGTTGCGTATCATGTTGTAGTTCATTTCGCGATGGTGACGCACGGCAGCGTCAAACTCGCGGCCGCGGTAGTTCAGGTTGTTCTCGCTGAAGGCCCAGTTGCCGCCCAGCGGTATCAGGCGTCGGTTGTTGATATAAATCCGCAGTTTGGTGTCCTTATCCACAGTCTTCATCTCGTGGATACCGGCTTTGTAGTTCACGGCATCGCATTGCACGCCATCGATCGTGAATGAGAAACTAGCGTCATACAGATAGGGCTCGCCATAGCCGTTGGGCCACCACAGGCGCATGCGCTGGTTCTTGAGCTGCGGGAACTCATTCGGGCTGAATGAGGCCTCAATCGTCTCTCCCGAAGCCAGGGTAACTTGCTTGTCAAAGCAGATTTCCCCGATATGGCCATGAAGCGTGCCCGACACAGGTCGGTCACTGTGGTTGGTCAGCATCACGGCCGGAGTCATGGTGGCAAGGGTGTCGCTCTCACCAAGGACGGTGGTTACCACAGGGTCGCTCACGGTCACGTCGCCCGAGGCGGTGAGATAGACGTCGTCCCAGATGCCGATATCTCGACCGCGGATGGTCGAAATCCAATCCCAGCCGATGGTGGCATGGAACGTGGGATTGTCGGCTCCGAGGATGCCGCCGTTGAAGTCGGTATTCTTTTCGGTCTTGACTTTCACACCGCCAGGATTGGCATTGGCAATGATAAGTACCTGCAACTCGTTGCCGGAGGGCTTGAGATAGGGCGTGATGTCAAATACACCACGCTTGAATGCGCCATCGATGCGGCCCACTTCGGTGCCGTTGAGCGTGACGACGGCTTTCCAGTTGATACCGTCAAAGTTGAGGAATACGCGCTTGCCCTGCATCTCACGAGGCAAGTCAAACGACCGCTTGTAGAGAAAATCCCCGTCAAAGAATGACTCCGACGATAGCATCAGGTTATCATCGTGGTTCATGTCGGGCAACGCACCGGCGTTGACAAAACTCGACAGCACAGTGGCGGGTACCGTAGCCACAAGAGGCTCGGCCTCGGGATGTGAGGCCCGTGTCAGTCGCCAGTCACCGCCGTTCAACAGCCACTTTCCGTCCTGCCAACCGCCGGCTTGATGATAGGAAGCCAGCGTGCCACCTGTGCCTTCAATCTTTATCTCACGCATGCTGAAGGGCTGGCCGTTTTTGTTGGGCTCTGTCATGTTGATGCGAACGAATCTTCCCGTCACACCCCCTAAAGTTATCTGCTCTTCTTTATTCTTGGGAAGTTTTTTAGAAAGTGCGCATATCGTTTTCCAATTCTGATTGTCTTCACTCACTTGGATGTTACCACTTGATGGATTGTTGATCCAATAAAGAGAGATGCCTTGAATATTTGCATTTGCCCCCAAATCAACGGTGACCCATTCGTTTTCAGTGCCCAGGCTGCGCCAGGCGCTCGCGAACTGTTCTGCAGGCAGAATGCCCTTGGCCCGTTTCCCGTCTTTCCGCATCTTCAATTCTGTGATGGTCCAATGCGCCGCCGACGGTGTGGCCATCTCCAGTTTCATGTGTGAGAAGGCTTTCCCCGTGACGTGGAAGGTGTGGTCGATGTTGCGCGTGGGCAATAGGTCGTCGCCGGTATTCTTGTTGGGGTCGCTATGAGCACGAGAGTGCGAAGCCTTGCCCGGCAGGTCATCGCCAGCCCATTCGTCAGCTACTTTCCACTTCTTGCCGTCTGTGGACGTGAGCAGTCTGATTTTGAATCCCTTCGGCGCCTCCTCTCGGTAGGCCATGCTGCATATCATCTCCACCTCGTTGATGTCGATGGCCATGCCCTCCCAGTCATATTGCAGCCAGGTGTTCCCACCCATCAGGATGTTGCTGGTCCACTCGTTGCCGTCGATGCAGGCCTCGCGCTTGTGGGGCGGCAACGGCCCTTCGGGCGTGGTGACATTGAGCCACGCGGGTGATACCTTGTCAGAAATGCCATCGGTGAGCAAATGTGACGTCAAGTTAAAATCCCATGATGAGGATTGATAGACAGTGCGGTGGAGAGCCACGTTACGATAACCGTGGCCGTTGTCCTGAACCAGTTGCGGCCCATAGTATTCGCTGGGATTGCCTGGGTACTGCCCGATGGGGCGGTTCATCACTTGAGCACCGGCGATAAAGGCCAGTATTGGCAACACATGCATAAAAAGTAATTTCTTGTTCATGATAAATCTCGTTTAATCGGCAAATATACTAATTCCTGCTCAATTTTGGCCTATAATTGTACCAGATTCGTGAAAAAGCAGTACCTTTAGGGTCAAATTTCGAATAACAAGATATGACGCTTAACCTCGATACGCTTAATGCTGTCATCACATCGATAAACGATGCCCTGTGGGCCTATCTGCTGATAGGTGCCTTGATTTTTTGCGGATTGTATTTCACGATACGCACCGGCTTTGTGCAGTTCACGATGATAGGCGACATGTTCCGCCAGCTCGTGGACTCCTCGTCGAAGAGTGGCAAAAAGCACATTTCCTCGTTCCAGGCTTTTGCCGTTTCGATGGCGACGCGTGTGGGCACCGGCAACTTGGCCGGAGTGGCAACGGCCATCGCCGTGGGCGGCCCCGGAGCAGTGTTCTGGATGTGGCTGATTGCGCTCTTCGGCTCGGCAACCGCCTTTGTCGAGGCAACGCTGGCCCAGTTGTTCAAGCGCCCGTCCAGTGAGTCGTTCATCGGCGGCCCGGCCTATTACATCAGTCGTGGTCTCCATAGCAAGTGGATGGCGGGCTTGTTTGCCGTGCTCATCACGCTCACTTTCGGTCTCTCCTATAATTCTATCCAGAGCAACGCCATCTGTGGTGCATTGAACAAGGCCTTCGGCTTTGATCCGCTGGTAGTGGGCTGCATCATCACAGCCATTGCACTGTTCATCGCCTTTGGCGGCATTCGGCGCATTGCCCATGTGAGCAGTGTCATGGTGCCGATTATGGCCATCGGTTATTTCGTCCTTGCTCTGTATGTCGTCATCATTAACATCAACATGGTGCCTCATGTGCTGCGGTTGATTGTAGAGAATGCCTTTGGCTTTGAGCAGGTCGCAGGCGGAGGCCTGGGCATGACCATCATGGTCGGCATCAAGCGCGGACTGTTCAGCAACGAGGCCGGTGAGGGTAGCGCTCCCAATGTGGCAGCCACAGCCGATGTATCGCACCCGGTCAAGCAGGGCCTCATCCAGGCCCTCGGCGTGTTTACCGACACCCTGCTCGTGTGCAGTTGTACCGCATTCATGGTGCTGGTCAGCGACCTGTATGACACCAAGGGGCTCGAGGGCATCCAGCTCACACAGGCCTCGCTGGAGACGCAGGTGGGCAGCTGGGGAACGATATTCGTGGCTATCGCCCTTTTCCTGTTTGCCTTCAGCAGCATTATCGGCAACTATTACTATGGTGAGGCCAATATCCGCTTTTTGACAGACAAAAAGTGGGTGCTCACGGTCTTCCGCATTCTCTCGGGTGGCGCCTTCGTTTTCCTGGGTGCTGTGGCAAGTTTTGAGTTTGTCTGGAACCTGGGCGACCTCTTCATGGCGCTCGTCACCCTGTGCAACCTGATTGCGCTGACGTTCCTCTGTAAATATGCCTTCAAGTTGCTGAAAAACTACCGTGACCAGCGCCGCAAGGGCATCAAGAGCCCCGTCTTCCACCGTAGCGACCTCCCCGAGATTGCCGATGAACTGGAAGCCTGGGAATAAAGTCCACCGTGCTGAGGCTCAGCCTCAGCCACTAAACAATTGATAATAATGAAAGGACTCGTAATAAAAAATACCGGAAGTTGGGTCACCGTCCGCCTCGATAGCGGCAACACGGTGAATTGCAAGATGCGCGGCGTGCTGCGCCTTAAGGGCATGAGATGTACCAACCCCGTCGCTGTGGGAGATATCGTCCAGGTAGAGGACAAGGGTGATGACGCCCCTGTCGTCAGTGACATTGAGCCCCGTCGCAATTACATCATCCGTCGTGCTAGCAACCTGTCGAAGGAGTTCCAGATCATTGCTGCTAATCTTGACCAGGCCGTGCTGGTCGCCACCTTGACCAATCCGGAGACGAGTACGACATTCATCGACCGTTTCCTGGCCACCGCCGAGGCCTATCAGGTGCCTGCCGTCCTCGCCTTCAACAAGATTGACCTCTTGGACACTGAGGAGTGGCGTAGCCAGCTGGACGAACTCAGAGCGATGTATGAGCGCATCGGGTACACTGTCATCACGATGTCGGCGGCTACGGGCGAGGGAACCGATTCCTTGAGAGAGGTGCTTGCGGGCAAGATGTCATTGCTCTCGGGCAATAGTGGTGTGGGCAAGTCCTCAATCATCAACCTGCTGGTGCCTGATGCACAGGTCAGGGTGGGCGACGTGAGCCATACCCATCACAAGGGCATGCACACGACCACTTTCAGCGAGTTGCTCGACCTGCCCGGTGGCGGAGCGGTCATCGACACCCCGGGCGTCAAGGCCTTCGGCACCATCGACTTTGAACGGGCCGAGGTGGCTCACTACTTCCCCGAGATCTTCGCTGTGGCAGCCGACTGCCGTTTCGGCAACTGTACCCACACCCATGAACCAGGCTGTGCCGTGCTCGACGCTGTGGAGCGCGGTGACATCGCCGCCTCGCGCTTCACCAGCTACCTCAGCATTCTTGAAGAGGACCCCGACAACAAGTACCGAAAACCCTATTGACATAAAAATAACGAAGAAAGTAATTTTTTTTCTTCATTTGCACAATATGGCTCGCTTTTTGCAGTTAATGTATGCGAAAATGTTTTAGGTAACTACATTAAACAACTAATGCAACTCTACGATTATGAAAGAGAAATCGATTATCGCCGCAGCCCTCATCGCCCTGAGCGTATTCTGTCTGGGCTGGTTCATCAAGGCTGGTATTGATGACTTTGCAAGCAAGGACCGTAAGGTCAGTGTCAAGGGTCTTGCCGAGCAAGAGGTACAGGCCGACAAGGTGACATGGCCCATCGTGTCAAAGGAGGTGGGTAACGACCTTCCGGGATTGTATGACCGCATTGCATCCACCCAGGGAAAGATCAAGGCCTTCTTGATCAAGGGTGGCGTCAAGGAAGACGAAATCAGCATTGGCGCTCCCCAGGTTGCCGACCTCACCGCCCGTGAGTATGATACTGGCAACAGGGCCTACCGCTACATCGTCACCTCGGTGGTCACTGTTACCAGCAAGAATGTGGAGCAGGTGCGCAAGCTCATTGCCAAGCAGGGAGACCTCCTTCGAGAGGGCGTGGCCATCGCTGGCGACAGCTACGATAACCAGGTACAGTATGAGTTTGTGGCCTTCAGGGAGATGAAACCCAAGATGATGCAGGAGGCTATCGAGAATGCTGAGGTGACCGCCAAGCAGTTTGCCGAGAACTCACACAGCAAGCTGGACAAGATTGTCAGTGCAGACCAGGGCCAGTTCTCTATCGAAAACCGTGACGAGTACACCCCCTGGATCAAGAAGGTGCGCGTGGTAACCACCATAACCTACTCGCTCAAGAACTAACTTTCTGCTCACTCTCAACTACAATTTACGCGGTTTTAACGGCGGCTTGACAGATGAAGCCAAAACGTTAAAATCGCGTAAATCGTTGTGTATATATATACTACACCAGAGTATTCTGATGGCCTGCAACTTGTCATCATTGCAGCACGGTAATATAACCGTGTTATCGCACGTTATTCAACGAGCATGAGGTAAATTTGGCCGTCAGGAGTCGAGAAGGCAATCTTTCCCGATTGAGCGCAGGGAAGGGGCGATGTGGCAATGATATCGGGTCCGGTGAGCGTCTGCATGTGGCCGTCGAGTGTACATGCCACGATCGTCGAGGTGATGATAGAATATTCGTTGTCCTCCTCGACGGTGCCGATGACGGTATTGTCGTCCCACCACTTGGGATAAGTGATATCTCCCAGACTGATGAGATGACTGCCATCCAGGTCGCAGACAAATGCGCCATGGCCGCTGGCATAGTAGAGTACGCGCTCGCCGTCGGGTGAGAGCGAGGACCAGATGTAGCGCTCATTATCGCCATTGGGGGCGAGCAACGAGGTCACTCCGTTACGGGTTACATAGAGTTTGAGGTGATGATGCGTGAGGGTGGCCCGCTGCGGCAGGGCGGCATTCTTGACGAGCGAATGGCGGCGCATAGTGCCGTCGGTTGACGTCATCACGTTATTGCCCTGGATGTCAAAGCCCTGCAGGTTGCGAGTGGTCTTGACAAGGGTCTTCTTCTTGCCCGTGGTCATGTCGATGGCCTTGATGGAATGATGGCGGCGCTTGTTCTTGAAAGACGCCTCGTCATACACGACCTGGCTGCCGTCGTCGCTGATGCGCACGTCGCTGCCGCACCCCTCGGCATCAGTGAGCGTCGTCGCTGTTGACGTGGTGAGGTCCCACTTCACCAATCCGCGCTTGGTGTCGGTGGACAACAGCATATAGTCGCCCTGGGGACTGATGGCAACGGCCTGCATGACGGCGTCACCATTGGCAGGGATGTTGAGCGGCTGGATGGATGTGACATTGAGGATTTGCCCTTGGCTGGCGAGGGCCCAGAGCAAAGCAGATGCCATGATAAATATATTTCTTCTCATTGTTATATGATATTTGGGTTTTCAGCTGTCAGCCGATTGATGGCACGGCTGACAACCGAAAACCGACGAATTAATGTGTTAATATGCTATTGATGAGCGCTGTGACGTCGCCAATGGTAATCCTGCTGTCATTGTTGACATCGGCGGCATCGCTGTTGAACGGCTGCGGATTGCCTCCCAGCAGGTGGTTGATCAGGCAGGTCACATCGGCAATCGACAACCTGCCGTCGCAGTTAACGTCGCCTAAGGTATAGGCTTGGCCCTTGGTGACCGTCAGGGCCTTCCTGGCCGGCGTCGTGCTCTGGTTGTCATCGGTTGGGATGGAGTAGATGCCGATGTTCTTGCCGGCGCACACAAGGTTGCCGCCCCAGTCGAAGGCCATCTGGTAGATGGCGTTGTTGTTTGCACGGGCATCGGCGGTGTAGGTCACGCCGGTCGAGGTCAATGCCGGGGTGTCGCCGCTCCACTCGATGTGATAGAATTGCAGCACACCGTCACCGTCGTTGATGACCATCAGGTCGCCGTCGTCGTTGATGGCAAAGCCCGACATGAGAGAGCCGTTGAGCGACGGCAGGTCGCTACCGCTATTGAAGGCGATGTTGCCGCCGTTGTCGACAAACAGGAGTGAGGGCACCGCGGGCTTGTTCTCGCCCTTGTAGCGGTACTGCATCACCCAGGTGCCGCGACCACCGGCATCGGCGATGATGTTGCCGTTGCCGTTGATCATCAGGCTGCCCACATCCAGCAACGTGTCGGGCGCTTTGTCCCATGTGCTGGCCAGGCTGCCGTCTTCCTGCCCGATGTGGTAGATGCCCACATTGTTGCCCTTGCCCGAGGGTGCGATGACATCCTCCAGGAAGGCATAGAGCTTGGTCTCGGCCCCAAAGCCTTGAATCCAAACGCCAGGAACAGAGCCGCCGACGCTCTCGCCATTGTTGGTGATCAGTCCGTCGCTGTTGCGTGACCCGACAAAGAACTGTGTGAACGGGCCGTTCAGGTTATCGGGATCGGCAATATAGATGCCCGACCTGGCATCGCCCCATTCGGGAATGTAAACCTTGCCCTCGCCATCAACGGCCAGACGCATGTTGTTGGACCACGAGATGCCGCCGTTATAGACTGTCGTGTTGGTGGGACGACCGTTGATGTCGCAGGCGTACAGGCCGTTTCCGGCATTCTCCTTATCAATGCGCTCGCCCACATAGATGGTGCCGAAGTGGGCACTCTCGGGACTTCGGTCGATAGCCACCATGGCACGGGTGTAGGTGGCATTTACCTCGTTGAGGCGCTCGATGCTCGTGATGGCTTCACCAGTGAGGTTCACGGCCCAGTTCATTACCTGCCCGTTATTGCCGGGCAGCTGGTCCTTGGTCAGCGTGACCGTGTTTTCTCCCTCGATAATGTTCTCCATTGCCACGCGGCCCACTTCCTGTCCTGTCTGATTGTCGGTAAAGACAAGGTGGGCGGTCGTGGCGTCGCTGTTGGACTTGAACGTGAAGGTGTAGCTGCCCTCATCGCCCTCGCTGCTGTTGAGGTCATAGGCGAAGATGCCCTTCACAGGAGGTGTCACTACGACCTCCCGCTTGACGACACTCAGTGCCGAACGGGCAGGCGTGGTGCTCTGGTTATCGTCGGTGGGAATGGAGTAGATGCCGATGTTCTTGCCGGCACACACCAGGTTGCCGCCCCAGTCAAAGGCCATCTGATGGATGGCTCCACTGCTGGTACGGGCATCGGCAGTATAGGTCATGCCGGTGGGCGACAGCGTGGGAGTATTGCCGTCCCACGTGATATTGAAGAACTGCAGCACGCCGTCACCATCATTGATAACCAGCATGTTGTTGGCATTGTTGATGGCAAAGCCGGAGATGACTGAGCCATTCAGCGTTGTCAGGTCGATGCCGGAATTGAACAGCACGTTGCCGTCGAAATCGGTAAACACGATGGATGGTACCGCCGCGGTGTTCTGACTCTTGCTGCGGTATTGTGCCACCCACAGGCCACGTCCAGCCGGGTCGGCGATAATGTTGCCGTTGCCGTTGGCCTCGAGCGCTCCGATGTCCAGGTAGTTGCTCGGAGAGTGGTTCCAGGTCGTGAGCAGGGTGTCGTCGCTCTGCCCGATGTCATAGACGCCGATGCCTTTCTTGTTGCCCGATGGCCCGGCTATGTCCTCGTGATAGGCAAACAGCTTGGCATGGGCTCCGGTCCCTTCTACCCATACGCTGGGAACCGAGCCACCCACATTCTCGCCGTTGTTGGTAATCAGGCCGTTGCTTTGGCGGGTTCCCTCAAAGAAAGGAGTGAATGTGCCTTCCAGATTGTCGGGGTCAGCGATAAAGATGCCCGATGAGGGATCGGCCCAGTCGGGAATATAGACCTTGCCCTCGCTGTCAACGCTGATGCGGAAGCAGTTGCTTAGGACCTGACCGCCGCGATAGACGGTCGTGTCGCGCGGCGCTCCGTTGATGTCACACGCATAGAGGCCGTTTCCAGCATGCTCCTTATCGACGCGCTCACCCACATAGATGGTGCCGAAGTGGGTACTCTCGGGGCTACGGTCGATGGCTACCGTGGCGCGGGTGTAGCTGGCGTTGATGCCGTTCACGCGCTCAATGCTCGTGATGGCCTCGCCCACGACGTTCACCGCCCAGGAGAGCACCTGTCCGTCGGTGCCGGGCAATTCCTCGGGTCTGAGGGTCACTGTATTCTGTCCCTCGACAATGTCGCTCAGGGCGATGCGTCCCACCTCTTCGCCAGTGATGCTGTCGTTGAAAACGAGGCTGGCGGCCGTTGCAGGGCTGTTGCTCTTGAATGAGAATACATAGCTGCCGTCACCGTCCATGATGCGGTTCAGGTCATAGGCGAAGATGCCCTTGACAGTACCCGTGCTGGGCGAGCCTCCTGTCATATAGAGTACCATATAGGTAGTCTCGTCGGCACTCACTGTGTAGTTGCCTTGGCCGGTCAGGCTGTTGTAGCCGCTGGCAGTGACGCTGATGCTGTAGTCATTGCCGGGTTCCTGCCCGCTGAAGACAAAGATGCCATTGTAGTTGTTGTCGGTCTTGTAGGTGCCCACGAGGGTGCTGCCCTTGTAGAGTTTGACCGTGGCACCGTTGATGGGCGCATGGGCATCAAGCGTGCCGTCGGCGTAGGAGTACAGGCTGTGCTCCAGGCTGTTCACGGCATCCTTGACGCTGCCCATGATGTAGCCCTTGTTCTCACCGCTGATGCCGAAGTAGGCTGCGGCTCCGCGGGCAAGGCGCAGGCCCTCCTGACGGCAGTAGTCCTGGTTCAATGCGCGGTGGCGGGCGGGTTGATAGGTGTGGAAATAACCCTCGACCAGAAATCCCGGCACACCGTGTTTCAAGGCGCCCAGGTAGCCGTAATAGGTGATTCCTGACGCACTGTTGGTGGAGTTCGACCCACCGTTATAGAAACTGACGTCGCCCACGATGTAGGGATGTGTCTTGTCGATGGTGCGGGATTCACAGTAGGTGGGGTCCACCTCATTCATCCAGTGGAGGGGCCAACTCGCCTGGCACATCGCATTGCTGCCGCTCACCGCCTCGCTGGCATTGGTGCCGCGGTAGATGTACAGCGGGTAATTGGTCCTGTCGCCATCTACCTTGGCGTTGGAGTGAATCGACACGAACATGTCATAATCCCCTTCTTCGGCCTCGGCTGCAATGACACTCACTTTCTTGTTGTACTGGAATTCATTGCTGGCTCCGTTCACGTAGGGGTAGGGGCCGTTTGCCGTCCTTGACATGGTGATGTTCTGTGGGTTCACGCCCATGCGCACCAGTGCGTCGCGCATCTCGAAGGCTTTCCACAGGTTGGTGTTGCTCTCGTAGAAGCCGCAGGTGTCCGGCCTGCCGGTCGAGGACAGCATCGGGTAAGGGATAGTGGCCATCGGCCGGTCGTTGGGACCCCAACTGCCATGTCCCGGGTTGATGTAGATGCGCACATCGTCGGCAGTGACCGCCAGTGCGGTGCCGGCGGTCACGACGACGGTGAACATCAGCAGCAGAATCTTTTTCATCATGTAAAGATTTATTTAAAGTAAAACATTGAATTGGTTATGGAGGTTTCATTAAGGGATATCGCCTATTGCTCGTCAGGATGTGTGAGGCTGCGGGCGCGATAGGTCCAGCCATAGAGCTTGTAGATCTCTACAAGACGTGGCAGACGGGTCATGAAGTCCTGGAAGTCTTTATCCTCGGGTTGCAGCCATTGCAGCTCGGCCAGGGCTGCCATGCGCGGCAGTATCTGATACTGGATCTGCGGCTCACAGGTGATGTACTCGGTCCATACGTTGGCCTGGGCGCCCAGGATGTGATGGCGCATCTCGGCGGGCAGGTCGGCGGCGACGGGCTCAAAGTCATAGACCATCTTCAGTGTCGCGCAACCGCCGAATGCCGTCGGCTCGTTCCAGTAATTCTTCGTCTGATAGTGGTCAAAGTACATCGGCGTGTTGGGCGTCATGATCACGTCGTGGCCCAGCTTGGCACCTTTGGCTCCTGGTTCAGCACCCGTCCATGACATGATGGTAGCCGTGGTGTCCACGTCACAGCCCAGCAGCTCGTCCCAACCGATGATGCGGCGGCCGTGCTCGGCAAGGTAATGCTGCACCTGGGTCGTGAACCAGCCCTGTAGGAGCGCCTCGGCGCTCTGCTTCCCCTGGGCACGGATACCTTCGTTGCTGATACGCTCCTGGCACAGGGGGCACTGCTGCCACCTCACGCGCGGCGACTCGTCACCACCGATGTGGATATATTCACCAGGGAACAGCTGCATCACCTCGTCGAGGACGTCCTTGACAAAATCCAGTGTTATGTCTTTGCCCACGCACAGGATATCATCGGTCACTCCCCACTGGCCCCATACCTTATATGGCCCTCCAGTACAGCCCAGATAGGGATAGGCAGCGAGTGCGCCCAGCATGTGGCCCGGCATGTCGATTTCGGGGATGATGGTGATATAGCGATCAGCGGCATATCGCACGATATCCTTGATCTCCTCTTGGGTGTAGTAACCGCCGTAACGGATGCCGTCGTTGACTGCCGAGTTGTGGCCCAGGACGGTGCCGTCGCGCCAGCCACCCACCTCGGTCAGTCGGGGATATTTCTTGATCTCTACACGCCAGCCTTGGTCGTCGGTCAGGTGCCAGTGCAGGCGGTTCATGCCGTGCAGCGCCATGATGTCCAGGTAGCGTTTCACCGTCTCGACGCCGAAGAAGTGGCGCGAGCAGTCCAGGTGCATACCGCGATAGACGAAGCGCGGACTGTCGGTCACTTGGACCGGCGGGAGGTTGACGGTCGTGCATGTGCCGACAGGCAGTGACTTGCGCAGCGTCTGAATGCCGTAGAAGACGCCGGCTGCGGTCTTGCCGGTCACTTCAACTCCTCTGGGGGTGACGGTCAGGCGGTAACCCTCGTCGTTGTTCAGCGACGGGTCAAGGGCCAGCGTGATGTTGCCCGCTTGGTCCTTGCTGGCCAGAGTGGGACGGATGCTCAGGTGAATACCCGTCAAGTCCTCTACATATTGGCTCAGCATCTGTGCGTTGCGTTCCATTTCGCGGTTACCTGTCGAGTAATTGATCAGACAGTTGCCGGTCAGTCGGAAGTCAGACCCCTTCACTCCGTCGATTCGGTCGGGCAGGGGGACGATGCGGTAGTCGGCCCTGCTGGTTTGTGAAGCCATCGGCATGGCGACGGCCAGGGCGCACAGCAATAATAACAGTGGAAAAAGCAGATGTTTGGTTTGCATAATGATATGATAATTTATTAATAGGTTAAGCGATGATATCTGTCTTGCAAAGGTAAGAAATTGTTTTGGATTTCTCTCATCAGGAGAATTGTTTTTGACTCATGCAATAAAATAATTGTGCGGGCCGTATATAAGATTGTTGAGAAAAAGTGTTACCTTTGCCGTTTGTTATAGTTAATTCAGCTGTCAACAGCAAGCTTTTTCCGCTGAAAACCGGCAACTGAAGAACTGAAAAACTGAGAAACAATGATCACTCCCATTATTGATGAACATGTCTTGGAGAGGATTCGCATGGCGATAGACAGCGTGCAGCGCATTGCCATCACATGCCACAAGTCACCCGACGGAGATGCCCTTGGCTCGACGTTGGCGCTTTGCCATGTTCTGCGCCGAATGGGCAAGGAGGCGACGGTGGTGACCCCCGACATGGCTCCCAAGTCGTTGGAGTTCGTTCCTGGCGTGCGCGAGCTGGTGGTGTTCACCAAGCATGAGATGCGGGCACGCAATGTGCTGGAACAGGCACAGTTGATTTTCTGCCTCGACTACAATTCCTTGTCCCGAATCGACCGCTTGGGAGAGGTTATGGCTCCACTGAAGGCGCGTCGCATCCTCATCGACCATCACCTGAACCCCGACAATGACTTCGATGTGATGGTCTCGTTTCCCGAGACGTCATCGACGTGCGAACTGGTTTTCCGCGTGCTGATGCAGATGGGCCTGCTGCGCTTGCTCGACCGTCATGCTGCAAGTTGCTTGTATGTCGGCATGACAACCGATACGGGTGGCTTTGCCTACAGCTGTGACAACCCCGAGTTCTACGAAATCATGGCATCGATCATGCGCCGCCGCATCGACCGCATTACCCTCTACAATAAGGCGATGAACACTTTCAGCGCCGACAGCCTGCGTCTCCAGGGCTATGCCATGAGCCAGAAGATGGAACTCTACCCCGAGCAGGGTGCCGCCTTGATCGTGCTGAACAAGGAGGAACTGGAGCGCTTCAATTACAGCCGTGGAGATACCGAGACCCTCGTCAACAAGCCCCTCGCCATTCCTGAGATCTATTGGAGCATGTTCCTGCGCGAGGATGCCGACAAGATTAAAGTCTCTTGCCGCTCTCAGGGCGATTTCTCGGTGAGTGACATCTGCACGCGCTACTTTGGCGGAGGTGGTCATCTCAATGCTGCCGGCGGCGACTTTTCCGGCACGCTCGACGAGGCAGTGGCGATTTTCCATCAGATACTGTCCGACCTCTTCCCCGATACCCATCCCGAAGAACAAACAACACAAGAACAATGATAATGAAGAACATCCTTAACAAAACTGTTTTATTGGGCCTGACGACCCTCATGCTGCTCTGCGCATGTAACAACGACCAGTCATACGCCGACCGCCTGAACGAGGAACGCAATGCCGTCAACTCCTATCTGTCCAACCATCGCGTTGAGATGAAGATTCCCAAGGACTCCGTCTTTGAGGTGGGCGAGAATGCCCCCTTCTACCGTGTTGATCCTGACGGCAACGTCTATATGCAGGTGCTTAATGCCGGTGACCGGAAAAACGACAAGGCCAAGAAGAGTGAACCCATCTATTTCCGCTACTCGCGCTATAATCTGGCTACCTGGTATGCCGACGGCACCTGGACGGTCTATAGCGGTAACGAGACGGCGATGGACGCCCAGTCGTGCTCATTTAACTATTCCGACTACACTCTTCCCAGCTCGTCACAGTGGGGCTACGGCCTGCAGTACCCGCTCATGTTCCTCGGTGTGGAATGTGAGGTCAACCTCGTCATCAAGTCGCAGTTCGGCTTTACGAACGAAATCTCCTATGTGACCCCCTTCTTCTATCACGTCCGCTACTTCCACAGCCAGATTTAACCATTTGGCCCGTAGTGGGCATTAACCCTAAACAATAAACTATAAAACCGTAATCTAGATAATGTCACTTATCAAATCAATATCAGGAATACGCGGCACCATCGGCGGCAAGGCCGGTGACGGACTGTCGCCACTCGACATCGTCAAGTTCACTTCTGCTTATGCAACCTTCATGCGCCGCAACTCGCCGGTGCGCTCCAACGTCATTGTCGTCGGGCGTGATGCCCGTCTTTCGGGCCGCATGGTGCTGAATACCGTTGTCGGAACGCTCATGGGTATGGGCTTTGATGTGGTCAACATCGGTCTGGCCACTACTCCCACGACCGAACTTGCAGTGGTGGGCGAGCATGCCTGTGGCGGCATCATCATCACAGCTTCGCACAATCCCAAACAGTGGAATGCCCTCAAACTGCTCAACCACAACGGTGAATTTCTCACTGATGCCGAGGGCAAGGAAGTGCTGCGACTGGCCGAAGCCGAAGACTTTGACTATGCCGACGTGGACCACCTGGGCCGTGAGCAGAAAAACTACACCTGGCTGCGTCGTCACATCGACCATGTGCTGGCACTGGACCTCGTTGACGTCGAAGCCATTCGCAAAGCAGACTTCACCGTCGCTGTCGATGCAGTCAATTCGGTGGGTGGCATTGCCATCCCTCAGTTGCTTGAGGCACTCGGCGTGAAGCGGGTGGAGAAACTCTTCTGTGACCCGACGGGTAACTTCGGCCACACGCCCGAGCCTATTCCCCAAAACCTGACGGCTATCAGTGACTTTATGCGACAGGGCAAGGCAGACGTCGGCTTTGTTGTCGATCCCGATGTGGACCGCCTGGCCATCGTCATGGAGAATGGTGAGTTCTTTGTCGAGGAATACACGCTGGTAGCAGTTGCCGACTATGTGCTGGCGCACACTCCCGGCTCAACAGTGAGCAACCTGTCGTCATCACGTGCCCTGCGCGACGTGACCGCCAACCACGGATGCTCCTATACTGCCGCGGCTGTCGGCGAGGTCAACGTGACCACCGAAATGCGCCGTACCGGTGCCGTCATCGGCGGCGAGGGCAATGGCGGCGTCATCTATCCTGCCAGCCACTACGGCCGTGATGCTCTCGTGGGCGTGGCCCTGTTCCTGTCCTTGCTGGCCCGCAGCGGCAAGACCGTCAGCCAGTTGAAGCAGACCTATCCCCAGTACAGCATCGCCAAGACCAAACTCGAGCTCAAACCCGAAATGGACGTGGATGCCATCCTCAAGGCTGTAGAAAAGCACTATCAGGGCGAGCAGATGACCACCATCGACGGCGTGAAGATCGATTTTGCTGACAGCTGGGTACACCTGCGCAAGAGCAACACCGAGCCCATCATCCGCATCTATAGCGAGGCGCACACGATGCAGGAAGCCGAGCGGCTTGGCGAGGACGTCAAGCAGATCGTGCTTTCGCTGATCTGAGCTTCAAGACTTATTGTTTCGGGGTAATATTGATGACGGCATATTCCGAGTCGGTGCCGATGCGGAATTTGCCGCCCCAGATACCGATGCCTGAGCTGACGTAATAGTCAGTATTGCCGCGTTGCCACTGACCGTAGTCACACTCATACATGGCACGCGTCACCCAGTTTAACGGCCATACCTGCCCCCGGTGGGTGTGGCCGCTCAGTTGCAGGTCCACGCCGTTCTTTTCGGCTTCCTCCAGATGGTAGGGCTGGTGATCCAGCAGGATGATGTAGTTATTGCGGTCAACGCCTTGAACCAGTTGCTCGACGCTCTTGCGGCCGGGGTTGCTGCGGTCGTCGCGCCCGGCGATGGTCACTCCTGCTATGGTCACGGTGTCATCCCGCAGGATGCGGATACCGGTGTCTTTCAGCAGGGAGAGTGCTTCATCCAGGCCGGTGATGTACTCATGGTTGCCCAGGCAGGCGACAGCCGGCGCATTGAAGCGTTTCAGTTCACTGGTCGTACCTTGGGCCTTGATGGGACGTACATGCCCGTCGATGATATCTCCGGCAATGAGGATGAGGTCAGGCTTCTCGGCATTGACCATATCGACCCAGCGGCCCACCTCGTCGCGACGGTTGTGGTAACCCGCATGCATATCGCTAAGCATGACGATCTTGAGCGGTCGTTCCAGTGGCTTGTCTGTCGTGAGGTTGATTTCCTGGCGCTGCTTGTTGTGGTAATGGATGTTGCCAGCTATAAAGGTGGTGAGCATCAGGCCCGTCAGGATAATTGACGTGACGGCATTGTCCTTGAGCCATGTGGCGGGAACCAAATGCACCAGCCGCCCGATGTCCAGCAAGAGAAAGGCCATCAGCAGGTAGAAGGAGATGATCAGCCACGAGTTGCCGATCTCATACATCGCCGTTGCCACACCCAGCGGTACATTGTCGCTCTTGAACTGCAACACCATGCATGCCAGAGCGGCCAGCATGAGCAGCAGGATGACTACTTTCACGGGCGTAGAAAAGGGCAATACACGCCACACGTGCCACGACACAAACCCTTGCATGACCAGCATCACGGCCAGCGCCACTATAATGAATTTTGCCATATCTTATTTTTGGTTTTGGGCGCAAAAGTAATCATTTTTCAACAAGATAGGCGGTTTTATGGACAATAATCGCTAACTTTGTAGCAAAATAGAAATTGATAGCATGAAAGAGAAGGAAATATTGCAACTGGTGAGCGAGCGCATGGGCATCGATTCGCTCAATGACATGCAGCGGCAGGCTCTTGACGCCTGGAAGGCGGGTGGGGGAGACCTCGTCCTGTACTCCCCGACGGGTACGGGTAAGACCCTGGCATTCGCCTTGTGCCTGCTGCAGGCCATGAAGCCGGCGATGCAGCAGCTGCAGGCCGTAGTGCTGTCGCCGTCACGCGAACTGGTGATGCAGACGGCCCAGGTTTTGCGTCAGCTGGCCGATGGCTATAAGGTGACGTCCTGTTACGGTGGACATGCCGTCAGCGACGAAAAAGCCTCGCTGGCTGTTACCCCTGACATCATCGTAGCCACACCCGGCCGGCTGCTGGACCATCAGCGTCGCGGCCACATCGACTTGAGGGGCACCCGCCTGCTCGTGCTCGACGAGATGGACAAGTCATTGGAGCTGGGTTTTGAGGACGAAATGCGTCACTTGTTGAAGAATATGCCTCACATCAACCGTCGCATTCTCGCCTCGGCAACTGTGCTGGATGAGGTTCCTGAATATGTGCGCCTGCACAATCCCTTTACGCTTAATGTATTGCAACAGACCGATCAGCCTGCCGAGCGTATTACCGTTTGGCAAGTCAAGTCAGACAGCAAGGACAAACTCAATGCCCTGCGCGACCTGCTGATGAGCCTAGGTGACGGCAAGGCCATAGTGTTTGCCAACTATCGCGAGAGCGTTGAGCGCATCCATCAGTTCCTCGTCAAGGCGGGCATCGAGGCTAGCCTCTATCATGGCGCATTAGAGCAGCAGGATCGCGAGTGTGCGGTCGCCATACTCAACAACGGCAGCGCCAACCTGCTGGTTTCGACCGATCTGGCCTCACGTGGCCTGGACATCGACACGGTGGAACACGTCATCCATTACCATCTGCCCGTGAGCGAGCAGGCCTACGTCCACCGCAACGGCCGTACGGCCCGTGTGGACGCTACCGGCAATGCCTATGTCATCATCGGCCCCGATGAGCCTTTGCCCGAATGGCTGACCATTGATGATACTTTTGTGCTGCACCCTGCTAAAAACAGGCCTAAGGCCAAGATGACGACACTCTATTTCCAGGCGGGCAAGAAGGAAAAACTCTCACGGGGCGATATCCTCGGATTCCTTGTCGCTAATGCCGATCTTGAGGCCAAAATGGTGGGCCGCATCGATGTGCGCGACCACTACAGCTTGGTGGCCGTGCCACGCCAACAGGTCGATAAGATCCTGAGCGAACTCCAGAAAGCCAAAATTAAAGGTAAAAGAGTGAGATTCTCTCGGCTTATATAATATTATTTAACAATTATCGTTACACATAATATATAATAAGAATTAACACCTTAAACTTAAATCAAGCTATAGCATCACTATGAAACCTGAAGAAAGAAAACGCGATCTCTACTTCTTGAAACTGCTATCCCGCAGCTTCCCAAATGTTGCCACCGCAAGCACCGAGATCATCAATCTCGAAGCCATCCTCAACCTGCCGAAAGGCACCGAGCATTTCCTGGCTGACCTCCACGGTGAGTACTTGGCCTTCCAGCATGTGCTGCGCAATGCCAGCGGTAGGATTAAGCGTAAGGTGAGCACGATCTTCAACGACTCCCTCAGCGCACGGGAGCAGAAGGACCTGTGCACCCTCATCTACTATCCTGCCGAGAAATTGGAACTTGTCAAGGACGAGATTACTGACAAGGACGACTTGAATGACTGGTACTTTATCACCATCAACCGACTGGTGAGAGTGTGCCGCCACGTGTCCTCCAAATACAGCCGCTCGAAGGTTCACAAGGCGCTGCCCGAGGACTTCTCATATATCATCCAGGAGCTTTTGCACGAGCATAGCAGCGACCCCAACAAGCAGGCCTATGTCGATGTGATCATCAAGACCATCATCTCGACTCATCGCGTGGATGAATTCATCATCGCCATGTGTAACCTGATTCAGCAGTTGACCATCGACATGCTGCACCTCTTGGGCGACGTCTATGACCGTGGTCCCAGCCCCGATAAAATCATGGATATCCTGTGCAACTACCACAACTTTGATATTCAGTGGGGTAATCATGACATCCTGTGGATGGGTGCCGCTGCCGGTAATGACTGCAGCATCGCCAACGTGCTGCGCATCGCCCTGCGCTATGGCAACCACGGCGTGCTTGAGGATGGATATGGCATCAACCTGCTGCCGCTGGCCACCTTTGCTATGGATACCTACGCCGACGACCCCTGTGAGCGCTTCTTGCCGAAGGACGGTAGTGCCAAGGACCCCGAGCGTGCCCGCACTGCACAGCTCGTTGCCCAGATGCACAAGGCCATCAGCATCATCCAGTTCAAACTCGAGGCTGCTGCCATCAAGCGTCGTCCTGACTTTGACATGAAGGACCGCCTCTTGCTGGACAAGATGGACCTGAAGAAGGGTATTATCAAGATCAAGGGTAAAGAATATGAGCTGCTTGACACCAATTTCCCGACGGTGGATCCCAAGCATCCCTTCAAGCTGACTCCCGAGGAAGAGTCCATCGTGACGAAGCTCCACCAGTCGTTCACCGAGAGCGAGAAGCTGCGCAAGCACATGAAGTGCCTCTTCCGCAACGGCTGCCTGTACACGATTACCAACGGCAACCTGCTCTATCATGCTTCTATCCCCCTGAACGAGGACGGCTCATTGAAGGATGTGGAGATCCGTGGCGAGAAGTTCCATGGCAAGGCATTATTGAAGCGTGCCGGCAACCTCATCCGTGCGGCATACTTCGGCTGCGAGGATCCCGAGGAACGTGCTTTTGCGCTTGACTATGTTTGGTATCTGTGGTGCGGTCCGGATTCACCCGCATTCGACAAGAGCAAGATGGCCACCTTTGAGCGCTATTTCATTGCCGACAAGGAGACCCATAAGGAGGTCAAGGGTGCTTACTACACGATGCGCGACAACCCCGACGTGGTAGATGCTATCCTGGATGAGTTTGGTGTCGTCGGCGAGCACCGCCACATCATCAACGGCCATGTGCCCGTCAAGACCATCAAGGGCGAGAATCCCATCAAGGCCGGCGGTAAACTCATGGTGATCGACGGCGGATTCTCCAAGGCCTATCAGCCCGAGACCGGTATTGCCGGCTACACGTTGGTATATCACTCACAGGGATTTGAGCTGGTTCAGCATGAGCCGTTCTCATCGATTGACGAGGCCGTGAGACTCGGACAGGACATCAAGTCCACTCGCAACATCGTAGAGCATACCCATCAACGTATTCTTGTGAACGACACCGACATCGGTACCGAGCTCAAGTCACAGATCGAGGACCTTAAGGAGTTGCTTGACGCTTACCGCTCTGGTGACCTCAAGGAACGCAACCTGCGACCCATCACCAACAAGCGATAGTCATCATATAGGCTTCAGGCTGTAAAAACTAAAATCATCAGCCTGAAGCCTATGTTAAAATGTGAATTTTTTCGCCTTTGGTGTTGTTCAATTAAATATTTTACTATATTTGCATGTTCAAACGACAATTAATTCACATTATTCATTTAATATTATCTTAAAAATGAAAAAGAGTTTATGCGTATTATTGAGCGTTTTGCTCATGCTCGGAGTTTCGGGCTGTGGTTCAATGAACAATGCTACTAAGGGTGGCTTGATCGGTGGTGGCGGTGGCGCTGCTATCGGTGCCGGCATCGGTGCCCTCATCGGTAAGGGCAAGGGCGCTGCCATCGGTGGTGCTATCGGTGCAGTGGCTGGCGGTGTTGCTGGTACGCTCATCGGCAAGAAGATGGACAAGCAGGCTCGCGAGTTGGCTCAGATTGCCGGCGCACAGGTTGACACTGTGACCGACGTCAACGGCTTTGAGGGCATCAAGGTGACCTTCGACAACGGTATCCTCTTCGGCTTCAACAGCTCTAAGCTGGGTAATGACGCCAAGGCTTCGCTTGACAAGTTTGCCACTTCGCTGATCAACAACCCCCAGACCGACGTTCAGATCTACGGACACACCGACAACGTGGGCACTCGTGCTGCCAACGAGAAGGTGTCGAACGCTCGCGCTTCCGAGGTATTGAACTATCTTACCAATGCAGGCGTGCCCAAGGCTCGTCTCTCTAGTCAGGGTCTTGCCTATGACTATCCCGTTGCCAGCAACGACACTGAGGCCGGTCGTGCCCAGAACCGTCGTGTGGAAATCTACATCACGGCTAACGAGGAGATGATCCAGGCCGCCCAGGATGGTACACTCAAGTAATTAGTGTTTCTTATTATTAGTTTTTTATTGGAGGCATCTTCCACTATGGGAGATGCCTTCTTTTGATGCAAGTTGTTTGTTTTTAGTGACTTCCGATTGATTGTGGTTGTCGTTTTGGAAAACTTTTTCGTAGGGTGGAAAAATTAATCATCTGATTATCAACCAAGTAGAAAAATTAATAAAAAACTTTAGAAAATTCTGCAGAAATTTTGTTATTCAAAATTATGGTAGTAACTTTGCGAGGATTTTGCCGCGAATGGCATTACTCTCGTTTTTTTTGCCTTAAAAACCAATAATATAAGTAAACAATAGATAGCAATGGAACAAAAAACCTACAATTACCAGCAGGCATACGAGGCCTCTCTAAAGTACTTTGACGGCGATGAACTTGCCGCCAGGGTATGGGCCACGAAGTATGCCCTGAAAGATTCCTTCGGACATCTCTATGAATTGACGCCAGACGATATGCATCGACGCATTGCCCGCGAGATTGCGCGCATCGAGAATAAGTATCCCAACCCGCTGAGCGAGGATCGTCTGTTCGAGCTGATGAGCCACTTCCGCTATATCGTGCCCCAGGGCAGCCCCATGGCCGGCATCGGCAATAACTTCCAGGTGGGCTCGTTGAGCAACTGCTTCGTCGTCGGCCTGGACGGTGAGCCCGACAGCTACGGCGGCATCCTCAAGATTGATGAGGAGCAGGTACAGCTCATGAAGCGTCGCGGTGGAGTGGGGCACGACTTGTCCCATATCCGCCCCAAAGGTTCTCCCGTCAAGAACAGTGCTTTGACCTCGACTGGCTTGGTTCCCTTCATGGTGCGCTACAGCAACAGCACCCGTGAGGTGGCTCAGGACGGTCGCCGCGGAGCCTTGATGCTCACCGTGAGCATCAAGCATCCTGATGCCGAGTCCTTTATCGACGCCAAGATGGAAGAGGGAAAGGTGACCGGCGCCAACGTATCGGTACGTATCGATGACGCCTTCATGCAGGCTGCTGTCGAGGGTAAGCCCTATCACCAGCAGTATCCTATCGACAGCGACAAGCCGGTCTATGAAAAAGAGATCGACGCTGCCCGCCTGTGGGCGAAGATTGTCCACAATGCATGGCGTAGTGCCGAGCCGGGCATCCTCTTCTGGGATACCATCACGCGCGAGTCTGTGCCCGACTGCTATGCCGACCTGGGCTTCAAGACCATCTCGACCAATCCCTGTGGCGAGATTCCCCTGTGCCCCTACGACAGCTGCCGCCTCATCGCCATCAACCTCTACAGCTATGTGAAGAATCCCTTCACGCCCGAGGCCTCGTTTGATTATGACCTCTTCGCCGAGCATGTCGCCTGCGCCCAGCGCATGATGGACGACATCATCGACCTGGAGATGGAGAAGATCGAGAAGATTCTCGACAAGATCAAGTCTGACCCCGAGACCGAAGAGGTCAAGACCACGGAGATGAACCTGTGGAACAAGATCCGTACCAAGACCCTCAAGGGTCGCCGTACGGGTGTCGGCACCACGGGCGAGGGCGACATGATTGCCGCCATGGGATTGCGTTACGGTACGCCCGAGGCCACCGAGTTCTCGGTCAGCGTCCACAAGGCATTGGCTCTGGCCGCCTATGGCTCGTCGGTGCAGATGGCCAAGGAGCGTGGCGCGTTTGAGATTTATGACGCCAAGCGCGAGGAGAACAATCCTTACATCAACCGCATTCGCGAGGCTTCCCCCGAGCTCTATAACGAGATGGTGAAGTATGGCCGTCGCAACATCGCTTGCCTGACCATCGCTCCCACCGGAACCACCAGCCTGTTGACGCAGACCACATCGGGCATCGAGCCGGTATTCATGCCCGTCTATAAGCGCCGCCGCAAGGTCAACCCCAGCGACAAGGACGTGCACGTCGACCTCGTGGACGAGAACGGCGATTCGTTCGAGGAATTCATCGTCTATCACCACAAGCTGGTGACCTGGATGAATGTCAACAATATTCCTGTTCGCCGCGACTATACCCAGGAGGAGCTCAACGCCATCGTCGAGAAGTCGCCTTACTACAAGGCCACGGCCAACGATGTCGATTGGGTCAATAAGGTCAGGATGCAGGGCGAGGTGCAGAAGTGGGTGGACCACAGCATCAGCGTCACCATCAACCTGCCCAATGACATTAGCGAGGAGATGGTGGGCAAACTCTATGTCGAGGCATGGCGCAGCGGCTGTAAGGGCTGCACCGTCTATCGCGACGGCTCACGCACCGGCGTACTTGTAGCCCTGAGCGACAACGACAAGAAGAAGGAGAAAGAGAAGGAGAAAGCCGCCAACGAGGAGAATGCGGGCCGCTACATTGCCAGCGAGGAGCACATCCTGAAGCGCCCCGTCGAGCTTGAGGCCGACGTCGTGCGTTTCCAGAACAAGAAGGAGAAATGGATTGCCTTTATCGGCCTGATTGACGGTCGCCCCTACGAGATCTTTACAGGTATTGCCGACGACGACGAGGGCATCTTCTGTCCCAAGTCGGTGACCAAGGGCAAGATTATCAAGGCGGTCGGCGAGGACGGTGTCAAGCGCTACGACTTCCAGTTCATCAACAAGCGTGGCTTCAAGACGACCATCGAGGGCCTGAGCGAGAAATTCAATCCCGAGTTCTGGAACTATGCCAAGCTCATCTCGGGCGTGTTGCGTTATGGCATGCCCATTCCCCAGGTGCTCAAACTCGTCAGCAGCCTCGAACTCGACAGCCAGTCCATCAACACCTGGAAGATGGGTGTCGAGCGCGCCCTGAAGCGCTACATCAACAACGGCGAGGCTGCAGCCGAGCGCTGTCCCAACTGTGGCCACGAGTCACTCGTCTATCAGGAGGGCTGCCTTATCTGCACCAACTGCGGAACCTCGCGTTGCGGTTAACAGAACGATTAATGTGCAAGGCAAATAGTCATACTCTGGTGTGTCCTGTCGTGATATAGGCAGGACACACTTTATTTATCGGGTGATTGACATGATTTATTTGATTTATTCATTTGTTATGTTTATTTTTGCGCAATTTATCATGTTTACTTTTATTGTGGATGAAAAATGAAGAAAAGTGGAATTATGTTTTTGTTGCTTGCGGCGATAGCTTTGTTGTCGTTGGCTGGTGTCCGTTCTGACGCCCAGTTGCGCGCCCAGGCGGGCACAGTCTTGAATGCCCGCTCATCGGGATCGTTGCGCCATGTCGCGTCCTACCACGGATTGGAGGTCTATGGGCGTCCGGCTGGCGGTTATGCCGTCATGGCCAGTGATGACCGTTTCCCGGCGTTGTTGGCCTATTCTCCTGATGGGAAGTTTTCGCTTGATAGTGATAACCCCGGCCTCAAATGGTGGCTCAATGCCGTCACCAAGCGTTTGGCACGGGTCGATGCTCCCCGTTTGACCGTCACCAAGCCCGACACGACGCGTTTTGCCAGCCATGTGGACCCGCTCTTGACGTCCCTGTGGGGACAGCGTGAGCCGTTCAAGTTCATGTGCCCATTCGACCGTTATGTGTCCGACGGCAGCCTGTATGGCACCTATCAGCCTGACTCTGGACATTACTCTCTCGGCTGCGGACCTGCAGCGATGGCCCAGTACATGTACTACTACAAGTACCCCAAGCATGGCATCGGATCGGGGTCGGTAGATGTCAAGTATGACCAGGCTAGCGTGACCCTTTCGGTGGACTTTGCTGCTGCGACCTATGACTGGGACAATATGATTGATGACTATCAGGGTGACTACACTGCGGCACAGGGCTATGCCGTGGCTGAACTGTGCTATCACTGTGGCGTTGCGGCCAAGACCACCTGGAACTACCTTGGCGGCGGCACGACCGATGCCAACCTCGTCAGGGCCTTTATCGACAACTTCGGCTACAACGACACGGCCCATTATGTAGCCCGCACCAACTACGACGAGCCCACTTGGATGGAGATGGTCTATGCCGAACTCTCGGCAGGACATCCCATCTTCTATTCGGCGAAGGACATCAACATGGCTGAGTTCATCATTGCCGGCCATAACTTCATCCTCGACGGCTATGACGAGAACGGTCTTGTGCATGTCAACTGGGGCTGGTTCGGCATCGAGAATGGCTTTTTTGACCTCGAGATTCTTGCGGTCCGCGAATACACCTACGACGACTGGCAGGCCATGTACGTCGGCCTCTATCCCAAAGAACCCCAGATCCTCAAGGGCGATGTCGATGGTGACGGCCGACTCACCATCGCCGACGTCACCACCCTCATCAACAACATCCTGCGTCAGTCCTCACTAGATAACCCCGCCTGCGATGTCGATGAGGACAACAAAGTCACCATTGCTGACGTGACCGCCCTCATCAACCATCTCCTCTCTGGCAACCACTAGTGAGAAAGAGCTAGTAAAGCAAATGCCCATAGATGATCATTCATGGACCATTTATGGGCATTCGTGTGATTGTGGCTGTTGATTTCCGGGTGATTTATTACCCGCAGTCCCAGCAGTAATAGGGGCGGCTGAAGTCACGGGCGACGAGGTCGTCGTGGCTGATGAAGATGTAGCCTCCGCCCATGTCTCCCCACATCACCAGCTCCCCGTTTCCGGAGTTGGAGAACTGCGAATCCAGCTGGAACAGGAGCGTATCGTGAGCCTCGAGGTCACGGCGCACCTCGTCCTGGGAATAGACCGGGTAGCCGAGCATCTGATGGCGGGGCCGCTTCATGCCCAGCTGTTGCTCGAAGTGCAGGCAGTCGTCGTTGCTGAGGTATTGATACCACATCTTGTCGGAGTGTTCTTCGCCCGTGATTTCCTTGACGATGTCAAAGAACAGGCGGTTGAAGTGCCCGTCATTCACGCCCATCGATGTCTGCTCTGGCATGACGTCGATGGCCACTTCGCGCTTCACGGGCGTGCGCATCTCGTCCACTGCGTCATGGGTGGGCGCATCGGCAGGTGTGGCACACTCTGTCACTTGCTCGTGATACACGATGGCTACGGTGCTGCCGTCATCACAGAAGTTGCCGCGGCAGCCGTACATCCGTTCTGGATCCGTGCTGATGAACCACTGCAGGATGCCCTGCTCGGGCAGAGGCGCCTGCAGGCCGGCCTCGGCACAGTTCACCTGCATCAACATCAGCATCTTCTGTCCCTGATGATCAACGGGAAACTCCTTTTCAGCAGGCCAATATGGTTTGCCGCCAATCTTGCTGCCCGTGATGTCGGGCACACGTTCCTCGTTCAGCACCAGCCTGTAATGCTCGCAGCTGGTCCGATGTGTAATCTCATCAGCAATCTTCAATGCCAGTTCACTCACGTTTGCCATATCAATATCAAATCCCTAAGGTCTAAAGCCTAAAATCTAAAGTCTAAAGCCCATTCCTATAAAACCCCTCGACATTATTGATGCAAGGGCAGGCGCGGGCATCCAGGATGCGGATGCGCCACTCGCTGGCCGTCTTCTCATTGAAGCGCACGAGGCGCTTATAGCCGATGGTCGTCGTCTCCTCGTCCACAATCACGGGAACCCAGTTGCCGCAGCAGGTCTTGTACTCGATGACAAATTCCTTGACGCGCTGTCCCAGGGGGATGTATTCCTGGATCATCATGCAGTCGAGGGTGACGTCCTTCTTGGTCTTGATGATGATGTCGGCAGCGGTGGTTCCGTCCTTTGGTGCCCAGTAGGTTTCCCAGACGCCGTCACCCATCTTGGAAGGAGCGAAGGCCTTGTTTCGCGTCTCGCTGGCACTGAATTTAGCACCATTCAGCAAATTAGTTCCCAGTTCGCGGCTGATACGCTCATGCCATTCGATAATGCGGGCTGAGTCGGTGGGGTGGATGAGTCCGTCACGATTGACCGGGAAGTTCAACAGGAAAGTGCCGTTGTGGCCAACGCTGCGATAGTAGAGGTCAGTCAAGTGCTCAACACTCTTGACCTTGTCGTCCTCGTTCTCGTGGTAGAACCACCCCGGACGGATGCTGGTGTTGCACTCGCTGGCACACCACACGTCGCCGTCGGCATGGCCCGACTGTAATTCCTCGTAGTCGGGATAGCCGGGATAGACCACGCCATCACGCAGGAAGGCCCAGTTCGTCGGGTTGGCAAAGCCCTTCTCGTTGCCCACCCAGCGGCATCCTGGCCCGCCGTCCGAGAAGATGACGGCCCCAGGCTGCAAGCGGTTGACGATGCCCCAGGCCTTGGGATAGTTATAGTAGGTGCTGCGGTCAATCTGGCGTTTCTCGCTTGCGCCGCCATACCAGCCGTCACCGCCGTTGGCGCCGTCAAACCAGACCTCAAAGACGTCGCCATACTGCGTCATCAGCTCCTCGAGCTGGTTGTAGTAATACTGGACGTACTCGGGTGTGCCGTAGGTGGCCTGATGGCGGTCCCACGGTGACAGATACACGCCGAACTTGATGCCGTACTTCTTGCAGGCCTTGGACAACTCGCCCACGACGTCGCCCTTGCCGCCCTTGTAAGGCGAACTGGCAACGCTGTAGTCGGTAAACCTGCTGGGCCACAGGCAGAAGCCGTCATGGTGCTTGCACGTGAGGATGACGCCCTTCATGCCCGCTTTGACCAACGTCTGTACCCACTGCTCGCAGTCGAGACGCGTGGGGTTGAATGAGGAGGCCGGCGCGTCGCCATAGCCCCATTCCTTGTCGTTGAAAGTATTGGGACCGAAGTGAATAAAGGCATAGGTCTCCATCTGCTGCCACTCGACCTGCTGCTGCGTGGGCAGCGGGCCACAGGGCTCGGGCGCCTTGTTGTTATCGGCCATGGCCGTTAATGCTGCCAACAAGAACGCAAAAATCAATAAACGGTGTTGCATAGTCAAATCTTAATCATTATTACGCCACAAAGGTAATAAACATTTCTCCAATATCAAATGATGATGCACTGATATTCACTTGTATGCCCAGTGGGCTGAGGCAAAAAAATGGGGTCACCGTGCCAATATATTTATAGTGTGGAAAAAAATGACTATCTTTGCACTCCAAAGAAAGAAAAGGACAAAATGAAGACAATACGCAACTTCTGTATCGTGGCGCACATCGACCACGGCAAGAGCACACTGGCAGACCGTCTGTTGGAATATACCAACACCGTCGCCGGCAAGGATATGCAGGCCCAGGTGCTTGACGACATGGACCTGGAGCGCGAGCGTGGCATCACCATCAAGAGCCATGCCATCCAGATGGACTATGTGAAGGACGGTTCGAAATACACCCTCAACCTGATTGACACTCCGGGACACGTGGACTTCTCCTATGAGGTGTCTCGCTCGATTGCAGCCTGTGAGGGTGCGCTTCTCGTTGTGGATGCCACCCAGGGCGTGCAGGCCCAGACCATTTCCAACCTCTATATGGCCATTGATAACGGCTTGGAAATCATCCCTGTCATCAACAAGATTGACATGGACAGCGCACATCCCGACGAGGTAGAGGACGAGATCGTGGAACTGCTGGGCTGCGACCCGGGCGATATCATCCGATGCAGTGCGCGCACCGGTGAGGGCGTGCCTGCCATCCTCGATGCCATCGTGGACAGGGTACCTGCTCCTGAGGGCGACCCTGAGGCTCCGCTGCAGGCGTTGATTTTTGACTCGGTGTTCAATTCCTTCCGCGGCATCATCGTCTATTTCAAGATTTTGAACGGATCGATTGCCAAGGGCGACTTCGTGAAGTTTGTCAATACCCAGAAGGAGTATAATGTCGATGAACTGGGCGTGCTCAAGCTGCGCCAGCAGCCGTGTGACCGTCTCTCGACTGGCAATGTGGGCTATATTATTTCGGGTATCAAGAACTCGACCGAGGTGCGTGTGGGTGATACGATTACCCATGTGCAACGCCCGTGTGAATCGGCCATCGAGGGTTTCCAGGAGGTGAAGCCGATGGTGTTTGCCGGTGTATATCCCATTGACCCTGAGGACTTCGAGAACCTTCGCGCTTCGCTCGAGAAGCTGCAGCTTAATGATGCGGCCCTGACGTTTACTCCCGAGTCGTCGGTAGCTCTGGGCTTCGGCTTCCGCTGTGGCTTCCTGGGACTGTTGCACATGGAGATTGTGCAGGAGCGCCTGAGCCGCGAATTCAATATGGAGGTCATTACGACCGTCCCCAACGTTTCTTATAAGGTCTATGACAAGAAGGGCGGCATGACCGAGGTCCACAATCCCGCCGGACTGCCCGACATCGCTATCATCGAGAGGATTGAAGAACCCTACATCCGGGCATCAATCATCACCCAGAGCGAGTTCATGGGCCCCATCATCACGTTGTGTCTGTCCAAGCGCGGCGAGTTGGTCAAGCAGGAATACATCTCGGGTAACCGTCTGGAATTGACCTTTGACATCCCGCTGGGCGAGATCGTCATTGACTTCTACGACAAGCTGAAGAGCATCAGTAAGGGCTATGCCTCGTTTGACTATTACATCAACGGCTATCGCGAGTCCAAGCTCATCAAGCTGGATATTCTGCTTAACGGCCAGCCGGTAGATGCGTTGAGCACGCTGACTCATGTGGACAACGCTGTGTCACTCGGACGACGCATGTGTGAGAAACTCAAGGAACTGATTCCGCGTCAGCAGTACGACATTGCCATCCAGGCTGCCATCGGAGCAAAAATCATCGCCCGCGAGACCGTCAAGCAGGTTCGTAAGGACGTGACTGCTAAGTGCTACGGCGGTGACGTCAGCCGTAAGCGCAAACTGCTCGAGAAACAGAAGGCGGGCAAGAAGAGAATGAAGCAGATTGGCACGGTTCAAGTGCCACAGAAGGCCTTCCTTGCCGTTCTTAAGCTTGACTAAACCACTCAACCAGTAGAGCAGGGTCGTGGCTGACGACTTGACTAATATTGATCTGGACAACCCGGAGTTTCAGGACGCCTGGGCTGTGCTGCGCAAGACGAACCGCTCGGTTTTCCTCACTGGCAAGGCGGGAACGGGCAAGAGCACGTTCCTGAAATATATCCGTGCCAATACCAAGAAGAAACTCGTGGTATTGGCGCCTACGGGTATCGCGGCTGTCAATGTGGGTGGACAGACGATGCACTCCTTCTTCAAGATCCCTTTCAAACCTTTGCTCCCCGACGATCCTGACATTGCCAACATCACGCGCCTGCGCAAGATGTTGCGCTACACCAAGGAGAAAGTGAAGCTCATACGCGAGCTGGAGCTCATCATTATCGATGAGATATCGATGGTCAGGGCCGATGTCATTGATTTTGTGGACCGGGTGCTGAGAGTTTATTCCGGCAATATGCGTGAACCGTTCGGCGGCAAGCAGTTGCTGCTGGTGGGCGACATCTTCCAGCTCGAACCGGTGATAACTCCCGACATGCGTGACATCCTCAGGCGTTACTATAAGAACTTCTTTTTCTTCAATGCGCGAGCCTTTGAGCAGATCAACTTGGTATCGGTTGAGTTAAGGAAGATATATCGTCAGAGTGATAGCCAATTCATCTCGCTGCTTGACCGCGTGCGTGTCAATCGGGCAACAAGTGCTGACATCGCGTGCCTGAATCAGCGCTGCAACCCTGATTATCAGGAACTCAACGACAACTTTGCCATCACATTGGCCACCCGTCGCGACACGGTCGATTCCATCAATGATGAGCACATGCAGGCTCTCAAGACCCCCGAATGCCACTATGAGGGAATTATCGAGAAGGATTTCCCTGAAAGCAGCTTGCCGACGGCTAAGGACCTGGTGCTCAAAGTGGGCGCACAGGTGATATTCATCCGTAACGACAAGGAAGGACGCTGGTACAATGGTACCATCGGCCGTGTGACTCGGCTTGATGACGCCAGGGTGTTTGTCGCTCTGGAGGACGGCGCCGAAATGGCTGTTTTGCCCGAGGTGTGGGAAAACATGCAATATACCTATAACGAGAAGGAGAAGAAGGTCGAGGAGAAGGTGTTAGGAACCTTCATGCAAATTCCCCTGAAACCCGCTTGGGCACTGACGGTCCACAAGAGTCAGGGCCTCACGTTCAACCATGTGGTGCTTGACTTTGTGGGTGGCGCTTTTACCGGCGGACAGACCTATGTGGCTTTGTCTCGTTGCACATCGCTGGAGGGAATCACCTTGCTGAAGCCGCTGAGCGAACGTGACATCATCGTCAGCCTGGCGGTCGTTGACTTCAGCCGGCAATTCAACAGCCGACAGATTCTTAACGAGGCGATGGAACAAGAACGGGCCAACCAACTTTATCGTCGTGCTGTGCATGCGTTTGATAATCAGGAGTTTGAGGAGTGCGTCAAGTGCTTGACCGAGGCGATGAAAATCAAAGACAACATCCAGAACGATGCAGTCAAACGGTTGATAGCCATTAAGTTAAACGTTATCAAACGACACGTCAAGACCATCGAGCGACAGAAGCAAGTCATTGAAAGCCAGAAGAAAATGCTTTGTGATTTGGCGCTGGAATATGCCGCTATGGGCGATCAGGCCCTGGAAATGAACGAGAGTGGGGTAGTGGGAGAGGGTAGTGAACCCTATGGCATGCGTCTTGATGACATTGCAATCCGCTCAGCCCTGGCTAACTACAACAAAGCAATCCGGATTATGCCGGACTGTATCGAGGCTATTGTCGGCAAAGCCCGCCTGTTGATGACGCTTGACCAGCTAGAGGCAGCCGAAGAGGAATTGCTCCGCGCCCTGGAAATAGACAAGAATTGCTATAGGGCACACATGACTCTGGCGCAGCTGCGCGAACAGCAACATAACATCCCTGCCGCAATCAAAGCCTATAAAAGCGCGGCAAAAGCTGACAAGAAGCGCCCTGAGCCCCATGAAAAACTGCAGGCTATCTACGAGAAGGTCGGTCTTGACGAGCTGGCCGATGATGAAAATGAGATTGCCAACCGTCTGCGTAAAGCACTCTATAAATCGGCAAGCAAAAAAAGGAAAAAATAATCTCGTGTTTTGTCAATAAATCCGATTATTGTCATTTTCTATGTTCTCATGTCGAGGGGAGAGAGAATCCCCGTGAGAAATTAATTATCCTATAGCGTATTTTACATAATATAAATTCTTATTTTTATGATAGGAGAGTAAAGGTATATATAATCTCTGTTTATCAACCAGTTACACCTCCTATTATTGAATAGCCCAGAATGGCGAGATTCGAGCAAATAGTTGAGATCATTTCAAGAATTAGATTCTCATCGAGTTGAGAAAACCACAAAATCCCGTCAAGTTCCCCATCTACAACTAGATTCAGATGCTTACCGTCACATTCCTGAAATATTCTCAAATAAATTTTCGTTGCTTGCTACTGATGCCATTTCGCTACAGCGTCCTTGTCCTTGAAGAAGATACTTCATACTTGACTGGCCGCTTCCTTTAGAAAACTTATTTGTCTTCGACATGCTTTTTCCGTGACTTCAATGGCGCCCGTGCAGTTCCTGGATCAACAAGTATGCTGGCTCAGTCTCTAGTTTATAATATTGTGTTAAATAAATATTTGTAAATTAATTTATTAAACTATATTCTATAAAGTAAATATTTAATTAAATTTTAAACCTGAGAATCAGATTGTAACTCCTTTTTATGACTTGTACGGTTTCTCTGGCTAAATAATCAGATGATTTAATAAATAGTATTAATTTATTATGCTTAAAATCAGTTAGATATAAATATAATATTCAACTAAAAATTTATATACGTCAAATTGTTATCGACTATATTCTGCTTGTTACGAATTGCTATCAAAAGCAGCAATTTTTGCCATACATTATTATATAAATGGTATTTTTTGTAACTTTGTAGCAAATAACTCAACCAATTAGTCAAGATGTTAAAAACCCTCCTAAAACAAGTCAAGCAGTACAAGACTGCGTCCCTGCTGACGCCGGTCTTCATCATGCTTGAGGTTGTGCTTGACGTGCTCATCCCGTTTGTGACCGCCAAGCTCATTGATTATGGCATCAGCGCCGGGCACATGCCTAGCGTCTATAAGTATGGTATTATCATGCTTGTCATGGCGTTTATGAGCATGATGGCCGCGATTATGGCGGGCCGGTATGCCTCCTACGCTTCGTCAGGTTTTGCCTGCAACCTGCGCGATGCCATGTATAAGAACATTCAGCGATTTGCCTTCAGCGACATTGACAAGTACAGTACGTCTGGACTGGTTACACGCATGACGACCGATGTCACCAACCTGCAGAATGCTTATCAGCAGATTATCCGCACATCGGTTCGTGCCCCGTTCAATCTGCTGTCCAGTATCGTTATGTGCTTCGTCATCAGTCCTCAGTTGAGCATTATCTTCATCGTCGCCAGCGTGGTGCTGGGTGTTATTTTGGCACTGATTATCAGCAAGGTGTCCAAGATGTTCGCTTTGGTTTTCAAGCAGTATGATGTGCTGAACGGCGTTGTCCAGGAGAACGTGGGCGGCATTCGTGTTGTCAAGGCGTTTGTGCGTGAGAACTTTGAGAATGATAAATTCTGGAATGCTGCCAAACGCTTGTACGATCTCAATGTCAAGGCCGAAAGCCTGATGGCGCTCAACCGTCCGTTGATGAACATGGTCGTCTATGGATGCATCATCGCCATCTCGTGGTTCGGCGCCCAGTTTATTGTCGCTGGCAACCTCACCACCGGACAGCTGACCTCGTTGTTCACCTATGTAATGAGCATCCTGATGTCACTGATGATGCTGAGTATGATTTTTGTAACCATTACTCAAAGTCTTGCTAGTGGACAACGTGTAGCTCAGGTGATTAACGAAATTCCAGACATTGTCAATCCCGACAACGCATTGACAGAAATTCCCGACGGCTCCATCGATTTCAACCATGTCTATTTTGCCTACAAAGGCGGCAGCGGTGAGTATGCCCTCAACGACATCGACCTTCACATCGCCAGCGGTGAGTCTATCGGCGTGATAGGCGGTACCGGTAGCGGTAAATCCTCTCTTATAAATATGGTGAGCCGATTGTATGACGCCTCAAAGGGCGAGGTCCTGATTGGCGGCAACAACGTGAACACCTATGACCTCGAGGTTCTGAGGAACAATGTTTCTGTCGTGTTGCAGAAGAATGTGCTCTTTACCGGCACCATTCTAGAGAACCTGCGTTGGGGAGACGAGAATGCCACGCTCGAACAGTGCCGTGAGGCATGCCGCACAGCGTGTGCCGACGAGTTTATCATGGAAATGCCCGACGGCTACGATACGCGCATCGAGCAAGGCGGAACCAACGTCTCCGGCGGCCAGAAACAACGACTGTGCATCGCACGCGCATTGTTGAAACGTCCCAAGGTGATGGTGCTGGACGACAGCACCAGTGCCTGTGACAACACGACCGATGCCCGCATCCGGGCTGCCCTGCGCGACAATCTGCCCGAAATGACCAAAATCATCATTTCCCAGCGCATCAGCAGCATCAAGGACTGCGACCGCATCCTCGTCCTGGACGACGGAAAGATTGCCGGCATCGACTCTCACGACAACCTGCTGAAGTCGTGCAAGATATATCAGGAAATCTGCGCCATCCAGGAAGAAGCCGGAGGCGACTTTGACAAACCACAAGACAACAGAAAGGAGGGCCAATCATGAGAATGCCTGGAGGACCTAATAACCGCCACGTCGTCGTGGATACCACCGGCGTTGACAAGCGCAGCACCCTGTGGCGGCTTTTCAAGATCGTGATGAGCAACTACAAGTTCTCATTCCTTGCTGTGGCCGTTTGCATCGTGGTGACGGCATGCACTACCCTGGCCTCTACCCTATTCACGCGCACGCTCATCGACGACTATATCACGCCGATGGTCGGCCAGGCGCATCCAGACTACGGCCCCCTGGCCGATACCCTCGTCAAACTGGGTATCGTACTGGCCTTCGGTGCCTTGTGCTCCTATTTGCACAGCCGCCTGATGATCAATGTGACTCAGGGCACGATGCTCAAGCTGCGAAAAGGCATGTTCGAGCACATGCAGTCGCTACCCATCAAGTACTTTGACACCCATGCCCATGGCACCGTGATGTCGGCTTATACTAACGACGTGGACACCCTGCGCCAGATGATCTCCAACAGCTTGCCGCAGGCATTCAACTCGTTGATTACGTTGGGAATAACCTTCGCCAGCATGATTGTGATGAGTGTGCCGATGACCATCCTGTCGATTGTCATGGCGCTCATCATGGCCTGGTCAACAACCTATCTGGGTAAACGCTCCCGCAAGCACTTCCGTGTTCAGCAGCAGAAACTCGCCGAGGTCAACGCCTTCATCGAGGAGATGATGACAGGCCAGAAGGTCGTCAAGGTGTTCTGCCATGAGCAGAAGGCCATCGACAAGTTTGAGGTCATCAACGAGGAATTGCGCAGCAACACCTATGATGCCAACCGCATCGGCAACATCGTCATGCCCGTCAACGGCAACCTGGGGCACTTGAGTTATGTGCTCATGGGCGTACTGGGTGCTTGGCTCATCCTCAACGGCCACACCGGCATGACGCTGGGCACACTGGTGGCCTTCCTCACCCTTAACAAGAGTTTCGCCCGCCCGATTGCCAGCATCAGCCAGGAAATCAATAGTGTGCTCAATGCCTCGGTGGGTGCCGACCGCATTTTCAAGATCATGGACGAACAGTCCGAGCCCGATACGGGCAAGGTCAAACTGGTCAACGCCAAGCGCGGCGAGGACGGACTGCTGCACCCTTGCAATCACCACACAGGTACCTGGGCATGGAAGATACCGCAGGAGAACGGCAAGCTGCGCTATGTCAAGGTCTCGGGCGCTGTCAAGTTCAATGACGTGGACTTCGGTTACAACGACGAGAAGCAGGTCCTCTTTGACATTGACATCGATGCGATGCCTAACCAGAAGATTGCCTTCGTCGGCGGCACCGGAGCCGGAAAGACCACCATCACCAACCTGATTAACCGCTTCTATGATATCCAGGACGGTAAAGTAACCCTTGACGGCATCAGCATCAACGACATCAGCAAGCGCGACCTGCGCCACGGCTTGGGCATGGTGCTGCAGGAGACCCATCTGTTCACGGGCACGGTCCTTGATAACATACGCTACGGCCGGCTTGATGCCACCAACCAGGAGTGTATCGAGGCCGCCAAGTTGGTCAATGCCGACAGCTTCATTCGTCGTCTGAGCGATGGCTACAACACCATACTCAATGCCGACGGCGGCAACCTCAGCCAGGGTGAACGCCAGCTGCTGGCCATCGCCCGTGCCGCGGTTGCCGACCCGCCAATCCTGATTCTCGACGAGGCAACGAGCAGCATCGATACCCGCACCGAGACCCTCGTGCAACGAGGCATGGACTCGCTGATGAAGGGCCGCACGACGTTTGTCATCGCCCACCGCCTCTCCACCGTACGCAACAGCGACTGCATCATCGTCCTGGAGAAGGGCCGCATCATCGAGCGCGGCACCCACGACGAACTGCTCGCCCTCCACGGCAAGTACTACCAGCTCTACACAGGCGGCGACATCGGTTAAGCCTGCCCCATCCGGGAATACTTATAGACCGCTCGCTTAGTGCGGGCGGTCGCTTTTTTTAGAAAAAAGTGTTGTTCGGGGTTTAGTAAATCGACCCTCGCGTTTCTATATAGTGAATGACGGATAATAAACGACATATCGAGACGCTGTTCAAGGAGCATTATCACGAAATGTACCGCTTGGCAATCATGATGTTACACGACGAGGAGGAAAGTCGTGACATTGTTTACGATGTGTTTGCCATGCTCTTGAACGGCGAAATTCGTTTCAATAGCGATAAAGCCAGGGCTTTTCTGTTGTCATGTGTGCGCAATGCCTGCTTGAATGTTATGCGCAGCCATGACACACGGGAGCGTGCAATGAGAGGCTATTTATCTGCTATCGATATACCGAATGTTGACAATGGGCTTGAGGAAGAGGTAATTGCTCTGCAAAAAGGAATCCTCCACCTGAGTCCGCCCATATGCCGTGAAATCATCACACTCCACTACAACGACGGATTGACGTTCAAGGAAATCGCTGCCCGGCTGCAAGTGAGCGAGACGACAATCTACAAGCATCTGCGCAACGCGCTCAACCAATTACGTTTAACAATTAAAGACATGGGATGATGGAAAAGACCGATTTACTGTTCCGCATGATGGACGATCCGGGACAATATACCGATGAACAATGGCGGGAAATCCTCGCCGACAGTGAGTGTGCATCGCTCTATGAGATGATGTGCAAGACGCGCAGTGCCCTTGACGCAAAGCAGGCCGATCAGGAACTCACGGCCGAAACGGTTGACCAGGAATGGGAACGCTTTGCCGCTGCCCATCTGGCTCGCACTGTCAAGCCCTTTGATTGGAGAAAAATCGCTGCCGCTATTGTCGTCCTGGCAGTCTTCGGCATTGCGGCCGCGGCCATTTATTCCCATTTCACCCATACTCCCCAAACCGTAACCGTTGAAAACACCACTCCCAACGTAAATCCGCAAGCAGCCGACAGGGCAGAAGGCGCCGTTGATGCCGAGGCGGACAGTCCTCAGGGGCACTTGTATGATGACGTGCCGCTGGAGCAGATCGTCAATGACCTGGCAGCACACTACAACGTCCAGCCCCAGTGGCATGGCAACGAGGTGCGCTCACTGCGGTTATACTATAAGTGGGAACCCGATTTTACCCTCGACGAGGTCGTTGAGATGCTCAACAACTTCGAGGCATTCAGCGTCAAGCTCGATGGTAATCAACTGGTGATTACCGGGAACGACATGATGACCAATCAATGATGAGATTGCGGGTATTGATATTATCCCTTATTTGTTGTATCGCGGCGATGAGCGGCGATGCACAACAGATCACGCATCGATTCAATCGGGTCTCGATGAGCGAGGCGCTAAAGTATCTGCAAGGCAAAACCAACCGTTACCGCATCGTGTTCATCTTCAACGAACTCGAGGACTTCAGTGTCACTGCCGACGTGAGAGGCAAGAGCGTCCCTGATGCCATCCGCCAACTCATCGGCTTCTACCCTATCGCCATGACCGTCAACGACAAGCACGAAATCTATGTGGAATGTACCCACAAGACCGACCGCCGCCTTATCGGTCGTCTCGTTGATGAGAAGGGACAGCCGCTGGAGTATGCCAACATCATCGTGATGGACCCTCGGGATTCCACCCTGCTCACCCACGGCGTGAGCAATGCCAGCGGCATCTTTGTCATTCCCGTTGAGCGTGAAAAGGTCATTGCCCGCATCAGCCATGTGGGTTACAAGACAGTGTACAAGCCCTGTAAGACGGTTAGAATCGGTACCATCAAGATGGAACCCGAGATTACCAGGCTCAAGGAAACCTTTGTCACCGCTCCCAAGATGCAGGTGGCGCGCGACGGGACCAATTATACCATCTATAGCCTTGGCGGCACGATCATGGGTAACGCGGGCAATGCACTCGACTTGTTGCGCTGGGCGCCGGGCATCATGGTCGATGCGGGTGACGTTATCTCGGTCATCGGGCGCAGTTCAACCGAGGTTTATATGAATGACCGGCGCGTCACCAACAGGTCTGAACTCAGAGCCTTGAGTTCCCAAGACATCAAGCGCATTGAGGTCATCCGCGACCCCGATGCTCAATATGCCTCCTCGGCCAATGCGGTCATTAAGTTATACACGCACAGTTCCATCAAGAACCACCTGGGCGCCAGCCTTACCGACATCGTGGACTTCAAACACAAGGTGTCCAACACCACGGCCCTGACGATTGACGGCAAGTATAACAAACTGTCGGGCAACGTCTCGCTGGGTTACAGCCGCAACTATTCCCGCAGTTACAACATGCAATATACCCATGCCTATGGCCGTGGCGTGAAAAACGACACCACGAGCTATCAGGGCAGCGGAGACAATTACCTTGTGTTCGCCGGCATCAACTATGCCTTCACCCCCAAGAGCGTCCTGGGTGTTCAATTCAGTGGTGATTTCAGCAAGACAGGTATTGACCTGCACTCGTCACGCAAGAATAACCATGGTTTCGTCAACATCCTGACAAATAAACAGTGTGACATGGCCTTGAGGTCAGACCACCAGAGCATTTCGGCCAGCTACTCGTGGCAACGCACCGACGATTCCCGACTGCTGCTTATCTACGACCGTGCTTTATCCTGGCAGTCCAATCGACAGGACGTCCTGAGCCCTGGCCTAGCCCCCCAAACGATAGACTATTACAACGACTATGAGATCAGTACTGCCACGGCAAAATATGATTTTGTCACCCGAGGTTGGGAACACAAGACGGGGCTGGAATGGGGCAACGCAAATAATTTCAGCGAAGTAGAGAAAGAGGGCGATATCCAGCGAAGCAAACGCAACAACTATTGGACCTCGGCCTATTATGCGCTGAGCAAGCAATGGAATCGCTGGCGGTTGAACCTGGGGTTGCGCTACGAGTATGACTTCACCAGAACGCGTCAGGACGTCGTTATCCGTTATGAGAAAACCTATCATGACCTGTTGCCGAGCGTTAAGGTGGGCTATCGCGTGAACAACGACCTTGACCTCATGGCCAGCTATCGCCGCACGCTCGTGCGCCCGTCCTACAACCAGTTGCGCACCACATTCTACTTTAACGTGTTGCCGTACAACAGCCTGGGTTATTCCTTCTTGTCAAACTCTGATTTCATGACGGGTCATTCCTCGCAAGAGAATTTGCCGTACAATAACCTGTCGCCCAATATCATCTACCTGGGCGCTGATGACATCGCCACGGGCAATCCCGAGTTGCGCCCCACGGCGACCGACCGCTTTGCACTGACGGCACAGTATCGCCATTTTGCGGCCCAGCTGTCCTACAACCGTGTGGACAATGCCATCCAGACCGTACATCAGTTGTTGAGTTCAGGAGCCTTGCTCCAGAGCCCCATCAACATCGGTCGCATCCATGCCTTGAGCCTCGACCTGGATTATTCCTACAGCAACAGATATTTCAACGTCTTCTTGCTGGCGTCGGGCACATGGCCCCGCATTCCCGTGCCCTCGTTGGGACGGGACGAGATTGAGAGCAGGCCGTTTGCCGTGCTGCTTGGCAACCTGCAGTACAACCTCTCGCAGCATGTGATGCTGGGGTGCAATCTGCTGTATTCCACGCCCTGGACCTCGGGCTGCAGCACCCGCTGCAATTCAAGACTGGGATTGAACCTGAGCGTGATGGCCCGCTTGCTCGGCGACAGGCTCACCCTGGGCGCCAACTTCAATGACGTGTTCAAGCGCAGCATGAGCACCCGCAACGAGACCCAATACGTGAACGTGTTCAACAGCACCGAAATCCACAACGACTCGCGCAGCGTCTCGCTCATGGTCAGGTGGACGTTCAACACCATCAACAACCCGTTCAAGCGCCGCAGCGGCAATAATGCCACGCTGCATCGCACCCAAGAAACAGTCAATTAGCAGTTAGGAGTTAGGAGTTAGGAGTTATTTTGACAACCAACAAATAAAAACAATAGAGATATGAAAACGAAAATGTTATTTTTGGCAATGATGGCCATGATGGCTCTAATGGCTTGCACGAAAGATGAGCTGGATCAACAGCCCATGGATTTTGACAACAATCAGGACTTGCCCATGTTCGAATACGACAGGACTAAAGATTTTGCCTTCTGGCCTACGCCCTCGATTGATGACAGCGGGCTGCAAGGCGGTGGCTATGACTTCGCATACTGGCAAGAGCACAAGGCCGAGGCTGAGAATGTTGAAGCACTGATGGCCATGTGTAACATTCCCAAGGATTTGTTGAAGGCCATGTCAACGCGTAATTTGGCCATAACCTGCTCAAATTACCCGTATAATGCAACATTCATGGCTTACAACGATGCTTACAAAGGCTTTCTGGGAACCATCGCAGACTTCAACGGCTATGCCGAACTCATGAAACGCAAGGGCGGTCTGCAGGCCACGCTGGACCTGTATGCTGAATTGGACGGCTGCGTACTGGACATCTCGTTCACGCGTTTTCAGCCTTGGACATTCTTTGTCTGCTCTGCTGTGGATCACAAGGTGCTATCCACTGAGCAGGTAGCCCGATTAGCACAGGTGGTAACTTCAAGATTCAACGATGGGACCGAGAGGATCAATCTCGCTTTCACCTATCTGCTGGGCGGTTTTATTGCTTATCACTATGACACCACCTTGCCCGACGAGCAACTGTATCTCCTCAAGACATATATACGTTTTGCGTGTCAATTCCCTCCCGTCGATAAGCCTGATGACCGCATCTCCACCATCATCGAGGCAAGCATGAACCGCCTCGCCGGGGAATAACATTTTTAGATATAACTGAAAAATCATGAATAAGACAATGATTGCACTCGTGTGCATGCTGATGGCCGCTGGAACGGCCATGGCGCAGAAGAATTTGACTTTTGGCCCCAAAGTCGGCGTGGACTATACCCACCAGTGGGGCAAGAACATCAACGACGAGAGCGCTTTGAGCTACCAGGCAGGCTTGTTCATGGAATACCGCTTCAGTAATAAGCTCGCTATCGCTCCTGAGGTGGTTTTCGCTGCTCATAATCGCCCCGAGAGTGACTTGAATTTGTGGATGAACGAGTATCCTCCTCGTGATGTGACCACGACATATCACACTAATTACATCAACATTCCAGTCATGTTCAAGTATTATGTGACCAAATCGTTGAGCATTGACCTGGGCCCACAATTCGGTTTTAAAGTCTATGACAAGTACACTGATAAGTGGGAAGTGGATGGCATAAAGATGAAAGCAAAGCACGACATGTATCATAGAAACTTTGATTTCGGCATCGGACTTGGCGCGACCTACAATTTCAGTGAAAAGGTCTTTGTTCAGCTCCGCTACACCTTAGGTTTGGTGCCGCTATATAAAGACGGTAATGCCCGGAACGGCAACGCTCAACTCTCCTTCGGCTACCGCTTTTAATTGTGAGATGAGATAAACACCCTTTTGGGTGTTGGCATTGTGACTTAACAATAGTATTTTTGCATCTGAAATAAAGCGTAGAATCATGAACACGATAAAGAAACTGATGGCCCTGTTGCTGCTGATGCTGGCACTGACGGCCTGTCACAATGACGAGCCTGATTACAGCAAAGCTCCACGCATCTATATGGCTATTAGGGATCTATATCACGGATATGTGTTTGACGACAAGGGCAACACTATCTATGAATGTCCTATCAATTCAGTAATCACTAAACTGGCCAATGAGGGAAAAACCTGGTATGCCGTGCGCGCCACTGCCCTTGATGATAAAAGCGTTCAGTATGATCTGCTACGTAATGGGAAGGCACGGTTCCCGCTTTCCTGTCCCGTCGTGAGCATGTGTGTTGTGAATGGCGATGTTTACACCTTACAGTTCAGAGAGAGAAAAATTCCATCGGAGGCATGTTATCTGATTTACAAGAATGAAGAGTTGTTGTATGAATACGATGCCTATGAGCGTTCCTTTCATTCATTTGACGTGGTGGACGGCCATCTTGTGGCGGGTGTCTATGAATCTCCTTATGCCTATGATAAGGCCATCTATTGGATAGACGGCAAGTTCCACACCTATCCTTCACGCGACATGATTTGCCTGGAAAGCTATGCGCGGGAAGGCGATAACGAACTAATGGTTTTTAGATACGGGAATTATTTTTCTGACACCCTTAGTCCTTATAAGTATCTGTTTAACGGGGAATTATACGAACTTCCGAACGACTTTCCCACCTACCAATCGATGATTGTGAACGGCATACCATATATCTATGGACGCCATGATAACACGTCAGGCCAAACGTCCTTGATTGTTAATGGTGTAGAATATCCTATCAGCAAGCATAAACCTGGCGGGATGAAACGTTATGGAGACAATGTGTACATTCTTGTCCGTGACTACAACGGCCCCTCAAAATCATATTCGCAAATCTTCAAGATTGATGAGCCCATCGACATGAGTGCAAATGTCAATTTAATGCATCTCGCCTATGGTGAGGAAAACGTGGTTCCCTTGAATGCAACCTATGTCGAAGATTTCATCGTCTTACCCCCTAAATAGTTTATATTCATATTTTTGCAACGAATTAATCATTTAACACGAGATATCACATGAACATGACAAAGAAACTAATGGCACTGTTGCTGCTGATGCTGGCATTGACGGCCTGTAAAGATGACGGTGAGGTTGTTTATATGCTCCCCGAGAAAAAGCCTATCCAGTTGAGCGCTGAACAAAAGCAGATGCGTGACAACAACAATGAGTTTGCATGGCGGCTGTTCCAGACCATGCAGGAGCAGAAAGGCGAGGTCAGCACTGTGCTTTCACCCATCAGCGTGACCTATATGTTGGGCATGCTTAACGCTGGCGCGGCAGGGACAACACGCGACGAAATCACCGCAACGCTGGGATTCGGCTCAGACCCGACGGCGGTGAACGAATTCTGCAAGAAAATGATTGAAGGAGCACCCAATGTCGATCCGGCCGCGACCGTGAAAATCGCTAACTGCATCAACGTCAATTCTGCAAAGGGATTAAGCCTGCTCAAACAATATGTCAACGACATGAAGAACTATTATAGCGCTCAAGTCGAAGATTTGGACTTCACCAAGAGCAGTACCTTGGAGAAAATCAATAAGTGGTGCTCAAAGAACACAGCCGGGATGATTCCCAGTATCCTAGACGAGTTGAATCCCAATGCCGCCATGTGTCTGTTGAACGCCATCTATTTCAATGCTGACTGGAAAGAGAAATTTGACAAAAACGACACCCGAAACTCGAGTTTTACCTTGCCTGACGGATCTATCGTGACGCGTGAACTCATGCACCGCAAGGCCATCGCACAAGGCTGCGAGAGTGAGTTGTGCTCCATGCTGCGCATACCCTTTGGCAGCGGCGGCTATAGCATGTATGTCATGCTGCCTGCCGAGGGGAAGACCACGGGCGACCTCATCCGCGAGATGAGCCAGCAGGAATTGACCGACCATCTGGATGCCATCGACATGACGCCCCACGAGGTGGATATTCTCATGCCACGGTTTGAAATCGTGAGCGAAATCGACCTGATAGATGTCCTCGAACCCATGGGCATCAAATCAGCGTTCACCACCAGCGCCGACTTCTCAAACATGTCTGACACGAGGCTGTTTGTATCCATGATGAAGCAGAAGGCCAAGATTGAAGTTGACGAGGACGGAGCCAAAGCCTCGGCAGTAACCATTGCGATGGCTGGTGATACATCCCCTGGACCACAGCTATATGAAAAAGCCGAGTTCCACGCTACCCGCCCCTTCCTGTATTTCATACTCGAGGAGAGCACCCGTAGCATCTTCTTCATCGGCACCTACTGTGGCAACTGATTTTCGTCCATAAAGTGTTAACGAAATGTTAAAATGGGGGGGGTAAAAGTTTTCCGACAATATTATGTATCTTTGCAAACCAGAACAATACATAAACCGATTAATCAGTTAGGGAGATGAAAAAGACAATAATTATATTGACTCTGTGCCTGCTAGGAGGCATGGTCGTCCAGGCACAGACGCAGAACAAGAAAGAGAAGCAAGAGGTGGTGAAGTTGAAAAACGGCCACCGCGTGAGGGGCAAGATTGTGACCTATGCTCCTCTGGACTCGCTGGTCATCCAGGAAGATGACGGCACGTTGCAGACCATCTACTGGGACAACATCAAGCAGATTACCAAGGAGGACTGGCAGCCGCAACAGACACTAGGCAGTGACTTTACCCCTGGCAAGGGCCCGCAGAGGGGCTACCGCGGCTTCGTCGACCTGGTTTCTGTTGATGAGATGTCTAAGGATCACATTGGTTTCAGTACAACCCATGGCTATCAGTTCAAGCCGTGGCTATTCATCGGTGCTGGCGTGGGCATGAGATACATCCACAAAAAGCATCTTAAGGCCCCGCCATTTGACATCTATAGCTCTGTTCCGAGCTCGATTTATGGTGATTATGTTGCTGCTGTTAATGCCTACATGAGTAAAAAATCTGACTTCTATACCTTTCCCGTGTTCGCAGATATCAGGCTTGACCTTCTAAAAAGCAGGTTTTCTCCTTTTTTGGATTGCCGAGTGGGATATACCTTCGGTGGCAATGCATTCGGCATGATGCTTAACCCCTCGTTGGGTTGCCGCGTCGGCCTAACCGACAGATTGGCCATCAATGCCACGATAGGATATAGCATGCAGAGTACTGATATTGTAGCCTTCAGCTACGACAAATCCGCCATCTGGCACCATGAAGCCGGCAACTGGCAGAACAATCCCTACCACTGCCTGTCCTTCAAACTAGGCATCGAGTTCTAGCTGGAGAAAAAGTGACAACTCAATATTTAATCATATGAAAATGACAAAGAAACTGATGACCCTGATGCTGGCGATGCTGGCACTGACGGGATGCAAGGAGAGCAAGGACGAGCCTACGCCTGACGGTAAAGTAGAAGGTGAAGTTTATGTGCTGGTTGGCTCCTATGACCGAGACTTCGTCTATAATTTGGATGGTGAAGCCATCTACAGTAGCCCTGAGGGAAGCCATATTGCCTCGCTGCAAGCCGAGGGCGGCGACTGGTATGCCCTGGTCAAGTATAACAACCAGTCCAATCAAATTCTAAAGAATGGCAAATACGTCATGTCTACCACGCAAGAAATCACGGAGTTTGGCGTTGGCAACGGCAAGATATTTACATTGCAGCGCGTAAAACGTGGCGATGATACCTACCAGTGGGGATTCGGGGAGGACAACAAGCCCCTTTATCAGTTATCTGAGAATAAGATTTATTCTTACAGCAATCTGATGGTCTATAGCAAAGGACCTACGGGCGAGGGCTACTACTTCTTTTTGGAATTTACCGAAGACAATGGTTCCAGAATGCTTGGTAAATACTATAATTATGAGACCGCAATCGACACAATAGATTTGGTCTATGGCTATGTCACGTCTTGTGACTTTACACCAGGCGGATTCATCTACTGCTACGAGGACTGGGATACCAACAAGAACATTTACTCATGGAACGATGAGAAGCGAGATCTCGGCTTCATTACCACTCAAGTGCGCGTGTTTGACCGCAAGCCCTACGTTCTGGGCAGCAAGGCCACCAAGCAGACGGGGAGTGGTACTACCCGTGAGCCTGTCGTGGTGATTGACGGCGAGGAGACGATACTCAGGACCGATTTCCTGCCTAGAGACTTGGAAAACGGTGTGAGAATGCTACAGCACGGCAACGATGTCTACATCCTAGCTACAGGAAACGGTTGCTCGTGCATCTACAAGAACCTCAAGCCCATTGAAGTTCAAGCAATGATTCCAAATCCCGGGCATCTTACTGACATGATTTCTCTTGCCCAATGCGTTTACAAGGACTTTATCGTTGTAGATTGTCCAAAAGAATAACACTGATTTATCAACCTAACACGAGATATCACATGAACATGACAAAGAAACTGATGACACTGCTGCTGGTGATGCTGGCACTGACGGGATGCAAAGATGACGGTGAGGTTGTTAATATGCTTCCCGACAAAAAGCCCATCCTGTTGAGCGCTGAACAAAAGCAAATGCGTGACAACAACAATGAGTTTGCATGGCGGCTGTTCCAGACCATGCAGGAGCAGCAAGGCGAGGTCAGCACTGTGGTGTCACCCATCAGCGTGACCTATATGCTGGGAATGCTTAACGCCGGTGCAGCAGGGACAACACACGACGAAATCACCGCAACACTAGGATTCGGCTCAGACCCATCGGCGGTTAACGAATACTGCAAAAAGATGATTGAAGGAGCGCCCAATGTCGATCCGGCTGCGACCGTGAAAATCGCCAACTGCATCAACGTCAATTCTGCTATGGGAATAAGCCTGCTCAAACAGTATGTCAACGACATGAAGAACTATTATAGCGCTCAAATCGAAGCTCTGGACTTCACCAAGAGCAGTTCCTTGGAGAAAATCAACAAGTGGTGCTCAAAGAATACAGACGGTATGATTCCCAGTATCCTAGACGAGTTGAATCCCAATGCCGCCATGTGTCTGTTGAACGCCATCTATTTCAATGCTGATTGGAAAGAGAAATTTGACAAAAACGACACCCGTAACTCGAGTTTCTCCTTGCCTGACGGATCTATCGTGACGCGTGAACTCATGCACCGCAAGGCCATCGCACAGGGCTGCGAGAGCGAGTTGTGCTCCATGCTGCGCATACCCT
>CACWID010000017.1 GCA_902760865.1 uncultured Bacteroidales bacterium | reverse complement strand
AAGCCTCACCACGCCGATGGTACTGCGAAAGTGGGAGAGTAGGTAACCGCCCCCTAAGAGAGGTAATGCTCGTCAAGAGTGTTGCCTCTCGTTTTTTTTATAGTAGTGGTAATAGTTATTATAGTAGCTATAGTAACAATAGTGACTATAGATATACAGGCCGGGTTGGGGCCGTGGCTGAGCCACGGCATGGGGGACCGGGCTGGAGATATAAAGAAGGGCGGTGCCAAGTGGCACCGCCCTTCTTTGTGTTGTGGCGTGTTATTACTTTACTTCCTGGCCCTGGAGGAAGGTCCTCGCGATGATGGGCGTGGTGTAGGAGTAGGGGATGAAGTCGATCGAGGGGATGGGGTCGGTGATGAAGAAGTTGGCGACCTTGCCCTTGGCAATGCTGCCGTAGTCCTTGCTCAGGTCCATAGCTGCGGCTGTGTTGATGGTGGCCGCGTTGATGGCCTCGGCCGGCAGCAGACGCATCTTGATGCAGGCGAGTGAGACGACAAACTTCATGTCACCGCTGGGCGTTGAGCCGGGATTGTAGTCACTGGCGGTGGCTACTGGCAGTCCAGCCTCGATCATCTTGCGAGCGGGAGCGAACGGCATGTTCAGGAAGAACGATGTGCCGGGCAGTCCTGTGGGGATGGTGTTGGTGCCCTTGAGCATCTCGATGTCCTCGTCAATCATGCTCTCCAAGTGGTCAACCGACACGGCGTTATGCTTCACGCCAACCTCGACGCCGCCTGACGGTGCCAACTCCTGCACGTGAATCTTGGGCCGCATGCCCCACTTGGCGCCAGCCTCGAGGATGCGTGAAGTCTCGTCGGGGGTAAAGAAGCCCTCGTCACAGAAGACGTCGATAAAGTCGGCCAGTTGCTGTTTGCCCACCTCGGGAATTATTTCGCGGATGAGCATATCGACATACTCGCCCTGGCGACCGGCATATTCACGGCCCACGGCATGGGCTCCCAGGAAGGTGCTGACCACCTTGATGGGCGAGGTCTCGCTGATGCGGCGGATGACGCGCAGCATCTTCAGCTCGTCCTCGGTGTTCAGGCCGTAGCCGCTCTTGATCTCGACGGCACCAGTACCCTTGGCGATGATTTCATGCACGCGGCGCATGGCCTGGGTGTACAATTCGTCTTCGCTCAAGAGGTGCAGGCGGTCTGCCGAATTGAGGATGCCGCCACCACGGCGTGCAATCTCGGCATAGGAGAGGCCGCGGATCTTGTCCACGAACTCGCCCTCACGACTGCCGGCATACACGATATGGGTGTGGCTGTCGCACCACGAGGGCAGCACCGTGCCACCCTGGGCATCGATGACCTCCCAGTCGCCTGCGGGCTCGGGCATGGTTGCCATTTCGCCCCACGAGTCAAAGCGGTCGCCGTCAACGAGCAACCAGGCGTCCTTGACGCAGTTGAGCGTCGCCATCTCGCTGCCGCGCAGGCAATGTTTCCTCTCGGTGTCCACGCCAGCCAGGCAAGCGATATTCTTAATCAATCTTTTCATATTATGCTCAGAAATGCCTCACGCTAAGCCGCGAAGTAGCTAAGTTATATCATTATATAAAGTTCTTAGCATCTTAGCGCCTTAGCGTGAGGAAAAGTGTTGTTAGTCTATCTTGTTGTTCTGCAAGAATTCTACCGACTTGGCGATGTGCGGATACATGGGCTGGTCCTCGTTGATGAAGGGCACGCACTTGCGGTAGTCGGCGATGACGTGCTCGAGCACGGGCGACGACTTGAGCGGGCGGCGGAACTCCAGCGCCTGGGCGGCGTTGAACAGCTCGATGGCCAGTACACGCTCGGTGTTCTCAACCACCTTGCACAGCTTCACGCCAGCATTGGCACCCATGCTCACGTGGTCTTCCTGGCCCTGTGAGGTGGGGATAGTGTCGGCCGACGAGGGCATACACAGCGTCTTGCTCTGGCTGGCGATGGCAGCAGCGGTGTACTGCGGAATCATGAAACCGCTGTTCACACCGGGATGAGCCACCAGGAAGCTGGGCAGGTCGCGAGTACCTGACACGAGCTTGTAGGTGCGGCGCTCCGAGATGTTGCTCAGCTCTGCCATGGCGATGCACAGGAAGTCCATGGGCATGGCGATGGGCTCGCCGTGGAAGTTGCCAGCCGAGATAATCAGGTCCTCATCGGGGCAAACGGTGGGATTGTCGGTTGCCGAGTTGATCTCGGTGTCGATGACTGAGCCGACGTAGCGGATGGTGTCCTTGACCGAACCGTGAACCTGCGGGATGCAGCGGAACGAGTAAGGATCCTGAACGTTGACCTTGGGTTGCTTGATGAGTTCACTGCCGTCAAGCAGTTCGCGCATGCGGGCTGCCGTTTCGATCTGGCCCTGATGGGGACGAACGGCGTGTACGGCATGGGTGAACGGCTCGATGCGGCCGTCGTAAGCCTCCAGCGAGATGGCTGCGATAACGTCAGCCCAGCGGCTCAGGCGCTCAGCCTTGATGAGGGCCCACACAGCGTGAGCGCTCATGTTCTGGGTGCCGTTGAGCAGCGCGAGGCCTTCCTTGGAACCGAGCTTAATGGGCTCCCAACCCATCTTCTTGCAGATCTCTGCACCGCTCATGCGCTCGCCCTTGTACTCGACCTCACCCAGGCCCACGATGGGCAGGCAGAGGTGTGCCAGCGGCACGAGGTCGCCGGATGCGCCTACCGAACCCTGCTTGTACACTACAGGATAGACGTCATTGTTGAACAGGTCGATGAGCCTCTCGACGGTATCGAGTTTCACACCCGAGTAACCGTAGCTCAGGGATTGAACCTTCAAGAGAATCATGATCTTGACGATGTCATTGGGCACGCGTTCGCCCACGCCGCAGGCGTGCGACATCATCAGGTTGATCTGCAGCTGTGACAGCTGGTCGTTGCTGATGGAAATCTTGCACAATGAACCGAATCCCGTGGTGACACCATAGATGGGCTTATCGCTCTGGGCAATTTTTTTGTCAAGGTACTCGCGGCAGTGTGTGATGCGCTTGATGGCATCATCACTGAGGCCGAGCGTATAATCCTCTTCAATGATCTCGGCAATCTTTTGAATAGTGAGATGCTCAGCACTGATATAATGAGTTTTTAAGTCTTTATTGATCTTTAACATATTGATGTCAGATATTTAAGTAAGTCTTATTGTGTTGTTCAGATTTAGAAGATGGTCACAGCGTTGTCAATGATGTCGTCGTCAACCAGGTTGGGCATGGTGACTGTCAACTCGGGTGTGCGCTCCATTTCGCGACGGATGGCATCCATCGAACCCTTGTTGCGGGCCCAGCTGCGACGGGCGATACCGTTGTTCACGTCCCAGAAGAGCATCTCGCGGATGTGACGAGCCGAATCCTCGCTGCCATCGATGGCCATACCGAAGCCGCCGTTAATGACCTCGCCCCAGCCGACACCGCCACCGTTGTGGATGCTTACCCAAGTAGCACCGCGGAAGGAGTCGCCGATAACGTTCTGTACAGCCATGTCGGCGCAGAACTGCGAGCCGTCATAGATGTTGCTTGTCTCGCGGAAGGGTGAGTCGGTACCCGACACATCGTGGTGGTCACGACCGAGCACAACGGGAGCGCTCAGCTCGCCGCTGCGGATGGCGTCGTTGAAGGCCAACGCGATCTTGGCACGACCCTCAGCGTCGGCATACAGAATGCGGGCCTGCGAACCCACGACGAGTTTGTTGGGGCCGGCTTCCTTGATCCAATGGATGTTGTCGTCCATCTGGCCCTGGATGTCCTCGGGAGCGTCCTTGCGGATTTCCTCGAGCACCTGTGCTGCCAGGCGGTCGGTGGTCTCAAGGTCCTTGGGGTCGCCAGAGGTGCAAACCCAGCGGAAGGGACCGAAGCCGTAGTCAAAGAACATCGGGCCCATGATATCCTGGACGTAGGACGGATAGCGGAACTTGCCGTCGGCGGTCATGATGTCGGCGCCGGCACGGCTCGACTCGAGCAAGAAGGCGTTGCCATAGTCAAAGAAGTACATACCCTTGTCGGCCAGCTTGTTGATGGCAGCGCACTGGCGGCGCAGCGACTCCTGTACACACTTCTTGAACTGCTCGGGATTCTCAGCCATCATCTGCTTGCTCTCCTCGAGCGTCAGGCCCACGGGATAGTAGCCGCCGGCCCACGGGTTGTGCAGCGAGGTCTGGTCGCTACCCAGGTCAACGTGCATATCCTCGGCAGCGAGGCGCTCCCACAGGTCAACAACGTTGCCGACGTAGGCCATCGAGACGGTCCTCTTGTCGGCCACGGCCTTGCGGATGGCGGGGATGAGCTCGTCGAGGTTGTCGTGCAGCTCATCGACCCAACCCTGGTCATAGCGCTTCTGGGCAGCCAGGGGGTTGATTTCGGCAGTGACACTCACTACGCCAGCGATGTTACCGGCCTTGGGCTGAGCACCAGACATGCCACCCAGACCAGCGGTCACGAAGAGCATGCCATGGATGTCGCCACCCTTCTGGCCGCGCTTCACGAGCTGCTTGCGGGCAGCGTTCAGCACCGTGATGGTCGTGCCGTGCACGATACCCTGCGGGCCGATGTACATATAGGAACCAGCAGTCATCTGGCCGTACTGGCTTACGCCGAGGGCGTTGTCACGCTCCCAGTCGTCGGGCTTGCTGTAGTTGGGGATTACCATACCGTTGGTCACCACCACGCGGGGCGCATTCTTGTGCGAGGGGAACAGGCCCAGGGGGTGACCCGAGTACATCACGAGCGTCTGCTCGTCGGTCATCTCGCTGAGGTACTTCATCACCAGGCGATACTGTGCCCAGTTCTGGAAGATGGCACCGTTGCCGCCGTAGATGATGAGCTCGTGGGGGTGCTGAGCCACGCGAGGATCCAGGTTGTTCTGGATCATCAGCATGATGGCAGCAGCCTGGCGCGAACGAGCGGGATACTCGTCGATGGGACGGGCATACATCTCATAGGTGGGACGGTAGCGGTACATATAGATGCGGCCATACTCTTTCAACTCCTCGGCAAACTCAGGTGCCAATGCGGCATGGAGTTTCTTGGGGAAGTAACGCAGGGCATTTCTCAGCGCGAGCTTCTTCTGCTCGGGGGTAAGGATGTCCTTGCGCTTGGGCGCATGGTTAATCTGGGTGTCATAGGGCTGCAGTGCAGGCAGTTCCTCGGGAATACCGCCACGAATGTCGGCAATGAATTCTTCTTTGGTCATTTTATGTTAGTTTTTAGTTGTTCTCTAAATCTCTAATCCCTAATCAAAGCCGAAGGCTATTACTTGATTTTCTCCTCGACCATTGCGGTGATTTCGGCCTCCTCGGCGTTGGCCTTAGCAACGAGGTCGTTGGCCTCGGCGATGAGCTTCTCGGCAACGGTGCGGTCGGTCAGGCTCGAAGCGTTGATCTTCACGTTCATGCCGGCACCGATGACAGCGGCACGTGCGGCGAGGGCACCCACGCCAGCGTCGGTCACGCTGTTGGGGTTACCGGTCTCGACCATGGCGCGGCAGATCTCAAATGCCTTGAACGAAGCCTTCATCGTGCGCAGGGGTACCTGGGTGGCATAGAGCGTGGCATCCTGGATGGCAGCGGTGCGTGCAGCCTTGTCCTCCTCGGTCTTCTTGGGCATGCCGAAGGCGGCCATGATCCTGTTGAAGGCGTCGGTGTCCTCGTCAACGAGGTGGAGCAGCTCGACCTTCAGTGCCTGACCCTTGTCGGCCCACACGCTGAACTCGTTCCAGCGGTCATCCCAGCCGGGCTTGTGGCTCGACAGGTTGGCAACCATTGTGCCCAGCGATGCGGCCAGGGCACCCATGTAGGCGCTGATGGAGCCGCCGCCAGGAGCGGGAGACTCGCGCGAGGTCTCGTCGGCAAAACCGGTCACGGTGAGGTCCACCAGACGGTTAGCGCTCTTATTGTCGGCCTCGAGCATGAACTCGATAACCTTCTCCTGCGGGTCAAACGGCTTCAGGTCGTCCAGACCCATCGAGTGGATGGCGATGTTGATGATGTCCTCCTCGGGGATACCCGTCGAGCGCTGCTGCTTCTCGAGGAAGTACTTGCCGGCCTCGATGAGGCAGCGCTTGGGCATCAGACCCACGATCTCGGTACCCGTCACACGGATGCCGCGGTTCTGGGCGCAGCGGCACACCTCGTCGAAGGCGACGTGCAGCGGCGTCACGTTGATGTTGGTGATGTTCATCGACACCTGAGCGATCTTGTACTCGTCGATGTACCAGCCGATGGCCTTGGTGCCCTTCAGGGTACCGGGCTTCATCACGTTGTTGCCGTTCTCGTCCTTGACGATCTTGCCGGTGATGGGATTGCCCTCACGCACGGGGCGTCCCTTCTCGCGCACGTCAAAGGCGATGGCGTTGGCACGGCGGGTCGAGGTGGTGTTCAGGTTGTAGTTCACAGCGATGAGGAAGTCGCGGGCTCCGACGGCGGTGCAACCCGTGCGGGCTACGCCTTCGTCGAAGGGACGGTCGCCGAAGTCGGGACCCTTCTCGGGGTTACCCATCTTCTCGGGCAGCGCCTCATATTCGCCGGCGCGGCACACGGCCAGGTTCTGGCGGCCGGGCTTCATGGCAGCAGCCTCATAGCAGTAGCAGGGGATATTGTGTTCGCGGGCAATGCGCTCGGCCAGTTTGTGGGCCAGTTCGGCACATTCCTCCAGTGTGATGCCGGCCACGGGAATCAGCGGGCAAACGTCGGTGGCACCCATACGAGGATGTGCGCCGTGATGACCGCGCATGTCGATGAGCTGACCGGCCTTGCCGACGGCCTGGAAAGCGGCCTCAAGCACAGCATCGGGTTCGCCCACGAAGGTAACAACCGTACGGTTGGTAGCCTCGCCCGGGTCCACGTCGAGCAGCTTCACGCCCTTGACACGTTCAATCTCATCGGTGATTTGTTTGATAATGGCCATATTGCGTCCCTCACTGAAGTTAGGCACGCATTCCACGATTCTCTTCTCCATACTCATTTGATAATCAGTAGTTTAAGTTGTTATTTTATGTTAGTAGGTTAATTTTGCAACAAAATTAGTGTTTTCCTCCCGACTGAACAAGAATTGAATGTTTTTTTTATGTTATCATCCCAAAAACCAGTATGGCCTCGGCGATTTTAACTGCCGAGACCACCAAAACAGTATACATAATACTTTACTTCTCGTGGAGCCAGAGGGAGGCGACCTTGTTGCGGATGGCGTGGATGTTGCCCAGTGTTATGGCGCTCATGATGAGCAGGCCGACGAGGATGGCGACCCACACGCCCGAGCCGCTGACGCCGAAGGCGTGGATCATGTCCATATAGGCCAGCCTGCCGAGGAGCATCAGCACGACGGCCAGCACGAGCACTGCGGCATTCAGTACCACGACAAGCAGGATGTAGTGCTTGGACACCTGGGCGGGCGAGTAACCCAGCAGCAGGAGGTCCTGGATCTTCTGGGTGTTCTTCTGCAGCAGCAGGTAGATGCTGAGCATGAGCACGAAGAACGACAGCAGGCTGATGATGATGCCCACGGCGATGACGATGCCGCTGACGACGGTCAGGAAGTAGTTGGCCTTGCTCGACGACATCTTGTCGCCGGCCACCTCATAGTGGTGCTCGTCCATGTACTGCTCGATCTTGACATCACCCGGGCTGCTCACCTCGAGGATGAGGCGCTGAGGGTGTTGCACGATACCGGTGCCGAAGGTCTGGTTGGCCCACTCCATGAACTCCTCGGGCACGATGACGGTGTTCAACCTGTTGGAGAAGCCCACGATGCGGCCGGGCATCACCTGGCGCTTGCCATTGCCGCTCAGGGTGAACTGCAGCGGCAGCATCTCGGCCTGCCCCTCGCTGATTTTGGGCATGCCCTGGGTCGCGGCGAAGCCGAAGTTGTAGAGCGACAGGTAGTCGCGCGAGATGACAACGGGCACTTCAGGTTTGCCGGGGTTGAAGCCCCAGGCATCGGGGTCGATATCGATAAACTCGTCGGGGATGGCCTCAAAGAAGAACTGGGTGTGCATCGCATGTCCGCTGCCCACACCCAACTGGGCATCGATGGCGAAATCACTGTTGAGGAACCTGCCCACCTGGCGGCACCACGGCTGCTGCTCCAGGTCGTTGATGTCCTGGTCGCTGAACTCGCCGTTGTTGCCCATCATCGCTCCGGCCCCGGTGACGGCACGGGTGATGATGAGGTAATCCTTGCTGATGAAGCTCTCCTCGTCGTTGAACACGGGTCGCACGTCGCGGTAGAACTGCACCGCAAGCAGCACGATGGTCAACCCGATGAGGTTGGCGATGGCAAAGCCGATGAGTTGTCCCTTGCTGATGTGCTGCCGCAGCAGCTTCCAGATGATATCGTTCATTGTTCAGTTTAAAGTTTTCAGGGAGGTTAGAGTTTAAACAGTTGGTCAACGTCCATCTGCAGGTGGTTGCCCACCGAGGTGGCGATCACGCCGGCACCTTGGCGACGGGCCTCTTCGGTGATGATTTGGGCCACGATGCGGTTGTTCTCCTCGTCGAGGTGGCTCACCGGCTCGTCGAGCATGATGAAGTCGCAGGGTTGGCACAGGGTGCGGATGATGGCGACGCGCTGTTGCTGTCCGATGGACAGCTTCGACACCAGGCTGTCCTGCTTGTCCTCGATGCCCAGCTGCTGGAACAGGCGCTTGATCTCGTCACTGCTCTTGAATCCCGTCAGGCGGTTCTTGAGCTCGACATTCTCCATCGCGGTGAGTTCGCCGAACAGGCGCATGTCCTGGGGCAGGTAGGCGATGTGCTGCTGTCGCACCTCGCACCACTGGGCGACGGTCATCAATCGGATGTCCTGCACGTCAAAGGCAATGACTCCGCTGTAGTCCTGGCGGTAGCCGTAGATGTAGCTGCACATCGATGACTTGCCGGTGCCGCTCTCGGCGCTGACCAGGTAACGCTTACCGCGCTCCAAGCTGATGTCTTGTTGCCACACTTCGCTATGCAAGTTCTCTTGCCCGGCAAACACGCGCGGCAAGGTATTCTTAAGAGATATGGTGTTCATGTTTCTCGCAGTTGTTGTTACCGTGATAGGGCTCGACATGGATGTTGGCCATGACCTCGCCCAGCTCTTCACTCAGTTGGCGCTCGATATTGCGGGTAATCTCGTGGGAGTCGCTGACGCTCATGTCGCTGTCCACCTTGATGTGCATATCCACCACCCGCAAGTTGCCGTTGCGGCGTGTGCGCAGGTTGTGAAAGGCCTGCACGCCAGGCGTGTGGGTCACGATGGCGCTGATGCGTTCCTGCTCCTCGGGTGGCAGTGACGCCTCCAGCAGTTCCTCGGCTGCGGGACGTCCCATCCGGTAGGCAAGGAACAGGATGAGCACACTCACGCCGATGGCGGCCAGCGGGTCCAGCACACGCCATTTCTCGCCCAGGAACATCGCCCCCGCTACACCCAGCAGCGTCGCGGCGGTTGACAAGGCGTCAGTGCGGTGGTGCCAGGCATAGGCCTGCAGGGCCTTGCTCCCGGTCTTGTTGCCCGTGAGCCGCGTGTAGTGGTACAGGCTCTCCTTGACGATGACGGCAATGATGCCGACGATGAGCGCGATGTTGTGCGGGCGTTCCAGCGTCTCGCCTTGAATGGCAGCCCACACGTCGCTGATGCCCTCGGTCATCAGCCCCAAAGCAACAATCACGAGGATGATGCTGATCAGGAAGGCCGCCAGGGTCTCATACTTGCCCCTGCCGTAGCGGTAACGCTCGTCCACGCCCTTGCCCGAGAGGCGCACCATGGCATAGACCAGCACGTCGGTCACCGTGTCGCCGATGGAGTGGATACCGTCGGCGAGGATGGCGCTGGAGTGTCCCACGAAGCCCGTGACGATCTTCAGTGCCGACAGGCAGATGTCGCTCGTCATGCCCACCAGGGTACAGCGTTTCTCCTTGCGTTTATGCCCGGTTTCCTGCTCGTTGATATGTTGTCCTGTGGATACCATTGCGTTCATAATCGGACTGCAAATTTAGCAAATTCCCTGCATTGTGATGACTTGCTGTACAAAAAAATACTTCAAGCAGATAATGGGCAGTCTAGATTCACTTCATTTTTTTTAGTATATGTTGATATTTTATATTAAAATTCAATAATTTTTTGGTTTATTGATATGGTTTGTATTATCTTTGCGACTCAGTCACAAAGAATATCTTTAGAATATCATTTTATAATTGCTTAACCTACAAACGTTTATGAAGAAATTTTTATTTCTGCTGACTACCGTCATGGTGGCGTTGTCAGTGTGGGCTGCACCTGTCGATCAGAATGCGGCCTCAAAAGTGGCCAAGAACTACTTGACCCAAGAAATGTATGCCGGCAGGATAATGGCTCCTGCAGCTGTTAACCCGGTTCTCCTGAAGACAGGATATGCCGAGAACGCAAAGGTCCAAAAGCCGGTGTACTACATTTTTAATACCTCTACTACCTATCTCGTAGTGGCCGGTGATGACCGTGCTGAGGAAATCCTCATGGTGGGTGACGCTCCCCTCGAGGACATCAACAACCTGCCTCTGGGTATGATTGACATGCTCGGTATCTACGCCGAGCAGATTCAGTTCCTGCACGAGCATCCCAGTGTACAGGTAGAGAAAATCTCTGAGCAGAGGCACAACTCGCTGCGTGCCGTGACCTATGGCCCGCTGCTGACCGCTAAGTGGGATCAGGATGCACCCTACTGGAACCTGTGTAAGTTTACCTATAACGGTAAGACTTATCAGTGCTATACTGGCTGCCCCGCAACGTCAGCGGCAATGGTGCTTTACTACTGGAAGTACCCAGCATCGGTAGATGCATTGCCTTCTTACACCTCCACCATGGATATCGATGCTAACAATTATCAGGGGTATCAGACTGTTAACTACACCTATCCTGCCCTTGAAGCCACCACTTTTGACTGGGGTAACATGAAGGATTCCTATAGTTCCTATACTTCGGCCCAGGGCGCTGCCGTTGCCACGCTGATGCGTTATGTAGGCCAGGCCGAAGGCATGATGTATGGAACCGCCGCGGCTGGCGGTAGCGGTATCTATGTGAGTGAGAACTATCGTATCGCCGATATGTTCAAGGCCTTTGGCTACAAGTCAACCGCCCGCAATGTGACGAAATCCAGCTATTCCACTACCAATTGGAATAACCTGTTGCAGACTGAGCTGGCTGCTGGCCGTCCTCTCGTTTACTGTGCTGTTAGTAGCCAAGCTGGCGGTCATGCCTTCAACGTTGACGGCTGGCGTGACAGCGACAGCAAGTATCACGTGAACTGGGGTTGGAGCGGTTCTGGCAATAACTGGTTTGCCATGGATGCATTCAAAGATACCGATGGTTATACCTTCAACCAGAGTCAGCAGGCCATTGTCGGCGTTGAGCCTCCCGGTGGCGGCGTTTCTCCGATTCCCGTACTGAGCGTTTCTCCCACCTCGCTGAGCTTTACCGGCAGCCACACAGGTGAGACTTATACCAAGACCTTCACCGTGACCGGTACTGACCTGTCAAGCAATGTGACCATCTCGTCGAGCAATGCGCTGTTCACGGTTTCTCCCTCCACGCTGACCCCTGCACAGGCAGCTGCCGGTGCCACCGTCACCGTGACCTACAAGCCCACTGCAGCCGGTACCCACACCGGAACCATTACCGTTGCCAGCACTGGTGCCACCAGCCAGACCGTTACAGTGAACGGTAGTGCTACCACCGTGCCCAGACTGACGGCTGATCCCAGTTCGTTGAGCTTCAATACAGAGGTTGGCACTCCCGTTTCTCAGACGTTCACCCTGCAGGGCTTCAACCTGACGGGTATCGTCAACCTGTCGGTCAGCGGTGATGGCTTCTCGATCAACACGACCGCTATTACCAAGACCGCTGCCATGAACGGTTATGAGATTACCGTTACCTACAGCCCGACGTCTTCGGGTACGCATACGGGCACGGTAACCCTGAACAGTAATGGTGCCACCCCTGTGACCGTTGCGCTGACCGGTACTGCAACAGCTGCTCCGAGGCTGACCGTCAATCCCAGTTCGTTGAGCTTCAACACTGAAGTTGGCACTCCTGTTTCCAAGACGTTTACGGTGCAGGGCTATGACCTGACCGGTATCGTCAACCTGTCAGTCAGTGGTACTGGCTTCTCGATCAACACGACCGCTATCACCAAGACCGCTGCCATGAACGGTTATGAGATTACCGTAACCTATAGCCCGACGTCTGCCGGTACCCACACGGGCACGGTAACGCTGAACAGCAATGGCGCACAGCCTGTGACCGTGGCCCTGACCGGTACTGCTACTACTGTTACCGCAATCAATGTGGATCCCTCGTCGCTGTCGTTCAACACCATTGTCGGCACTCCGGTGACCAAGTCGTTCACCGTGAACGCCAGCGGTCTCTCTGCTGCAGTTTCGCTGTCAGTGAGCGGAGTCGGCTTCACCATCAACAAGACGAGCATCTCGATTCCTAGCGCTACTAACGGCACCACCGTTAACGTTACCTATACTCCGACCGCTGCCGGTACCCACACTGGCACTGTGACGCTGACCAGCAATGGTATTGATCCTGTGACCGTGGCCCTGAACGGTACTGCCACCGAGCCCGTGCGCACCATCACCGCTACGCCCGATGCCCTCAACTTCATGGCCCTGGTAGGTGAGACCAAGACGGCAACCTTCACCGTTACCGGTGAGAACCTGAATGGCCCGCTGACCCTGGCAGTTGACAATGGCATCTACAGCGTACAGCCCTCAACCATCAGCGTTGCCGAGGCTACCGCCGGTAAGACGGTCACCGTGACCTATGCTCCCACCACCTTCGGTGTGACTAGCGGTACCATCACCATCAGCGGCGGCGGTGCTCCTGCAGCAACCGTTACCCTGAACGGTCAGGCCGACATCATCAAGTATGCTCCCGTGATGCTCCCCGCTATCGAGGACTACATCAACATCAACAAGTTCCGTGCTGACTGGACCGATGCCACCCCCGATGCTAACGTGGCCAGCTACACCCTTGAGGTGAACCTTAAGCCCGTTGATCCCGTTGAACCCGAGGTAGTTGAATTGCTCGGAACTCTCGACGGCACCTCTTACACCAACCAGAGCTATCAGGCTATTTCGCTCGGTGCTCCCTGGTCTGTCAACAACCTCTATGGCGGCTATGGTGCCATCTACTTCCGCAATGCAACCCACCAGTCGGCAACCACCGATGGTTACATCAAGTTTACCATCTCCGAAGGCTACGAGAACAAGACCTTCACCGTTAAGTTAACCACGGCCGCTGGCCAGTATGGCGCCGGTAGGTTTGTAGTGGGTTCGACCCAGACCGAGGCTGTCGAGTATAACATGAGTGCAGCCGAGGCCCACAGCTGGCTTGTAACCGGCAGCACCGGTGACGTGATTACCATCACTTCGCCTGAGGACCAGTTCTCACCCGACATCGCTACGCTCGAGATTTATGCCGGTAATGCTACCGTTGCCGCCTTCAGGGCTGACGAAAGCCAAACCTATCGCCTGATCGAGGGCATCACCGAGAAGTTCTGCACCGTTGAGAACCTGCTCGAGGCAGGTACCTTCCTCTACAAGGTGAAGGCTATCTACATCGATGGTACTGAGAGCGAGTGGAGCAACATCGAGGAGGTTACCTTGTTCCAGAACGGCCACGGCTTTGTTGCTGGCGATGTAAACCACGACGGCAAGTTGAACATCTCTGACGTTACCGCTCTGACCAACTATCTGTTGAGCCAGGATGAGACCGGCATCTGCACCATCTGTGCCAACGTCAATGGCGACGGTGGAGTGACCATCGCCGACGTGACAGCGCTGATCAACATGCTGCTGACAAATAGCGCTTCACAGCCCAGGACCGGTCGTTAAATGATCATTCTGCCCGAATAATCATCGGGACTGATACCTAATGCATTGCGGGGTGACTCAACCGAGAGTCACCCCGCAATCGTTGTATTGTTCAATGTGAATCAGCTTATCCGCTCCGTGGACGGGCGTCAGCTCCCGGAGACGCAAAATTTTGCGTCTCTACATGGCATGTGGAGACGCATTTGTTGGAAACCCTGTTGGTCCCGAGCTATGGATTATCGGCAGCGGTGGGTGGGCAGGATGGTATAGCCGCGCAGGAAGGCATCGGTGTCCATCCGTTTCTTGCCGGACTGTTGCAGTGACAACACCTGCAGCCAGCCGTCGCCACAGGCAACCCGCAGCGTCTTGACGTCGGCAGCGATGCTGCCGGCCTCGGGGTGCTCCCCGTTGCCAAAGGGCTGAGGCTCGCCAGTGACAAACACCTTGAGCGTCGTCAACTCGTTGCCGTCAGCGTCGGTCAGGACTGTCCAGGCGGCAGGGTAGGGTGACAGGCCGCGAATGTGGTTATAGATTTCCTCGGCAGGGCGGTTCCAGTCGATGCGGCACGTGTCCTTGAAGATTTTGGGCGCGGGAGTCGGCTGTTGGCCTGCCGTGAGCAGTTGGTCCTGAGGGATGGGCTTGACCGTTCCGGCAATGATGGCATCGACGGTCTCGAGCACCATGTCGGCACCCATCATCATCAGGCGGTCGTACACGACCTCGACGTTGTCATGACGGCCGATGGGGCAACTGCGCTGCTGGATGACGTCGCCCGTGTCAATCTCGTGCTTGAGGAAGAAAGTGGTCACGCCGGTCTCGGTGTCGCCGTTCATTACGGCCCAGTTGATGGGCGCCGCGCCGCGGTAACGCGGCAGCAGCGAGGCGTGCAGGTTGAAGGTGCCCAGCGGCGGCATCTGCCACACCGCCTCGGGCAGCATTCTGAAGGCGATGACGATGAACAACTGTGCCTGATAGGACCTCAACTGCTCGATAAACGCCTCGTCCTTGAGGCTCACGGGCTGCAGCACGGGCAGGCCGCGCTCCACGGCAAAGCGCTTCACGTCGCTCTGCTGCAACTGTCGCCCTCGGCCCGCAGGTTTGTCGGGCATGGTGACCACCGCAGCCACGTTATAACCGCCGTCAACCAACCGCTTGAGGCTCTCGACAGCAAACTCCGGGGTGCCGAAAAAAACAATCTTTAAATCCTCTTTAGTCATAGTCTTCAGTTTTTTTCTAGATGCTCTAGATTATCTAGATGCTCTAGAGGTTCTAGATAATCTAGATATTTTTTTAGAACGAGATACACAGCGATCCGCCCAGTACCCACTGGTGCAGGTGCTTGTTTGCACTGGATTTGAACTCCTGCACGGGATCCCAGCCTACAGATTCAATTAATTCACTACGTAATCTTGGACAGAAATCTTCCAGGTACATGAACGGGGCATAGGTAGCTGTATAGGTCTTTTGGGAATAATCATAATCGCAGAATACTCGCCACGAGAACGAATTCTTGTAAGCCCAGGTAAGAGAAAGACCTGTGCCGAACTTCATCGAGTTGGAGGCATGGACATCAATGTAGTCCCATTCCTTGTAGGCAACCACATCACCGTCAGTAAAGAAGTTGTTATCGCCATCATAGTCAACCTTGTTTCCGAGGAATTTGCCTTGCACGTTGATATCGTCCATGATGCTGTGGCCAAGGAGTAACTTGGTGCCGATGGCAAAACGGGAGGATAGAGGCAGGCTGAAGTACAGACCGGCATCGGCAGCAAATTCGGTAATGTGGTCACTTTCGATTTCGAGGTCAAAGTATTTGATGGCATCTTGGAAATCGGGATCGTCGGCGATATCTTTCAGACTCTTTCTCTCAATTTCGGTAAATTGAGACCAGCCATTGATGGGGGTGCTCTTGACGCGAAGGCGTGCGCCGATGCCGATATAGGGATTGAAGAACCAGGCACCCTCGACACCCACAGCTGTCGCAGAGCGGAATTTGAGCTCGAGTGCTTGTGTGTCTGGACCGTAATCAGGGTCGTCATCAGGAAGCTGGATGCCGAAGTTGAACCCTGGTAATGTCAAATGCTTGTTACCAAGGCCGATACCCATCGAGATGGAGAAGAATGAGGGATTCTTGCTCAGGTCGGGATGGATGCTCAGGTCATTCATCAGCAAGCCTTTCTCCTTGAACAACAGGTCGCAGATGCCGTAAGCCAATTCGGTCGAGAGAATACCGATGCCGGCACCCGAGAGCACATCCGAAATCCAGTGGCGATTATTCAGCACGCGCATCACACCGGTGGCAGTGGCTACCGTATAGCCGCCGATGGAGTACCAGGGAGAGCGCGTCAAGCCATATTCCTTGTGCAGGATGGTTGCGCCGACAAAGGCAGTCGCTGTGTGCCCCGAGGGCCACGAGTTGTGCGTTGAGCCATCGGGACGCAACTCGCTGGCGGTGTATTTGATGCCGTTGACAAAGGCCGCCATAACACCATAGGAAGCCAGCGAAGAGGCAAACAGCCGCGGCCAGGATGAGCGGCCCTCGACCCCCGCCATTTTCAGGCCTGCGGTCAGCGCAATGCCCGAGAACTGGGTGTAGTTGTCAATCTCGCTATGGAAGTTGTACTTGATGAGGCGTATCTTGGTGTTCGGGTTATTATAGTCCTGTCTGAAGGCCTTCTTCTCGCCCTTGGCGATCATGCCGGCAACGAACAGCGGGATGCCCACCCACGTCTGGTCCTGCAAGAAGGTGTAGGGCTCGACGGCAGGGTTGGTAGTGTTCTTCAGGAAATGGAAATCAGCCCCGCGATATTTGCGGAAATAGTCGGGGTCAAAATCATTCAAACTGAGGGGCCTCGGTTGAGTTGCAATGTCTGCTGATGGTACGGTGTCGGTGTCATTGACGGTAACCGTTTCGGCCACGTTGATGGCCTGGTCTGTTTCCTCAATAATCGTTGCGAGCGAGTCAACAAGAATCGGGTCGCTGAGGTCGGTCTGTTCAGTGGCCCTGGTTGTGAATGGCAGTAAAGCTGTTGCCAATAGGAATATGATATGAACTTTCTTCATAATGGTAGCTATTTTAATCGTATGTGTAGTGTTTCAGCACCTGGCGATAGCTGTTGAATATCTTGCTCTTGGAAACGAAGCCCACATAGTGGCCCTCCTCGTCGACGACGGGCAGGTTCCAGGCTCCGGTATCGTCAAACGTCTTCATGACCTTCTCCATCGGGGTGCCCACGATGACCTTGGCGGGCGGTATGGCCATGAATCGGTTGACCTGCATGCGGCGGTACAGGTCGGGACGGAACATGATGTTGCGGATGTCGTCGAGTTGTACCACACCCACCAGTTTGCCGCTGTCGTCGGTCACGGGGAAGAGGTTGCGGTGGCTCTGGGCGATGGTGTCAACCATGTCCTTGAGGCTCATGTCGGGGTGGACGACCGAGAAATCCTTTTCGATGACGCTGTCCATCTTCAACAGGGTGAGCACCGAGCGGTCCTTCTGGTGCGTGAGCAGCTCGCCGCGTTTGGCCAGACGTCGCGAGTAGATGCCGTAGGGGGTGAAGATGCGGCTGATGGCATAACTGCTGCCCGACACGATCAACAACGGCAAGAAGAGTTCGTAGCCGCCAGTCATCTCGGCGGTAAGGAAGATGGCCATCAACGGGGCATGCATCACACCGGCCATCACGCCGGCCATGCCCATCAAGGCGAAATTCTTGATACTCAATGGGGTGTCAAGGTCGATAAAGCCCAGGTGATTGACCAGATAGGAGAAAAATACACCCGCCATGCAGCCCACGAACAGCGAGGGGGCAAATGTTCCGCCCACACCGCCACCGCCGTTAGTCGCCGCCGTGGCAAACACCTTGAAGGCTCCCAGCGCAAACAGGAACAGCAGCACCGCCACGGTGTTGTCGCGATAACTGTAGAACAGGCTGTTGTTGAAGATGCCCGTCACGTCGCCGCTGATCAGGCGCGTAATGCCGTCAAAGCCTTCGCCGTATAGCGGAGGCATCAGGAAGATGAGCACGCTCAGCGTGAGACCGCCCACGGCAAAGCGCACCCAGCGGTTGCGCAGCCGCTTGAAGCGAGCCTCGATGCGGTCAATCAGGTTGATGAAGTAGAGCGATACAAAGCCGCAGAACACGCCCAGCATGACGACATAGGGGATGCGGTGAGCGTAGAACGGCTCGCTCTGCGTGAAGAAGAACTCGACGTTATAGCCCGTGAAGACATAGGCCACCGTAGCACCGGCCACCGAGGCCACAATCAGCGGGATGGCGGCACCGGCCGTGAGGTCAAGCATGAGTACCTCGATGGTGAACAGCATGCCGGCGATGGGGGCCTTGAAGATGCCCGCGATACCAGCTGCCGCGCCACAGGCCACGAGCATGGCGAGCGTCTGGGGCGTGAGCCTGAAGGCCTGTCCCAGGTTGCTGCCGATGGCGGCCCCCGTGAACACGATGGGACCCTCGGCACCGACCGATCCACCGAAGCCGATGGTCACCGACGAGGCGATGAGCGACGAGTACATGTTGTGGATTTTCAGGCGGCTCTTTTTCAAGGCCAATGAATAGAGCACGCGGGTGACACCATGCGAGATGGGTTCACGCGCGATGTAATAGACATACAGGCTGGCCAGCAGGATGCCGATGGCGGGGAATACCAGATACAGCAGGTTGCCGTGCTCGACAATGAAGCGGCTGGTGAGCCAGCCGGCAATCAGTGCGATGAGCGTCTTGAGCAGCACGGCGGCAAGGCCTGCAGCGACGCCGACGATGAGCGCCAGCAGCGCGACAAAGGTCTTCTCGGGGATGTGGGCCTCTCTCCAGGCAAGGAACTTGAACCACCAGTTGCTCTTGTCACTGCTGGCGGTGCCGGAATCATGATGTCTCGATTGCTGCACCATCACATTCCGCGTCCCGTAAAGACGATTTTTACAGTGTAGATAAGAATCTTGATGTCGTTGAGCAGCGACATGTTGTTCAGGTACATCAGGTCATAGGCCACTCGCTCGACCATCTCATCGACGTTCTGGGCGTAACCATACTTGACCATGCCCATCGAGGTGATACCTGGCCTGACCTGGTGGAGCAGGGCATAGGCGGGTACCCGCTTGATAATCTGGTCCACATAGTACTGCCGCTCGGGCCTGGGGCCGACGATTGACATCTCGCCCTTGAGCACGTTCCAGAACTGCGGCAACTCGTCGATGCGGTACTTGCGCATGAACCGGCCGAAGGGGGTGATTCGCGGGTCATTGTCCGACGTCAGCTGGGGCTTGCCCGATGACTCGGCATTCTCGACCATTGAGCGGAACTTGATGATATTGAAGGGCTTGTTGTGGAGCCCGACGCGCTCCTGCAGGTAGAAGATGGGGCCCGGGCTTGTGGCCTTGATGATGATCGACACGATGGCATACAGCGGTGACAGCACTACCAGGGCTACAAGGGAGACCATGACGTCGATGGCGCGTTTCAGGTTCTTGCCGCTGTCGCTCATGCTGCTGCGCGAGATGTTCACCAGGGGTTCCCCGTAGATGTCCGAGATAGAGACGGGCGTCTGCATCTTGTTGAAGTACTCGGGAGATATCATGATGGGCAGGCCCAGGGCGAACAGGTGGTTGATGGCGTTCATCGTCTGGGGCGTGTCGTCGCGGCTGGGGACCACGATGAGTTCCCAGATGTTCTCGCGCTTGCAGACCTCCTGGAGTTCATCCAGTTCATAGCAGGGCAGTGGATTGCCCTTGACGGGATTTTCGCCGGGGATGTTGACAAATCCCTTGACTTCATATCCCGACGACTTGCGTCGGCTGTTGAGCTTGTTGACAAAGGCCATGGCTGCCGATCCGCAGCCGATGATCAGCGTGGGGAAAGTCCACTTGCGAGACTTGATCTGCCTGGAGGCGATGTTGGTGATGATGGCCCGGACCAGATAGACAAAGCCGAACAGCAATGCCCACAGGATGAGTATCATCTCATAGTCGGTGCCGCGCACGCCGATCACATCGTTGATCAGCGCCAGGAAGAAGATCATTAGCGTGTTGATGACCGAACTGGCCATCGTCGTGAGCAGCTCCTGCACGCGCGACTTGCGGCACACGTTGTTGTAATATCCGCTGAAGATGTAGGTCACCATCATCAGCAAGGGGAAGATCAACTGGCCCAGCAACACGATTTTGCTCGTGAGGTAGTTGTCGAGCGTGTAGTAGTTTCCTGAGGTGTGTCCCATCTGGAAACGCACGATATTGTAGGTAAGCCAGGCAAGATTGGACATCACATAGTCGCCCAGCACATACTTGATGCGCTGCAGGTGGGCCTTGTTGTTGATGTCGAGTCTGATCTTCATGACAGATGAGGATTAGCGGATGATTTTGAAGGTGCCGTCGCGGCTCAGCAGGATGATATTCGACGGCTCGTGGAGACTGGTGTCCTGTTGACGGTATTGCACGACATAGTCAACCCCCCCGGTGATGGCGGGCGAGATGTCGGCAAAGGTCCGTGCCGTCGGCTCGCCGCTCACGTTGGCCGAGGTGGACACGATGGGCTTGCCGAAACGCTCGCACAACTGGTGGCAGAACTCGTCGTTCGGCACCCTGATGCCCACGCTGTCCTCGTCGCCCAGCACGTTGGGAGCCAGGTTATAGGCGCCCTCATAGATGATGGTTAATGGCTTGACGGCCACATCGATGAGTTCTTGGGCTATCATTGGCACGTCCACTACATAGTGGTCCAGATGCTCGGCACTATCGATGAGCACAATCAGGGCCTTGCTGTCGTCGCGCTGCTTGAGTTGATAGACGCGCTTGACGGCCTCGGCATTGGTAGCATCACAGCCGATGCCCCAGACGGTATCGGTGGGGTAGAGAATCAGTCCTCCTGCACTCAACACTTTGAGGCACTGCACGATATCGGTTTCCTGTTGGGCTCGGGTATTCTGTATTTGTTCTTTGGGTATTCTCATTTTGGATGGTTTACAATCTGCAAAGATAGTGCAAATCGAGGGCAGAACAAAACATCTTGATGTTTTTTATGCCTAGGTGCAGCCTGTCTTAGCACTTGTGCAAAGATAGTGCATACTACTCAAAAGCGCAACAAAAAAAGGAAAACAATAAGTACGATAAATACAAGCTATTGTCAATCAATTAACTAGGGTGTTTATCGTACTTATTGTTCCCTTATTGTCTTATCACTTGAGGTATTCCCACGACTTGCGCTGGGCCTTCTTGAGGCTGGACTTGTCTTTGGGATCAATGCCGTATTTTGAAGCAGGAGGAATGACTACTCTGGTGCCCGGCTTGATGTTGTTCGGGTCAGAGATGATGCCCCTGTCTCGGTTCTCCTCGTAGATATATACCCAGAACCACGGACTGCCGTAGTGCTTCTCCGAGAGCGTGGTGAGCACAATCTGGGAGGTGACCACATCGGTGACCTCGCCCGACTTGGCTGCGGCTTTGGGTTTGGGCTCGGGCTTGGGTTCCGGTTTAGGCTCGGGTTTGGGCTCAGGCTTTACCTCAGCCTTGGGCTCAGGTTTCACCTCGGGCTTGGCCTCAGGTTTAGCCTCAGGCTTCGCTTCGGCCAGCGTGCTGTCATCCTCGACAATGGTGTCAGCTGCCACGACTTCCTGCTCGTGTTGCTGCTCGCTGACGCTATCGCAGCTGCGGGCTATCAGCCAGAATAGGAGGACGGCGGCCAGAGCGCTGATGGCAATCCAGATCCAACGTCGGTCGGTCTTGCGCGAGGCTTCTTCTATCTGTTCAGGAGTAGGCGTGTAGGCGTTGCGTGGCTCGGGACGATAAAAATGTCCGCTTGCCGTCGTCTCCTCGGGCTCTTCTTGCTCCGGGACGGGACGGCTGGGGCCGTCGATGGGAATCCCGACGAGCATAGGCTTCCTCACGGGTTCCGGCTTTTTCTCCTCAACGGGTTTCTTTTCCTCAACGGGTTTCTTCTCCTCGACGGGCTTTTTCTGTGCGGGCGTGGTGTCAGCGCTTGGAGGATTATCGTGGTCAGCGGGCAGCGAGTCGAACAATTCGTCCAAATCAGGTGCAGGGGCTGCGTCATTCATCTCCGGGAGTTCAAAGGGCAGCGGTGCTGCAGGGATATCGCTTTCTGCCAGGTCCGGTTCGTCGGCAGCAACATCGTCCATCAGGGCGGTTGCAATGGCCGGGCCCGATGATTGGGCGGCTGTCGTGGCCGTCTTCGTGTCAGGAGCCTCGTCGGCGGCCTCGGTCACGTCGATTGGCGACGGATGCTCCTTGTCGATTTCGGCCAGTTTCTCGTCGGTGAGCGCATCGTCCAGAAACACGGTCTCGAATTGGGCGAACGGCTGATTCACGGCCTCGACAAGTGACTTGTCGGGAGTGAAGGTCAATTTGTGATAACCGGCAATCTGTATATCGTTGCCGGTATTGACGTTGACGCTCTTGCGCGGTTTCACCTGTGTGACTTTGAAGGTTCCCACCCCCTTGATTTTCACGCTATCACCATCGATGAGCGCCTGGGAGACCGTTGCAAACAAATCCTTCAGGAAAAGTTCACACACCCTCTTGCTGGTCGATGTGGCATCGGCCATGAGGTTAACAAGCTCGACAAAAGTTATTTTTGCATTCATAGAACTTCCTCTCCCGTTTTATTTGAGCTTCGCCTTTAGCACATTACTCACTTTGAAACCCACAGTCACCTTGGGAGGGACAAGCATGCGCTTTCCCGTCGAGGGGTGTACTATGACGCGCTCATTGCGCTTCTTGGGCTCAAATGTTCCAAATCCAGGCACGATCACGCTGTCCATTTCGCCGCAACGGGCGCGTAACACTCCGGCAAAGGCCTCGAGCAACTTGTTCACGTCCTCGTGACTCCTTCCTAGGTTTGCCGCTACAGTATCTATCAGTTTCTTGTTGTCCATTGATAATACATCATGTGTTTTAGCTTGCAAAATTAACGATTTTTTTTGTCAGTTGGTAATTTTCCCGTAATTTTGTCTTTGATTATAACCGATAATTACCAAACATTGAACAAGATTATGAGAAAAATCGTTATCCTTGACGGTTATGCCGGCAACCCTGGTGACCTCTCTTGGGAGCCCATGAAGGCCCTGGCACCTTGTGACATCCACGACTTTGGCACAGCCGACACCGTGGTCGAGCGCTGCCGTGACGCAGAGATGGTGTTGACCAACAAAGTCCCTGTTGACGCTGCAGCTATGGCACAACTGCCTGAATTGAAGTATCTTGGCGTGATGGCCACAGGTTTTAACGTGGTCGATGTGGCTGAGGCTACACGCCGCGGCATCGTGGTGACCAATGTGCCCGCCTACAGCACCGACAGCGTGGCCCAACTCACCATCGCCCACCTGCTGAACATCTGCTGGCAGCCCCAGCACTACACCGACGAGGCCCACGACCTGAAGTGGACCAACTGTGGCAGCTATGCTTACTTCAATACGCCGCTCATCGAGTTGGCAGGCAAGCAGATGGGTGTCGTTGGCCTGGGCAACATCGGCAGCGCCGTGGCACGCATGGCCCTGGCGATGAACATGCGCGTGATGGCCTATACCAGCAAGAGCCAAGACCAGTTGCCCGAGGGCATCGTCAAGGCCGACAGCCTGGAACACCTGCTGCGCACCAGCGACGTGCTCACCATGCACTGCCCCCTCAATGCCGAGACTACCGGCATGATCAATGCTGAGGGCCTGGCGATGATGAAGCAGGGATCCATTGTGCTCAACATGGCGCGCGGCGCCCTCATTGTCGAGCAAGACCTGGCCGATGCCCTGAACAGCGGACACCTGTATGCCGCAGCCATCGACTGCACCAGCGTCGAGCCGCCCGCAGCCGATCATCCGCTGCTCACGGCCCGCAACTGCTACATCACGCCCCACATCGGCTGGACCAGTTTTGAGGCCCGCGAGCGCCTGATGAATGTCATCACCGATAACGTCGCCGCTTATCTCGCCGGCAAGCCGGTGAATGTCGTAAACAAGTGAACTTCACTTGTTTACAACTGATTAGTGATTAGTGATTAGAGAATTAGTGAATTGGATTAAAGATGGAGAACGAGTTTTTCAAAGATATAGAAGAGGCCCTGGCATGGGCCGAGGGCACTCACTGTGCCATCACCGTGTGTGACCTGGAGGGGAAAGTGATTTTCATGAACGAACGCTCGCGCGCTACCTTCGACAAGGAGGGCCGCACCATGCTGGGCCAGAACCTGATGCCTTGCCACAGCGCGAAATCGCAGGAGAAAATCCGCCACATGATTGCCACCGACACCGTCAACTGCTACACCATCGACAAGCAGGGTGTCAAAAAGATGATCTACCAGACCCCGTGGCGCAAAGACGGCAAAGTCTGCGGCATGGTGGAAATCTCGATGGTCATCCCCCAGGAGATGCCCCACTACGTGAGAGGATAGTGTGGCTGTGTCATAATTCGTCTTAGGATTTTTGGTCGGCCTGACGGCCGAAAAATTAAACAAAATTATTAATAAAATTAAATAAAAATGTTGTCTTGTTTAATTTTTATATAAATTTTTGTTTTATTTCTCCGTGCGAAGCACGGACATTAATACAGGCTTGCATTATGACACTTCCTCATTATTTGAGTTTTTGGGAAGATGATTAGGCGATTGCGGGATTTTTTGTACTTTTGTGGCTTGATTAGCAGTAAAAGACATTAAAAACGAGATACATTTATATATTATGGCGGAGAATATTGAGAATATCAACGCATCGGGCGAGGAGAAGAAGCCCTTGAATTTTGTACAGCAGATTGTGGCCGATGACCTGGCGGCAGGTAAGAACGGTGGACGCTTGAACACGCGTTTCCCGCCTGAGCCTAACGGCTATCTGCACATCGGTCATGCCAAGGCCATCTGCATGGACTTTGGCGTAGCAGAGAAGTTTGGCGGCACTTGTAACCTGCGCTTTGACGACACCAACCCCCAGAAGGAGGACACCGAGTATGTCGAGGCCATCATGCGCGACATCCATTGGCTGGGCTATGACTGGGCCGACCGTCTGTACTATGCCAGCGACTATTTCCCCAAACTGTACGACTTCGCCATCCGTCTGATCAAGGAGGGCAAGGCCTACGTTGACGACCAGACGAGCGAGCAGATTGCCCAGCAGAAAGGCACGCCCACCACGCCTGGCACCAACAGCCCCTACCGCGACCGCACCGTCGAGGAGAACCTGGACCTGTTCCAGAGGATGAACGCGGGCGAATTTGAGGAGGGCAGCCACGTGTTGCGCGCCAAGATTGACATGGCATCGAGCAACATGCACTTCCGCGACCCCATCATCTACCGCATCATCAAGACGCCGCACTGGCGCACGGGCAACAAGTGGAACGTGTATCCCATGTATGACTTTGCCCACGGCCAGAGTGACTACTTTGAGGGCGTGACCCACTCGATCTGCACGCTGGAGTTCGTGCCCCACCGCGACCTGTACGACTACTTCGTGCATGAGTTGGCCGGCGAGAGCGCCAGTGAGTACTGCCCCCGCCAGATCGAGTTCAACCGTCTGAACCTCACCTACACCGTGATGAGCAAGCGCAAGCTGCTGCAACTCGTCAAGGAAGGCCTCGTGGCTGGTTGGGACGATCCTCGCATGCCGACCCTGTGCGGCCTGCGCCGCCGCGGCTACACGCCCCAGGCCATCAAGAACTTCATCGAGGACATCGGCTATACCAAGTACGAGGCGCTGAACGACATCGGCCTGCTGGAGCACAACATCCGCGAGGAACTCAACCACAACGCCAACCGCGTGAGCGCCGTGCTCAACCCCGTCAAGGTCGTCATTACCAACTACCCCGAGGATAAGGTGGAGATGATGGAGATGGACAACAATCCCGAGCAGGAGAATGCCGGCAAGCACCAGATGCCCTTCTCGCGCGAAATCTACATCGAGCGTGACGACTTCATGGAAGAGCCGCCCAAGAAGTTCTTCCGCCTAACTCCGGGCAAGGAAGTGCGCCTCAAGGGAGCCTACATCATCATGTGCACCGGCTGCACCAAGGATGCCGACGGCAATGTGACCGAGATCCAGTGCACCTATGATGCCGACACGCTGAGCGGCAGCGCCGGCAGCCAGCGCAAGGTCAAGGGCACCCTGCACTGGGTGAGCGCCCGTCACTGCGTGGATGCCGAGGTAAGGCTGTATGACCGCCTGTTCGCCGTCGAGAACCCCAGTGCCGACACCGAGCATGACTTCCGCGAACTGCTGAATCCCGACTCCCTGCGCGTCATCACCGACGCCAAGATCGAGCCGTTCCTGGCTGAGACCGCCAAGGTGGGCGACACCTTCCAGTTCCAGCGCATCGGCTACTTCTGCGTCGATGAGGACTCAACCCCGGGTCACTTGGTCTTCAACCGCACTATCGGCCTGAAAGACAGCTGGGCCAAGCAGCAGAGCAAATAAGTTCCTGCAATAAGGAAACAATAGTAAAACAGCTACAAGTCCCCGGTGGGCTTGTAGCTGCTTTTTTTCGGTGATGGTGTCAATGCTTGAGGTAGGGTGATGGCAGGGTGACGATGTGGTAGGCACTGTCCATGAGCCGTGCGCACTGTTGAGACACGAGGTGTCCGTCATCGTAGTAATAGTGCAGGTCGGTGCCCATCTCAGCATCATGACTGAAGTCATGCACTCGCTGCTGGCCGAAAGCCAGTTCCATCTTGTACAGGTCGGTGCCGTCGATGGCCTCGTAGCCGTAGTGAGGCGGGATGATGATGTGATAATCAGTTCCCATCTTTTTGAATATCAATGCAATGTCGTTAAGCATCTGCTCGACGAACGGCGTGATTTTGGGCTGACAGGGCATCTCCTTCAAGGGCAAGGAATATCGCGCGATGTGCTCGGGAGTGAAGAATTTCTCCGGATCATGGGCGATGAGCGAGTCGGCCAGGACATAGCGTCCCTCGTTGATGAACTCGTCGCGCACGGTGATGTCGGTCGTGGCAAAGCCCTTGTCGAGCACCGTCTTGGTCATGGGACCGGGACAGAGCAGGTAGGCGACCAGCTCGGGATGCCGATAGGCATTGAAATACAGCTGATGAAACTTCCACCACGAGACGTCCGTGGTCGTCTCGGGATGCTGCACAAAGATGACGTCTTCGTCCAGCGGGCGGCGCATCAGCATCTCGTCTTCCATGACAATCAAGGCGTTGTTGATGGTCACGCCCTGTGACTGGAGGTAGTGCAGCTTGTTGAGTATGCCAAACAGCGTCTCACGTGAAGCATTGAAGTGGAACGGACGGGCACCGTCAGGCAGATGCTTGCGCCAGTCGTTGATGAGGTAGTAGCCCGACAACGATGACCCGAAAATGAACGAGTCAAAATGCCCTTGCGGGTTAAAATACTTGAACGACTCCACCGACACATGACCCCAGTTGACGGTCAGCGAGACGGTGTCGCCATCCTCATATATCTTGCCTTGATAGGGCTTGACGACGTGGAACGGATCGCGTATGAGGTAGAATGCCACCAGCAGGAACACTGGCAGCAGGGCCAGCAAGCTGAGCAGTACGAACCGTTTCATTCCGGGTTTGGGCATATCGCGTGCGGCCAGTGTCAGTAACGGTTGATGATGTCGGCGATGATGCGTGCGTCTGCAGCCGTGATGGGGTGGGCGATGGGTAGTGAGACTACCTCGTCGGCCAGAAGTTCAGTGACTGGCAGTGCTGCATGAGGCAGGTCGCTGTAGCAGGGCTGCATGTGGGGCGGAACAGCATAGTGTATGTCTGTACCCACTCCGTTGTTTGCCAGGTATTTACGGAAGGCGTCCCGGCCATCGACCCGCACCACATACTGGTGCCAAGTCTGCCGCATGCCCTCAAAGATCACCGGTGTCTTGACCCGTGGGTTGCTGATGCACTCGTCATAGGTGCGCGCCACACTGTTGCGGGTGTCGTTTTCCTCTTCCAGGTGGCGAAGCTTGACGCGCAGCATCGCTGCCTGTATCTCGTCGAGTCGGCAATTATAGCCCTTGTAGATGTTGTGGTACCGGCGGTCCGAGCCATAGTTGGCCAGGGCCTTGACCACGGCGGCGAGCTCGTCGTCGTTGGTCACCACGGCCCCTCCGTCGCCCAGTGCGCCCAGGTTCTTGGTGGGATAGAAACTGATGCCGGCAACATGCCCCAGGCCGCCAGTGACGTGCGTGCCGTGAAGGCCGGCCACATCGCTGCGGGCGCCGATGGCTTGGGCGTTGTCCTCAATGATGAGCAGGTTGTGCTCCTGGGCGACGCGCATCAGGGTCTCGTCCCAGCAGGGCGTGCCATACAGGTGCACAGGCATCACCGCACGGGTGCGCGGGGTGATCAGGCCCTCAATCAGCCTGGAGTCCAGGTTCATGGTGTCCTCGCGCGGGTCGCACAACACGGGTTTCAGATGGCAGTCGCTCACGGCGAGAACGCTGGCAATATAGGTGTTGGCCGGGATGATGACTTCGTCACCGTCGTGCAACAGCCCCATTTCTTTGTAAGCTCGCAGGATGAGTCGCAACGAGTCGAGCCCGTTGCTCACGGCCACGCAGTGTTTCACCTCGCACAGCGCAGCGATTTCCTGTTCCAGCAAGTCTGTTTCGGTGCTGTGCAGGTAGCGTCCTCGTTCGATGACCTCGCATGCCGCAGCCTTGAGTTCATCCATATAGGGCGCATTGGCTAGCGCCAGGTCAAGAAAAGGGTATTGTTTCATAGCTTCTTTATTCCTCGGGTTGACCTATCGGGTCGGTTTTTAGTTTCAGGAAGTTACCATAGTCACGCACGTAGTCATCCTCGTCATAGTGGTGAGATGCCAGCGCCAGGCACACCGAGCCTGATGAGAAATTCTGCAGTGTGCGCCAGATGCCGGGCACGACCAGCAGACCCTGGTAGGGGCGGTTCAGGGTGTAAGTTTGCTGCTCGGTACCGTCATCGATGGTGACGTCAAAGCTGCCGCTGATGGCAATGATGAACTCGTGGCAGGTGTAGTGGCTGTGTCCGCCACGTTCGGCTCCGCCAGGCACGTCATAGATGTAGAACGTGCGCTGGATGTTGAACGGCAGGTCAATGCCGTTGTTGACGGCTGTCAGGTTGCCGTTGGCATGGTGGTGCCTGTCCAGCGTGATGATGCGGCAGTCCTTTATGTGTGACTCCCTGTGAATTTTGATTCTGTCTGTTATTATACTATTCAGCTTTTCCATTTTTCAGGATTTTAAAGTTTTCAAAGTCTTCAATATAGTCATCTGCGTCATAGTAGGTGCTCGTGAGCACCAATGCGACTGAGTTGGTGGAGAAATTGTTGATGTGGCGCCAAGTCAGGTTGGGGATAAGCAACCCCACTTGGGGACGTGAGAGGTGGAAGGTGTGCTCGTTGACGCCGTCGTTGACGACCACGTCAAAGCTGCCGCTCAGGGCTACGATAAACTCTTGTTGCTGCTTGAAGGCATGTCCGTCGCGCCACATTCCGCTGGGCACGTCATAGATCCAATAGTTGCGAAGCACCTCGAAGGGAACATCTTTGCCGCTCTCGATAGCCGTGAGGTTACCGCGAGGGTCTTTGATTTTGGGTAGCTCGATGAGTCGGGCTATCTTGATGCTCTCATTTTCCATTATGCGCCAGTTTAATCAGGTATTGCCCGTAATTGTTCTTACTCATGGGCTCGGCGATGGCCAGCAGTTGCTCGGCGTTGATCCAGCCCTTGCGGAAGGCGATCTCCTCGAGCGCGGCCACCTGGACACCCTGCATGTTGACGATAGTGCCGATAAAGTTGGATGCATCAGACATCGACTCGCTGGTGCCCGTGTCAAGCCAGGCAAAGCCGCGGCCCAGTGTCTGCACGTGCACGCGGTCCATCGCCAGGAATTCCTGGTTGACGGTCGTGATCTCGAGTTCGCCGCGTGCGCTGGGCTTGATGTGCTTAGCGATTTCCACGACATCGTTGGGGTAGAAGTACAGGCCTGTCACGGCATAGTTGCTCTTGGGGTGCTCGGGCTTCTCCTCCAGGCTCGTGGCCTTGCCCTGGTCGTCAAAGGCCACCACGCCGAATCGCTGGGGATCCTTCACGCCATAGGCCCAGAGCGTCGCGATCTGCTCGCGCTCGGTGCGTTCCACGGCGTCCATGAGCATGCGGGTGAAGCTCTGGCCGTAGAAGATGTTGTCGCCCAGCACCAGGCACACGCTGTCCTTGCCGATGAACTCCTCACCGATGATGAAGGCCTGCGCCAGTCCCTCAGGGCGGGGCTGCTCGGCATACTCAAAGTGCACGCCGATTTCTTCGCCGCTGCCCAGCAGACGGCGGAACATCGGCAGGTCTTGAGGGGTCGAGATGATGAGAATCTCGCGGATTCCTGCCAGCATCAGCACCGAGATCGGGTAGTACACCATCGGCTTGTCATAGATGGGTATGAGTTGCTTGGATATGCCTTTGGTCACGGGATAAAGTCTTGTCCCAGAGCCTCCTGCCAGTACGATTCCTTTCATATCTTTTGGTTCAGTTTTGTCGTTTCACTTATGTTTAACTTGCGAAATTACTATCTTTTCCTCAAAAATCCAAGCATTCTGCCTAAAAACCGTCATTGGCAAGCCTTCTGGTGGCCCGACACTGGCAATGAATACCATGCCGGCCTTCAATCACACCGGTCCAGTCAATCGATGCGGATGAACACAAAATCATGATAATCATGACCATTCACTAGCATTCGTGTCAAAAAAAGAGAAAATGTTTTTGTTCTGTTTTTGGGTTGTACAATTTTGTATTAATTTTGTGGGTAGATTTTATAGGATTTTTGAATGATTGAACGGCACATTATTATTGACAACGTGGATCCCGTGACTTTCTACGGGGTGAATAACAGCAACATACAACTCATACGCAACCTGTTCCCGAAACTGCGCATGGCTGCGCGCGGCAGCGTCATCACGGTCATCGGCGATGATAACGAGACTGCCGAATTTGAACAGAAGATACACTCGCTTGCCGACTATTGCGCGACCTACAATACCCTGCCCGAGGATGTCATCATCGACACCATCAAGGGCACGCCGCCCAAACAGCTGAAGATGGACGACGTCATCGTCTACGGCGTGAACGGCAAGCCCATCAGCGGCCGCACACCTAACCAGCAACTGCTGGTCAAGACCTTCATGCACAATGACTTGACTTTTGCCTTGGGACCTGCCGGTACTGGTAAGACCTATCTGGCTGTGGCGCTGGCTGTGCGGGCGTTGAAGAACCGCGAGATACGCAAAATCATCCTCTCGAGGCCCGCAGTCGAGGCCGGCGAGAAACTGGGTTTCCTGCCCGGCGATATGAAGGACAAGATCGACCCCTACCTGCAGCCGCTCTATGACGCGCTCGAGGACATGATTCCCCAGGCCAAACTGAAGGAGTATATGGAGAACAATGTCATCCAGATCGCTCCGTTGGCCTTCATGCGAGGCCGCACGCTCAACGACGCCATCATCGTCCTCGACGAGGCGCAGAATACCACGACACACCAGATCAAGATGTTCCTTACCCGCCTGGGTATGGGCTCCAAGATGATCGTCACCGGCGACACGACACAGATCGACCTGCCGCGCAGCGTCACATCGGGCCTGATCCACGCCCTGCGCGTGCTCGACGGCGTGAAGGGCATCGGCAAGGTAGAGTTCGAGAAAAAGGACATTGTGCGTCACCAGCTGGTACAGCGCATTGTCGAGGCCTACGAGCGCTTCCAGGAGGAGAACAAGCTCTATAACGCCGAGAGGCGCGAGGGCCGTGACGACTACAAGCAACCCGACGGCGAGCAGGCATGATCAACGACAATGGCAATAGGGTAGAGCAGGTGACCCCCTATGGCATCACCGACACCGCCAAGACCGAGCAGGTCAGGCAGATGTTTGACGCCATTGCGCCCGCCTATGACTTCATGAACAGGGCGATGACGCTGGGCATCGACGTCTGGTGGCGTAAATTGGCTGTGAAACGGCTGAAACGCATCCGTCCTGCCGCCATCCTAGATGTGGCGACGGGTACCGGCGACTTTGCCATCCAGCTGAACAAGTCGCTCAGCCCGCAGCACATCACGGGCATCGACCTGTCGCAGGGGATGCTCGACGAAGCACGGCGCAAGGTCAAGGACAAAGGCCTGGAGGAGAAGATTACCTTTGTAAAAGGCGACTGCATGGCGCTGCCGATGGCTGATGGCACGTTTGACGCCGTGACGGTGGCCTTCGGGGTGCGCAACTTCGAGCATCTGCAGCAGGGCTACAAGGAGATGGCGCGCGTGCTCAAGCCCGGCGGCATGCTGTGTGTGCTGGAACTGTCCACGCCCGGGAACCCCCTGATTCGTTGGTTCTACGACCTCTACGCGCTGCACATCATCCCTGCTATCGGCGCCATGAAGAGCGGCGACAAGACGGCCTACCGTTATCTGCCGGAGAGCATTGCTGCCGTCCCGCAGGGCGACGACATGCTCCAGCTGATGCGTAACGCCGGCCTACGGGACACGACGTTCAAGTGCCTCACGCTGGGCGTGTGCACCATCTACACAGCCGTGAAGTAACTCCGTTTCCTTTTCTAGATAATCTAGACTTTCTAGATAATCTAGATGATCTAGATGGTCTAGAGATTGCATCAGGGCTCGTACTGGTAGCCCAGGTCCTCGATGCAGTCGATGATGAGCTGGTCGGGGACGAAGCCCTCGACGAGGGCGGTGCCCTTAGCGAGGTCAACGGTCACTTTTTCTACTCCGGGAAGTGCGGCGAGGCCCTTTTCTACGTTGGCCTTGCAGTGTGCACACATCATGCCTTTAACTTTGAATTCTTTCATAGTAGCAGTTTTATTACGTTTGATTTGATATGATTTCCAGTATTTTGCGCCCAGGGCGAGTGCAATCATGCACAGCAGGGCGATGCTGCAGATGGTGTTGAGCCACGAGGCGCCCATCATGTGGTCGTGATGCATCATGTGGCAGGGTAGGGCGTCGGTAAATACCTGGCGTATCCCGGGCCAATAATCCACCAGCACACCGAAACCTACCGCACCGCCGATAATCGACAGCAGATAGACGATGGTCGCCTTGCGGCCGAAGGCGTTGTTCACCACGAACATCGAAGCCAGGTTGGCGGCTGGGCCGGCCATGAGCAGCACCAGGGCACAACCGGGTGACATGCCCTTGAGCATGAGGGCGGCAGCAATGGGGATGGACCCTGTGGCGCACACATACATCGGTACGGCCACGAGCACGATGATCAGCATGTTGAGCAGCGGCCAGCGGGCATAGGTCGAGAAGAAGTCGTCGGGCAGCAGCACGGTGATCAATGTGGCGACCACCAGGCCCAGCAGCAGCCAGCGGCCGATGCTCTGCATCATGTCGAAGAAGCCATATTTCAGGGTCTCTTTTATCTTGTTCCACAGACCCTTGGGCAGCTCGCTGAACTCATAGTTCGCTTCGTCGTGCACATCGTCGAGGGCTCCCTTGCGTTCCCAGTGCCCTACGGCCAGGCCACCCAGCAGCGATGTCACCAGCGCTGCCACGGGGCGAAGGATGGCAAAGGGCAGTCCCATCATCGAGTAGGTCGCCATGATGCTGTCCACTCCCGTCTGGGGTGTGGCGATGAGAAAAGACGTCGAGGCTGCACGCGAGGCTCCGCTGCGACGCAGGGCTACCGCCGTGGGCAGCACGCCGCATGAGCACAACGGCAGCGGGATTCCGAACGCCGCAGCAGTGGCTACCGAGCGCAGTCCCGTGCCCGCCAGATAGCGGCTATAGATTGACGACGGCACAAAGGCATGCAACAACCCCGCTATCAGGAAACCCAACAGCAGATACGGCGACATGCCATTCAACATCGATACAAATGCGTTTACATAGTCCATCATAACAGCGGCAAAATTACTCAAAAACGTCATACCGTATATGTCAAAAGTGTGAAAAAAAGTCCATTTTGGCACTTTGGAGGGAAATTCGTTGGCACTATGAAAAAAATGAAGTAATTTTACCCGTTTCATAATGGCAAAAGCTATTGCCTGTCATTATTAAAACGCTGATTACGCTGATTAACACGAATTATTTTTTGAGAGCTGATAGCAGTTTCATAATATGGCATATTTAATATATCCTGAAGAGTCATATAAAATAAAAGGTTGCTTGTTGGAAGTTCATAAAGAACTAGGGCCCGGTTTCTTGGAGCAAGTATACCAAGAAGCTTTGGAGCATGAGTTCAAGAAGGCCGGCATACCTTACGAACGTGAAGTGCACTTGAGGATTAGATATAAAGACATTATTCTTAAAAAAGAATATATTGCTGATTTTATCTGTTACGACAAAATAATTGTTGAGTTGAAAACTGTTTCCGATATCGTTGAAATTCATAAATGCCAAGTTCTGAATTATCTGAAAGCAACAGGTTATCAACTGGGTATTATTGGAAACTTTGCTAAAAAGAGTCTTGAAACAGCAAGAGTCGTTAACAGTAACAATTTATTATATCAATAGAATGCGTTGCGTGGACTGTTGATGAATAAATAAATAATTCGCGATAATTCGCGTAATCCGCGTTTTTTTAGAGGTAAGATAAGAAGAGTAATATCATCAGATTATGGACATCAGACTACCCAAGAGGATGGACGGGCATCAGCCTGAAGTGCTGGTGGAGTCCAAGCAAATCACTGTCATCGGAACGAACGGTGCGGGCAAGAGCCGTTTCTGCTCGGCACTTGTTGACGAACTGGGAGACAAGGCTTACCGTATCTCGGCGCTGAAGGCGCTCTTCACGACACCGCCTAGCAAGGAGGTCATGCCTGGCTCTATCGAGGATATGTTCAACCGCATGAATGCTGCTAACCCCTTGATTCAGAACAAGGCCGAGACCGAGTTTGACAAGTTGTTCTTTATCATGCTCAATGACGAGTTCCGCGAGCTGATGAACTTCAAGGCCCACAAACTCATGGACGAGCAGATGGAGTTCCCCAAGACCAAACTCGACATTACCGTCAAGAAGTGGCAGGAGGTGTTCCCCAAGAACAAGGTGCTGCGCGAGAACGGCAAGCTGATGTTTACCAGCGAGGGCTATGAGGACAAGTATCCGCTGATGCGCCTGAGTGACGGCGAGAAGTCGGTGCTCTACTATATCGGTGCGGTGCTCTATGCCATGCCTGATGCCGCCATCCTGGTCGATGACCCCGAGACCTTCATCCACAGCAGCATCATGCGCACCTTGTGGAACGTGCTGGAGCAGATGCGCCCCGACTGCACCTTCATTTACAATACCCATGACGTGGAGTTTGCCAGCTCGCGCATCGATAACCAGTGCGTGTGGGTCAAGGCGTATGATCCCGAGGCCGAGGCGTGGGACTATGAGGTGATGACCTCAAGCCGCGACCTCGACACGGCCCTGCTCGACCTGCTAGGCAGCCGCAAACCCGTCTTGTTTATCGAGGGCGACGACAAGCACAGCATCGACTCCAGGCTGTATCCCCTCATTTTCCCCGAATACACCGTCAAGCCCCTGGGCAGCTGCAACAAGGTCATCGAGACGGTGCGCACCTTCGGTGACCTGCAGAATTTCCACCAGCTCGAGAGCCGCGGCATTGTGGACCGCGACCGCCGCAGCGACGAGGAGGTGGAATACCTGCGCAAGAAGAACATCCTCGTGCCCAATGTCGCCGAGGTCGAGAATATCCTCATGCTTGAAGGCGTCATCCGCGCCGTTGCCGTTTACAAACACCGTAACCCGGACATCGTTTTTCCCAAGGTGAAAAAGCGGGTCATCGCCATGTTTACCAAGGAGCTCAAGCAGCAGGCTTTGCAGCACGTGCGGCACCGCGTGAAGCGCGACGTGGAGAAACGCATCGACATGAAGTTCACCAGCATCAATGCCCTGGAAAACCACATGGTGGAACTCGTGAGCGAAATCAACCCGCGTGGCCTCTACGACCAGTTGTGCCGTGAGTTCCATGTCTATGAGGACAACAACGACTATGCCAGCATTCTCAAGGTCTATAACCAGAAGCTGATGCTCATCGAGAGCAATGTCGCCATCCTGTGCGGCTACAAGAACAAGGACGACTACGTCCGTGGCGTGCTGAACATCCTCAAGGGCGGCAAGGAAAGTGCCCGCGCCATCCGCAAGGCCATCAAAGAGTGCTTCGGCCTCGAGGAAAACGAGGAGAATTAGGAACGGCCTTAAGGTCTTTAAAGCCCATAATAACTAAAAACTGAAAACTGAGCTCGTGAAAGACAACAAGGAAGCGACATTGGCATTAGGCACGCAGCCCGTCGGCAAGCTGCTGTGGCAGTATGCTCTGCCGGGTGTGATAGCGATGACGGCGTCGTCGCTCTACAACATGGTGGACAGCATCTTCATCGGCCACGGCGTGGGTCCGATGGCGCTGGCAGCCCTGGGCATATCGTTCCCGCTGATGAACATCGGTGCGGCCTTTGGTGCAGCGGTGGGTATCGGTGGCTCCACGCTGATGTCGCTGCGATTGGGCCAGCGACAGTATGACAAGGCCAACAACGTGCTGGGCAATATGGTCGCCCTGAACATCATCACGGGTCTGCTGGTGGGCATCGTGTCCATCATCTTCCTGGATCCCATCCTGAGGTTCTTCGGCGCCAGCGACCAGACGCTGCCTCACGCCCATGACTATATGTTCATTCTGCTGGTGGGCAACGTCGTCACCCATCTCTACCTGGGCTTGAATGCCGCCCTGCGCTCGGCCAGCAAGCCGCGAGCGGCGATGATAGCAACCATTGTCACGGTGGTGCTGAACACCATACTTGACCCCATCTTCATCTGGCCCCTGCACATGGGCATCAAGGGCGCGGCCATTGCCACCATCCTTGCCCAGGTCATCGTGCTCTGCTGGCAGTTGTGGCAATTCTCGCGGCAGAAGGAGCTGCTGCATCTCGAGTGGCGTTTCCTCAAGCCGGCCCGCAGCATTGTCAAGGACATCGTCAGCATCGGCATCTCACCCTTCTCCATGCAGCTCACGGGCTGTGTGGTTGCCATCTTCATGAACAACGCCCTGATGACCTACGGCGGCGACCTTGCGGTGGGAGCCTACAGCATCGCCAACCGCCTGGGCTTCATCTTCTTTATGGTCATCATGGGTATCTGTCAGGGTTTCCAGCCCATTGCCGGCTATAACTACGGCGCACGCAATTTGGACCGCGTCAAGCAAGTCCTGCGGTTGACCATCACCGCCTCGGTCATTGCGATGACCGTCGGCTGGGTGATCGGCGAACTGTTGCCAGGGCCATGCACCCGCCTGTTTACCGATGACGAGCAACTGCTGGCTATCTCCATCCGCGGCATCCGCATCAATATGCTCGTATTCCCCGTCATCGGCTACCAGGCCGTGGTCACCAACTTCTTCCAGACTATCGGCAAGGTGCGCATCAGCATCTTCATGTCGCTCTCGCGTCAGCTGCTGTTCCTGCTGCCCATGCTGCTGCTGTTCTCCTCGCTGTGGGGCCTCGACGGCGTGTGGGCATCGCTGCCCGCCAGCGACTTCGCCGCCTTCCTCGTCGCCGTCATCATCATGCAACGCTTCAAGCTCCAGCATCATTCTCAAACAACCGAGACAACCTGACCGACAACAAAGGGACAACAATTCTAAATCGTTGCCCCTTGCAGTAAATATTCTTCTTTTTTAGGTTAGTTCCCTTGCAACAGCATGTTAATCAATGCTGTCACGTCGCCGATGTTGATGATGTCGTCGTCCTTGACATTGGCATTCTCGGTGTGGAATGAGGATGTACATCCTGCTAACAGATAGTTGATGAGGCAGGTCACGTCACTGATGTTCACAATCCCGTCACCATTGGCATCGCCCATGACTTGGCGAGTCAGTAATTCCACAGTGCAAGTTTCTTGTGGAAGTATGAACTCCACTCCATCCACGTTAACAAAGAATGAGTTTTTCAAACCTATAGAGGCAGGGCCTGTAAAGTCTTCATCAGCATGAAGATTGATGACCACAAGCGCCCCGTTATTGCCTGAATAGGGCTTCACACTCATGCAGAAGGAGACCATTCTCAATGCCCCGTCTGGGCGCAGCTTGCTGATGATAGCTTGGTCGCTTGCATTACGTCCAGTCAAGTCAAGGAGATAGTCTCCGTCATCTTGAACGACCGACATACAATGCGGCAATATCAGGTCCGTCTGGAAAGCCGTGAATGGCTCGTCATTCTCCAGAATCATCGCTACCTGCATAGTCTCACCAGCTGCAATGACAAAATCTGGTAGATAAAAGCGGTTGGCAGCGGTGGCGCATAATGCCACCGCCATGACCGCGACTAATATAAGTTTCTTTATCATCGGAAGTCGGTTTTTTTAATGGACGACTTTGCTAGTTGTGCGTGAACCGTCGCTATAGGTGGTGACAACGATAGTCACACCAGCTGCGGGCTCGTTAATTTGCTGGCCAGCAAGATTGAAGTAATTGACACTGGAGATGGCCTTTCCAGAGGTCATCTCGTTTAATGCTGTCGGGTTGTTAGCTGCAATGGTGAAGCTCGGCAGATGGGTGCTTTCGCCATTCAGATTAACTACTTCAATGCGGTCTACCAGGATGTCGCCCCTTATGCCGTCCACGTTAAAGGTCAAGAATGTGCCTTCGTTGCCCTTGATGGTTTTCAGGTCAGGAGTGTATGCCAGAACGCGGATTTTGCCATGGCCCTTGTCTTTCATGCTGAGACCCAGGTTGCTGGCGCGCTCAGTCAGCGCAAAATCGTTTGCCGTCATGCCCTCAGGCAAGTTCAAGTCGAGTTGCAAGGCGGTATATTCCGTCGCATTATCCAGATTAATGCAAACCGTGTTGCCGTTGGTCTCGCCACTCATGCGGTCGCTTGCGGGGCTGGTGGCTGTGCTGCGCAAGGTCGTTGGCTCCTCATAATCCTGGTCAAGAATCAAGTTAGCAATCTTCACCACATCAGTAATGGTAATCTTGCTGTCACCATTCATATCTGCAGCCTCGAACACAAACGGTTCAGGATTCTGGAAAAGAATATATTTTGCTGTCAAAACAATGTCTGCAACTGAGATAGTACCACTATGATCTACATCACCAAGAATATAGAAATAGACTTTCACATTGCCGAGTGTCTCAAGTGCGCCAACTTCTTGCTCATCAGTTGTTGTCAATAGGGTTTTTCTTAGCCATATAGGATAGGCTACAATACTGTCTCCGTCGTTGGGGACTTTGAGCGTGAGATAAAACAGATCTCCATTGTTTCCGTTAAACTTTTTTGATGTAGGAGAGTAGCACAGTATCCTAATAGACCCATCTGGAGCATCATTCGTCATGATGACATGATCACGACCTTTACGGCTTGATAATGATACCAAATATTCAGCACCATCTCTAAGCAACTCAAATCCCTCAGGTAAGTAAAGATCTGTCTGAAAAGCGGTGATGTCATCCACATTCTCCATTGTTACAGGAATAACAAAAGTATCACCATATAGAGTCGTGTAATCCGCTACTGAAAAAGTATTTTGTCCAAAACCAATGATATCAGAAAAGCATCCCCATGCTAATGCTGATTTATATATCTCAAATGATTCAAATGGAACATATAAAACCACACTATAATTATTAAAACCTGTGCAAGTAGGAGGTGTCAAAGCCATGCTCGTAATACTTCGCAACGAATAACAACCATTGAAAGCATCGCTTTCAACAGCCATTATTGTATTCGGAATAATGACTGAGGTTAATCCACTACACTCTTCAAATGCATGTTCACCAATCTTTGTGACGGAGTAAATCTTGCCGTTATAAGTTACTGTTTCAGGTATGATTACTTGGTCACTATAGCCAGCATAATAATTATAGTGATTCTCGTACCAATAATATCCGGAAGAGCCTGTAACTTGAATCTTTGAATAGTCATGATATGTCACAGTTGCTTCATCACCATTTATATTGAAGTAGATGCCATTAACTATAAAGTCGTAGGCAAGGGCAATGGTTGTTGAGCAGGCAAGGGTAAGGGTCAGCAAAAAGGTGCGTAAGGTTGAGTTTAGGGCTCTCATACAAATTTGTCTCCTATTGCCGATGCAGTTCTCAGGGGCGGTTTAATGGTATAAATAAAAGCGTGAACTGAATCGCTGCACTTGTGTCTTTTAGAAAACAACTACGTTTACTGTCACAAGCAAAAGCAAAACGCTCCTTTTTATTCAACGAAGTCGTGTGGGGCTTGGCAATTGGCCACACCATCACGTTGCAAAGATAAACCATTATCCCGATAGTACAGATCAAGACATGGATGTTATTTTGTAAAATTCGTGTAATTCGTAGTTTTTAAAAAGGAAAAAGTGTAATTTTGTGGGATAATTGCAAAAGTCAGATTTGAGATGCCTTATTTTTCAGTGATAGTGCCGGTGTATAACCGGCGTGACGAGGTGGAGGACCTGCTCAGCAGCCTCACCCGACAGACCGACAAGGATTTTGAGATCATTCTGGTGGAGGACGGCTCGACGGAGCGCTGCGAGGACATCGCGCTGCGCTATGCCAGTCAGCTGGACCTGCGCTACTTCTATAAAGCCAACGAGGGCCGCTCCATCGCCCGCAACTACGGTCTGGAGCATGCCACGGGCCAGTATTTTGTCTTCTTTGACAGCGACTGCGTCATCCCGCCCGACTACTTCAGGACGCTGGGTGACGAACTGGCTCGGGAATATGTGCCGTGCTTCGGCGGTCCCGACGCTGCCAGCCCAGACTTCACCGATGTGCAGAAGGCCATCTCCTTCTCAATGACGTCGTTCCTGACCACAGGCGGAATCCGTGGCGGCAAGGTGCAGATGGAGAAATTTGTGCCGCGCTCGTTCAACATGGGCTATTCCAGGAATGTGTACGAGAAGGTCGGCGGCTTCCGCGAGATGTTCAGCGAGGACATTGACATGAGCACCCGCGTGCGTCAGGCAGGTTTCAACATCCGCTTGATACGCCCCGCCTTTGTCTATCACAAGCGTCGCACGAGCCTCAGCAAATTTGCGCGGCAGACCTACGTCTTCGGCATGTCGCGCATCACCCTCAAGCTGCTTTACCCTGACAGCCTCAAGGCCGTGCATTGCCTGCCCGCCGTCTTTACTCTCGGCTGTGCTCTATTGTTGTTGCTCTCGTTGTGGAAGTGGTGGTTCATCCTGCCCATTCTGCTTTATGCCGCGATGTTGTGGGTGGCTGCCCTCATCGAGACCCGCAGCTTGAAGATTGCTTGTCTCGCCGTTGCGACGAGTTTCACTCAGCTGTGCAGCTACGGTTGGGGCTTCATCAAGGCCTATGTGTGGAAAATCCTGCTCAGGCATGGCCGCGACATCAACGAGGAAGTGGCGATGCGCAAGGGGAAGTGATTTGTAACTACGAATTACGCGAATTATACAAATTGGCATCCGCATACATTAAATCAAATTTCACGAATTGCCATTTGCGGTGAAACCTATGTTTAATTCGCGTAATCAGTAGCTTAATACGATATGATGGAAGAGAAAGAGAATAGCAAGCTGGCGGGAACGCGCAACATCAAGGAAACCGTCCCCGAGGAGGACCGCCCGCGCGAGAAGGCCAAGAAGCACGGCTTCGGCAGCCTTTCAACGGCCGAGCTGCTTGCCATCCTGTTGAGGGTGGGCACTCCGGGCGAGTCGGTCGTTGACTTGTGCCAGCGCATCCTGCGTGACAATGACGATAAACTCTACCTCATCGCCCGCAAGGGCATCAACAACCTGGTGAAGAACTACCACGGCATCGGCGAGGTCAAGGCCATCGAAATCCTTGCCGCTCTGGAACTGGCGCGCCGCTATCAGCAAGAAGAGTTTGACGAACGCTACAAAATCACGAGCAGCGATGCCGCCTACAATTACTTGAAATCACGCATGAGCGACCTCGACCACGAGGAAATCATGGTTGTGCTGCTCAACCACGCCAAGCAGGTTGAGGAGTGTGTGCGCATCAGCAGCGGCGGTACGGCCATGACCGTTGCCGACATCAAGATGATCATGCGGCCCGCCATCGAGCGCCTGTCATCGGGTATCATCCTAGCCCATAACCACCCCAGCGACAATCCAACCCCCAGCACTCAGGACGACCGCCTGACCGAGCGCGTTCACCAGGCATGCAAAGTCATGGACATCCAGTTGGTGGACCACATCATCGTGTGCCGCGGCAACCGTTACTACAGCTACAACGACCACGGCAAGCTGCTGTAATGATCGATTATTGAACAGTCTCAATAACAATAAGCTTTTTACTGTATGAAATTCTGGAAGTATCTTTTTCGCACAATTGTGGGCATTTTTGCCGTAATCGGCTTGCTGGCGACGATTGCATTTTGGTATTTGATGACCACCCCAAGTTATTATTTCAACATTGTGGAGAATGAGGTTGTGACTTCTGAGTCCAATAAAATTGAATTGCTTAAACAATCATCGTTCAAAGCCGATACTGTGCAGTATCAATTTTCTGTAGTCAGTGACTCGGCTCGTGCCCAGGAGATCATGAACTACTTCAGACTGGATACGCTTTATGGCCCTAGTGCCACGACTTGGGAAAAGGCGCTGGCCATCTCTAAATTTGTGGCTACCAATATTCCTCATGACCAACCCTATAATCGACCTGAACATCCTAATGCTATTGACCTGTGGAAATATTCACGAGAAGTGAATCCTGGCTTTAACTGCCGCATGCATGCCATCCTCAATTATGAGTTGATGCAGGCCGCTGGTTTGACAGCGAGATATGTGACCTGCCTACCTCAAGACAAGGACGACGAGGACTGCCATGTGGTGAACGAGGTGTGGTTGACTGAACTGGGCAAATGGGCTTTCATTGACTCGGATATGGACGGCCATTATTGTACCGATAAAGAAGGTACTCCACTCAGCCTGCTGGAGATGCGCGAAAAGTATGCCGCCGGCGAGCAGATGGTGATGTATCCAGGCTTCGAGAAAGGGACAACCAGACACGACTATTACTATTGCTACATGGCCAAGAACACCTATTGGTTCTCATGCTGGGAAACCCTGCATTTTTATCAGGAGGACCGCGATCATACAGATAATAAGGATTTCGGGAGAGGAGATATTGTGATTGTTCCCGAGAATTTTGAACCGTTTAGCGTAGATTCCCTAGACATCGTCACTACCGATGCAGCCCGCTTCTGGAAGGCCCCAAAACGATAAATACTGCTCTATAATAAACATTAGTCATCATATTAAATATCAACTTTATGAAAACTTTGAAATTAATGATGCTCGCTGTCCTTGCTGTGATGGTTGTCACCTCATGCAGCCAAAAGAGCCAGAAGAGTGAAAAGGCGTCCAAGGTGCTGGTATTGTACTACTCCCAGACGTCGAACACCAAGGTCCTAGCACAGGAAATTGCCAAGCGCCTCAATGCCGACATCGAGGAAATCACGCTCGAGGAACCCTATGACACTGCGTTCCAGGCAACGATTGACCGCTGCAAAGCAGACCGCGAGAAAGGCATCCTGCCCGAGATTAAACCCTTGAAGGCAAATGTCGCCGATTATGAATGGATTTTCATCGGCTATCCTATCTGGTTCGGCACTTATGCGCCTCCCATTGCCTCCTTGTTGGAGAAAGTGGACTTGAGTGGCAAATGGGTGGTGCCGTTCTGCACCTTCGGTAGCGGAGGACTGGAATCAAGCATGAAGGACCTGGCCGAGAAACAGCCCAATGCTAAGGTTTTTCCCGGTTACGGTGTACGTGCCGCTCGCATGGATGCCATGCCCAAGGAACTTGAACAGTTCCTGAAACGCAATTCGGCGCTTATGGCTGTGCTTGATACGACTAATGTTGCGGTGAATGAACAGGCAGACTCGCCTTTTGTGCCCGCCGACTTCCCCGAACAGCATCCCGTCAGCGCTGACGAGGCTGCTATCTTTGACGCAGCCGTCAACGGATATCCGATGCTCAATGCCAAGGCTAAGTCCGTCGCATCACGTACTGCCCTCGATGGAATCGAGTACGAGTTCACCGCGATGGACATGCCACGCGAGAAGAAACCTGACATGCCTCCTGCCAGCGAAATCAAAGTCTATGTGCTTGTCGAGAAGGACAAAGCTCCTGTCTTTATCAGGGTGGTGAGATAAAACTGACGCTTACTGATACTCTGAGTCCTCTGAGCTCTCCGAGGGCTCAGAGTTGTTTTTTTTACAAGGGGTGCTCGGCCAGGTAGCGCCACAGCGGGGCTGCCATGAGGGCCTGCAGCTGGCGGTTCTCACGTAGCATCGACTCCACCTCATCGCGCGACAAGAGCAGCACGGCGATGTCCTCGCTGGCATCGAGGTGCTGGTCGCTGATGCGCTCCACACCCTCGGCCAGGAAGCAGTGGGTGATGTTGTCACAGATGCTGGGATTCTGGCCCACAGTCATGATTTCGCGCCATGTTCCCCTGCCGTAGCCCGTCTCCTCGAGCAGTTCGCGCTGAGCGGCCTGCAGGGGCGCTTCGCCCTCCTCGACCACGCCGGCGCACAGCTCGTCGAGCACCACGTCCATGGCATGACGGTACTGCCTGACCATGACAAATTCGCCCTCGGTGGTGATGGCGATGATGTTGACCCACTCGGGGTATTCCAGCACATAGTGCTCGGGGTTGATGCGTCCGTCGGGCAACTGCACCTTATCGACGCGTGCCGTCAGCCAGGGCCGCTGGATGATGTAGCGGCTCTCGAGCGTGGTCCATTTCTTGATTTCCTTTGCCATAATTATAATTATATAACGTAGAATCAGCCCGAATGGTACACCATTGCGAAAAAAACCTTAACTTTGCATCGTGGACGAGAAGACGACGATAGCGAACAAGGACCCCGAGGAAAAGCTCTGGTATGCCATCCGCGTGACCTATAACCGCGAGCTCAAGGTCAAGGAAGACCTGGATGCACGCGGCATCGAGTGTTTTGTGCCCATGCAGTACCGCCGCGAGGAGCGCAATGGCCAGATGGTCAAGCGACTTGTGCCTAGCGTACACAACCTTATCTTCATCCACATCGAGCCCAGCAAGATGGTCGAGTACAAGAAGACGACGTCGCTGCCCATCCGATATATCATGAACCGTGAGACCCACAAACCCATCACCGTGCCCAAGCGCGAAATGGACAGCTTCATCACGGTGGTCGGCACCTATAACGAGCAACTGGTCTTCCTCAATCCTGACCCGGGCGACTTTGCCCAGGGAGAGCGGGTGCGCATCATCGGCGGCGTGTTTGCCGGGGCCGAGGGCGTGTTCGTGCGCGTCAAGGGCGACCGTCGCGTCGTCGTCAACGTCGAGGGCCTCGTGGCCGTCGCCACCACCTATGTCCACCCCTCGCTGATCGAGAAAATCACCGATTCAGACGAGAATCAGCTAAATAACGCTTTGTGAGTCTAAAGAATAGAGAACGATATGAACGAGAATAATCAGAAAGTGGCCCTCATCACGGGCATCACCGGACAAGACGGATCCTATCTGGCAGAATTCCTCCTGGACAAGGGATATGAGGTACACGGCATCCTGCGTCGCAGCAGCAGCTTCAACACAGGCCGCATCGAGCACCTCTACCTCGACGAGTGGGTGCGCGACATGAAGCAGCGTCGCCTCATCAACCTCCACTACGGCGACATGACCGACAGCAGTTCCCTCATCCGCATCATCGAGAAGATCAAGCCCGACGAGATCTACAACCTGGCGGCCCAGAGCCACGTCAAGGTATCGTTTGATGTGCCCGAATACACGGCCGAGACCGACGCCGTAGGCACCCTGCGTCTCATCGAGGCGGTGCGCATCGCCGGCCGTGAACAGACGACCAAGATCTATCAGGCAAGCACGAGCGAACTCTACGGCAAGGTGCAGGAGGTGCCCCAGCGCGAGACCACGCCGTTCTACCCCCGCAGCCCATACGGCTGCGCCAAGCTGTACTCGTTCTGGATCATGAAAAACTACCGCGAGAGTTACGGCATGTTCTGCGCCAACGGCATCCTTTTCAACCACGAGAGTGAGCGCCGTGGCGAGACCTTCGTGACCCGCAAGATTACCTTTGCCGCCGCACGCATCGCCCACGGCCTGCAGGACAAGCTCTACCTGGGTAACCTCAATGCCCTGCGCGACTGGGGCTATGCCCGTGACTACGTGGAGTGCATGTGGCTCATCATGCAGCAGCCCGAGCCCGACGACTTTGTCATCGCCACGGGCGAGTGCCACTCGGTGAGGGAATTCTGCACACTGGCCTTCCACCATGCCGGCATCGAGCTGGAATGGCAAGGCGAGGGTATTGACGAGAAAGGCATTGACAAGGCCACTGGACGGGTAATAGTCGAGGTCGATCCCAAGTACTTCCGTCCCGCCGAGGTGGATCAGCTGCTCGGAGACCCCACAAAGGCCAAACAACAGCTCGGCTGGAATCCGCAGAAGACCTCTTTCCAAGACCTTGTCCGCATTATGGTGGAGCACGACATGCAGCACATCAAGAAAATCTATCATCTCCAGTAAATAATGACTAGCGACTCCAAAATATATGTTGCCGGCCACCGCGGTCTTGTCGGCAGCGCCATCTGGAACTCCTTGCAGCGCAAGGGCTACACACACCTCATCGGACGCACCCACCAGGAACTTGACCTGATGGACGCCGTGGCCGTAAGGCAGTTTTTTGACCAAGAGCGTCCTGAGTATGTCGTGCTTGCTGCTGCCCACGTGGGCGGCATCATGGCCAACCTGAAGTATCGCGCTGATTTTATCTATCAGAATCTGGCGATTCAGCAAAATGTCATTGGCGAGAGCTGGCGGCATGGCGTGAAGAAACTGCTTTTCCTGGGCAGCACATGCATCTACCCGCGCGAAGCCCCGCAGCCCATCGGCGAAGATGCCCTGCTGACGTCCCCGCTGGAGTACACCAATGAACCTTATGCCATCGCCAAGATTGCTGGCATGAAGATGTGCGAGTCGTTCAACCTACAGTATGGCACCAACTTCATTGCCGTGATGCCCACCAACCTGTACGGCCCTCGCGACAACTTTGACCTCGAGACCAGCCACGTCATGCCCGCCATGGTGCGCAAGATGCATCTGGCCAAGATGCTCAACGAGGGAAATATCGATGGCATCCGTGCTGACCTGGACCGCCGTCCCGTCGAGCACGTCAACGGCAAGGCTGTCGAGGAACAGATTGTCGCTACGCTGGAGAAATACGGCATCATGAGGGACCGTTTGCTCTTGTGGGGCTCGGGTGCGCCGATCAGGGAATTCCTGTGGAGCGAGGACATGGCTGATGCCAGCGTCTATTGCCTGGAGCATATCGACTTCGAGGACGTGCGCGGCACGGGCGACGAGGTGCGCAACTGCCACATCAATATCGGCAGCGGTAAGGAGATCACTATCAAACAGCTTGCAGCACTCGTCAAGCAGACGGTCGGCTACCGTGGCGTCATTGAGTGGGACACCACCAAGCCCGACGGCACCCTGCGCAAACTTACCGACGTGAGCAAACTCCACTCCCTGGGCTGGCACCATACCATGGAACTCGAGGACGGCGTTCCCGCCCTCTACCACTGGTATCTGGAGAATTGACCACCAGAGCCAGTGAGACAATGCAAAATCATGTTTTCCGTTTGTCTGTTCAAGGAATAATGTCCATAACTGCCTGTTGTTTAGTGCTATACAAGAATTTAAAAAGTTGGCACGACAATTGCAGATATAGGTTCGAACTCATAATTTTGGAGGTTTTTTAGGGTTAAACATGATTGTCAGCATGGCTCGGGAGGGTAGTGCTGATTTATTTTTTTCTGACTTTTCAGCAACTAATAGCCGCTTGACCGAAATATTAAACGTCTGTTGGTGGCTTTTGTATGCCATTGGATTGGTTTGATGAGCAATTTGGTGTATATTTGCATCGGTTTTAAAGATTCACTTGATTGCTCAGTCACGATGAAAAGACTATTATTGTCGGCGGACATGGCAAGGCAAGTGCACGGCAGAAAGGCTGCATCGATTTGCCGATAGTGTCCTGTCGGTCAGCGGTCGGGCTGAAGTGAATTTTTAGCCTGTGCGACTTGAATTATAGGATGCACAAATAGGACAAATTACTATACGAATATAACAATTGATCGAGTTATGAAACGAGAACTTTCGGGCGGTTGCGGTATCGTTATTCTGGCTTTTGCGGCCCTGATGATTATCGCCGGCATCGTTGCCGTGTTTGACATGCGCGCCGAGGGCGTCGCGGGCGATGGAGCTTTAGGGCTCCTGGTGTTTATCGCCATCCTCTCGCCGCTCATCTATTGGGGCTATGTGTTGCTGTACAAGTTCCTGCGCCCCGGTGAGCCGGTGAGATTCACCAAGAAGACGGTAGTGTGTGGTAGTGCGGCTTTGTTGGCGTTAGTTATCTTTGCGTTGTGGGCCGGACTGACGAGCAAGCCTGCCCCCAAAACGCCTGCCCCCATCACCGAGATTGCCCAGGAACCCAATGAACCCAAGGATAGCGTGGTCATCACCGAGGTGATGGAAGGTGACCCCTACAAGGAACTGGACGAACTCATCGGACTGGAATCGGTCAAGGAAGAAGTGCACACCATTGCCAACTTCGCCAAAATCCAGCAACAACGTAAAGCCCAGGGCCTTAAGGTGCCCAAGATGTCATTCCACCTCGTGTTCACCGGCAGCCCCGGTACGGGCAAGACAACCGTGGCGCGCATCGTGGCGCGTATCTACAAGGACCTGGGAATCCTGAAGAGGGGGCACACCGTGGAGACCGACCGCTCGGGCCTCGTGGCCGAGTATGTGGGGCAAACCGCCACCAAGACCAATGCCGTGATCGACTCGGCGCTTAACGGCGTGCTGTTCATCGACGAGGCCTATGCCCTGGTGCCCCAGGATGCACGCAGCGACTACGGCCAGGAGGCTATATCGACCCTGCTCAAGCGCATGGAGGATGACCGCGACAAGCTGGTGGTCATCATTGCCGGCTACCCCGATGAGATGAAACGCTTCATCGACTCCAACCCGGGACTGCAGTCGCGCTTCACGCGCTACATCAATTTTCCCGACTACACCGAGCAGGAATTGTTTGACATCTTCAAGCTGTACCTGAACAAGAACCAGTACACCATGACCGATGATGCGGCTAGGCTGCTCAAGGACAACCTGGACTATGTCGTTGCCCACAAGACCAAGAACTTCGGCAACGCCCGCTATGTGCGCAACATCTTCGAGCGCGCCGTCGAGCAGCAGGCCAACCGCCTGACAGCCAAGCTCAGCATCAACGACGACGAACTGTCCGTGCTGACTGTGGAAGACATCGAGAACGCCTTCAAGGAAAGGAAATAAAAAACGGTGAACCGCCATGACTAGATACTATATCACATTCATCGTGCTGCTGATGACGCTGACGACCCTGCCGTCCCTCGCCCAGGAAATGTCTAAAGCCGAGATGGCCGGCATCCGCGCCGCCTACAGCGCCGCCAAAGAGCAGATAGACCTCAACAGCCATGCCCAGGAGCAGAACGTGCCCCGCAGCGACATGGAGATTGTCAGCCATTACGACGTCCCCGGCTGCGGCCCCACCGAGGAGGTCATCCACTACTATTTCACGCTCGGCGAGGACCCCGTGTTGGGAACGCCCTATTACAAGCTCTACTTCATATCTACCAGCTATAACGTAGCAGCCCGCAAGTTCTATCAGGAGTTCCTCTTTGACGAAGAAGGATCAGACCTCCAGTTCTTCTTCCAGAGCAACGATGCCCAGGACGGCGGCACCGACGAGACACGCTATTACTACGGCAAGAACGGCGTCCACAAGTCCATCCAGGGCACCGCCGAACTGGACGAAGTCTTTGCCGCCCGCCGCGCCGACGAACTAAAAACCGCCTTCACCCACCTCATGAACAGAGACTATTAATCCCACCGACAAGAATTAATGTTTTTTTAGAATTCCGCATTAAATAACTAATGACTTTGGCACGGTATTTGTACATACCAACTCGAACTCATAATTTTTGGAGGAACCTAAAAACCCTTTATTCATCGGGGTTTTCGAGCATTTGTAGAGTTCATATGTAGAGTAAAATTGTAGCGTAAAAACGTTGACAAAATACACCAGCACAAAGGTAGGTCTTTTTCCCAACTCAACCAAGGAAATGACCTACCTTTTTTACGTCATATAATAAGCTATAACAGCTATTGCGGGTTGTACCAATCGAGTGCAGCTCGTTTTTTTTGCCGCTTGAAGGGCTTTTCAGGCGACGGCCCAAGGGTCCACCATTACAAGCAGCAGTTGTTTGCCATCAAAAATGTCTAGCCTAAATTCATAGTCTTTTTCCTGTTTTTTCAGTCCAACTAAGTTAACCTAAGAGCCACCTTAGGCAGGCCTAATATTAGTTATAAACTGCTGTTTATAAGTTAGTTAGAAGTTTTTGCTATGTGCGAAAATTTGTATTCCTTTGCAGCGGTTAAAATTTTATCAATGAGATTTTACGTTTGATACAACAACATTTTTATTATAAAAATAATTAAAATTAAATGAAAAAGATTGTTTTATTTTCTATGATTTTTAATGAATGTCGCGCAGGTACGGTGGCATTGACCGTGTACGTGCCCGCCAAGAGTGAATCCGCCGTTACGTTGAACCGTTCAAACTGCAACGCCTATGCCGCTGAATAAAGCTAATGGGAATATGTTCGGTTTTGTTAGCCACACGATCAATTTTATCAAGGGGCAGTGCCTGCATCTTTGTGTGTACTGTTTCATGATCGCGCTCAACATTCGGTTTGACAAATGGGGCGAACTTCGACTCGACGAGAAAGAGTTTTGTGTCAACCTGGGTAAGGACAACTTCATCTTCGTCGGTAGCAGTACTGACATGTGGGCGGCGAATGTCCCGAGTGAATGGATCGTTCGTGTCCTCGATCGCTGTGATGAGTTTAATAACCGTTACCTGTTCCAGTCCAAGGACCCGAGTCGCTTCCTTGAGTTCATCGATCATCCCGTGATGCGTAAATCGGTTCTCAGCACGACCATAGAGACCAACCGTTGGGACCCGGATGTCATGAACAATGCACCTCATCCTCACGACAGAGCTAACGCTATGGCTGCTGTCGCTGCTCGTGGTGTCCCGACCATGGTGACCGTTGAGCCTGCCATGGCCTTCGACCATGACGAACTCGTCGCTTTGATCCGTGCCTGCTGTCCCACACAGGTAAATATCGGTAGAAACACTAATAAACAGGTTCAGTTGCCCGAGCCTACACGCGACGAAGTCCAGGCCCTGATCGCTGAACTCAAGACCTTCACCCAGGTTCTTGTTAAACCCAATGCGTCTGCGTGGCAGTAAGGTGTAATGTCTGTTAGCTTGGGGGTGGTTTATATCACCCCCAATATTTTGATAATCAATTATTTTATTATATCTTATGAATATTAATTTCAATAGATTATTTGGAGATTTTGAGAGATGTAAGGACAAGGGTAGTATCGTAGCTTGGTCCGCAGCGCTGTTGTTTATCTTTTATCTGATCAAGGAGGGTTTAGCCTATCTAAGGAAATTGGGCGAAAACAGGTCCGCAAGGAAAACCTACGATAACCAACGCAAAGCCGATGCAGCGTTCTATGCTACCAAGGCGGTAGTAGATGTAGGTAAAGCCAAAGCACTCAAGGATCTGAGACAGAATGACGTCTCACCGTCAGGAAACGGTAAAGAGCCTGACCGCGTTGATGACTCGCCTAGTCCTGATGTCGCTCCGATTGGTGAATTGAGACAACGTATCAGGAGTAGAATCCAATGGCTTATCGGTGATTTTGTTGAAGTCGGCGGCAGATGCATCCTATTCGGCCCTCCTAGCATTGGCAAATCTATTTTGTCTCTGCAAATGGCTATCGCTATCGCCGAGGGCTCCGAATATGGCTTTTTCCCTCCTGAGGAAGAAAATCCGCATGGTGATCAGCAAGTCATTTTCTTTGACTTTGAAATGAAGGCCGAAGAGCAATTTGAGCGCATCGGCGACAGAACGATGCCCTCAAACTTACTCCGATGTGAGGGCCCTATCAGCAGCTTCGATCAGCTTTTCAAGACGATTGAAGAGGTAAGCCAAGCGCCCAAAGTCACGGTAATCATTGACAACATCCGCAAGCTGGAGGAGATGAGCCAGAGCAATCAGGTGAGTGAGTACTTTAATAAGCTGGAGCAGACTCAAGAGAAGCTGAAAACCAAGGGCATCACCGTGACGTTCATCACCGTTACCCACACAGGCAAGGACTTCGACAAGACCTCACCTGTTGAGCTGAATGACATGGCTGGTGGCGCTGACCTCGGCCGCTTCAGTTCGACTGTTGTTGCACTTGCACCTGCTCATGACGGTAATGTCATCTTCAGAGCCGTTAAGAAACGCAACAGTGCGCCAATGGATGAGGTGTATATTCTGCGTATTATAGAAACGCCTTACCTGCATTTCGAGTATGTTTGCTCCAGCAATGTGGAAGACGCCCTGCCGAACCCCAAGAACATGAAGGGTGCCAAGGCTCCTATGGTTTCAAACGCTACCACCGAGAAGCCACAGAAAAGCGCACCTAACAAGAAGCTCAGCGATGAAGACAAGGATGAAATCGCAAACCTGCTTAGTAAGGGAGTAAAGTCGCCTGTAATTGCAAAACAGTTTAAGGTCAGCTTGCGTACAGTGCAGCGGATTAAGAGCAAGCGAGCATAACAGTCACTAACCCACCAATGCAATGAAGGCGCATCACATGAGGGTGCGCCTTTGTTGTGCCTGTATGTGTCAACAGTAGCCAAGGATAAACACCGGCGCTTTAAGGGGTTCAAGTTCCGCCGCCCAACCTTTAAGAATGAGTTCTGATGGTCCACGAGTTTGCAGAATCTTGGACTGGACTTCTTCTATTGATGCCAGGAGGGACTTGAGGTCGGATTGAGAAAATTGGCTAGTCATATAAGGTTTTGGACTTATCGGAGATGACGGCTGGCATACTTTAAATGTGATTGTTTTGAACTGGAAATGCAAACAAATAAAGGTCAAAAACGCAGGTATTTACGTCTTTAACCTTTGTTTGAAGTCAAGTCTTCATACTCAACTTTTTCTTATCATAAAGGCTATTTTCGCCTATAGATGATATTGGCTCCGAAATCCAGAATCCAACCAGCTGAGGCAATGAAAGGAGATCCTAACAGTATACCCACGTCGGGGATTTCTTCCCCTTCTTTCTCTTGACATTGCTCCAGTGAGCAAATTGACTTTACAGGAGCCACAGTTACAGTCTCAAGGAATGGATATTCCTTCTTCTTCAGACCCTCGTTCTGTTCTTGTAATCCAATGATGCTGAACGATAAATTGCCATCCCTGCAATTCATGGTTCCCGCTATCGAATGCATCTCTGTAGTTTTGCCATTGTACTTGATTTCTCCTGAAATCTTCTCCAGTGCTCCTTCTGCAACAAGCAGATCAGTGCAGCCGGTATCTACCATAGCAAAAATCCCACCATCATCGCCCATTATGGGAACCACAGGAACCCCATAACTTTCAAGGCCTGGTACCATGGGAAAGAAATATGAAAAATCAGAAAAGCTCAGATTATCGAGTGAAACCTCTGAAGTATAGATTCTGTGAGAGCCAAAATCAATCACCAATGAGTTATTTCGAAGGAACGGATTGCCAAGAATCCCTAAGATAGGCTTATCGCCTACCCCTGTTAATAGGTTCTCTTCGATGAGGGTGAACTCATCAACAAAGTGGCATCCACCTATAGTGAATGGGAAGGAGAAAACTTCTTCTTCGACAATCTGATTACCAACTGTTTGGGTTTTCAGAGTGCGGATAAGTTGACTTTTGTCTCCTACCATCATTTTGATAGATGTAGACAATTTGTTGCTAGTGCATCCACTATCAACCAGGAACAAACCAACATGTTCTTTGGCGTCCACATCAATGACGGATACCTCAACAAATGCTGCTTTGTCGTTTTCAACTGCGTACATTCTCGCATCAATCTTCTTGTCGTTCTTCATTTCTTACTCTTCCACCAACTTGTTTGCAAGATCGAATCGGGGTGGTTTCGAATTCAACGACGCAAAACTACTTTTTTGTTGTGCAGTCTTCCTGCATAGCAGAATGTTTTTTGAGATTTTCTTCTTTTTTTTCTTAATCTCTTCCCTAAACTCTTGTGGCTCGAGCACTTCTAGGTCTGGGCCGAAGGACAGAATCAGTTGTATCAGCTCTCAGTTTGGCACGACTGTGATACTGATGATAAATTTATTGCGGCCTCATCACTTGGAAATTCAGGGATTCGGCCATACGTTGCAAAACCTCTTGAAACTTTTTTACACCTTTTTTATGCCTCGATTGGAAAAATTTCCTTATTTTTGTAGATTGAGACTATAATCAACTGATAACAACTAAACGTGTTGAATCGACTATGTCAAGGAATAGACATCAAGATGTTAGGGTCCGGGTACTAGACCGCTGCTTTCGTAGTAGGCAGAGACAGTATACAATAGATGATTTAGTTGATGCTTGCAATGATGCCATCGGTGATATCTACGGAGGTAAAATATCAATCAGAACCATTCGTGAAGATATTAGATTTATGCGCGACACCCAAGGATATAACGCCCCAATCGTTTCGGAACCATGGGACGGCAAAAAACACATTTATTACTATTCTGACCCTCATTTCTCTATTTATAAAACAGAGTTGAGCGAAGAGGAAATTGATAAGCTGAAAGCTACCGTCAAAATCCTTGGCCGCTTTAAAGGGCTGCCGCAGTTTGACTGGATGGGTGGACTTCTTGAAGGCCTTGAAGACAAATTCAGCATAAGAGGGAACGACAACTGTGTTATCGGTCTTGAGCAGAACATTGACTATATCGCGGTAGAATATTTATCGGATTTATTTGATGCGATAATCAATCATCAAGTACTGAAAATACATTACCGTAAATTCAGTGGCATTGACCACCACTGGACAATCCACCCCTATTATTTGAAACAGTACAATAGTCGATGGTTCTTGTTTGGCAGGGATAACGATAAGCCTGAGAGAATTGTAAATGTTCCTCTTGATCGCATCGTGAATTGTCAGGCCTCTTCTATACGTTACATCAATAACGACTTAGTCGATTTTGATGAGTATTTCGATGACATTATTGGCGTTACTATGAATCGCAACCAGAAAGAGTATAAAGTTATCCTCAAGTTTGATGAAGATCGTTTCCCTTACATAGTTTCAAAACCTATTCACGGTTCAATGAAAATACGCGACAAGGAAAACCATATCGTGGAACTGAATCTGAAGCCCAACAAAGAGCTGGAGGCTTTGATTCTTTCTTTTGGGGACCAGGTTGAAGTACTGGAGCCACAATGGCTACGTGACCAAATCTCTCAAAAAATATCTCATTTGATGAGCATATATTCACCTGTGAAGATAGATCGCACAACGTGATATATCTTTGCACCCGCAAACGAAAAACAACAAGAGCAATGAAAAAAATAGGTTTCAGAAATTTCAGAAAATTCGTAGACTTCCCCACCATCGACCTTGGGGACGTGACCTACCTTGTGGGCAAGAACAACGCCGGCAAGTCAACTATGGTCAAAGCAATGATTCTCCTCGCCGAGAATCTCACTGCTAAGTCAGCTTTCCCTCTAGGGACGGAGGCTTATTTCCATTTCGATACACCTAACTACAATCTCCACATCAACACATTTGATGATGCTTTGAATTTTGATGCGCTTGACAAGACCATCACATTCGAGGCGCAAATTGGGATTTTTGATTTCCAAATCAGCGTTCAACCTGCTGATGATGAAAATCTGTATAACCACATGCAGATGAAGACCGACCGAATTGCTCCAATCAGCAGGGTGATAGTGGAAGACTCACTACACGGCATCAGTGTAACGATATATCCATTTCAACAAAGATATGAAGTGGACTTCCGCTCTAACGAATGGGCCGACATATCATCTGTCGAGGAGATTAACTCAACACTGAAAATCATCAGAAGGGAGCATCGAAACGCAGTTGCTCATGGCGATCAGATGGCAGCGGCGAGTCTATTACTTGAAATCGAGCAATTGAAGAGCAAGCGCGACTTGATGAAGAGAACGCAAAACCAGAATGTAGGCGTAGGTAAGGCGATCTTACATTCGCTGCCAATGACTTACAGTAATGGTTATGAATCAATGCCTCTGATTGCAAGGGAAATTATGGCTTTGGCCGACTTTGCTTCACACGTCAACTTGTCGAGACCTACTGAGAGTATACTAGCGATGGAAATGAATAGGTCAGAAATGTCGCAACAACGTGACAGTATCAGACTGCTCAAGGACCATTCAAAAGATTTGAGGATGATGGCTCGACAAATCAACGCTGTGCTCTCATCAATAGACATCACCTACATTCAGGCTCACCTTGCCAACCAGGAGAAGGCATTGGTTCCGCGTCTCAATCATTCAGACGAATTTGCCAAGGCTGTGGAGAAGTACATGCTCAACACCGCCCGTTATGATCGAGATGGGGCCATCAAGCGATTTTTACTCAAGTGGATGGACGAGAAGCATTTCAACATAGGCAAAGACTTCAAAATCATTGAAGAGGAGGAATTCCCGGGTATCTACAAAGCAAATGTTTTGACGTTCAACGATCATTGGGTAAATGTTGCAGACATGGGTATGGGTACCAACCAGCTCATGATATTGCTCGTCCAAATCGCTAACAGCATTCAGAAAGCGAGAACAAGGAGAGCAGAATATCTTATCCAGAATGAAGAAGCACCCCTGTCAAGCCCTACGATTATCATCGAGGAGCCCGAGCAGAATCTGCATCCCTTGCTTCAAAGTTTTTTGGCCGATTTGTTTTATGAATTGGCCACATATTACAGCATGCAGCTGATTATCGAGACTCATTCGGAGTATATCATTCGAAAGACACAGTTAATAGTCGCGAGAGAGAAATATAAAAATCAGAGTGATGTAGAGATGAACAATGCTCAGACTGTATATTATTTCCCCGATTCTAAGCCCCCATATAAAATGGAATATAACGAGAAGGGCCTTTTTACTAATGATTTTGATAGAGGTTTCTTCGATGAGGCCGGTAATTCCGCAATTAAGTTAATGACAGGGGACATATGATGAGAGTTTATTTTGATAGAGCTAACTTTGAGTCGTTCATTAGTCAACGTTCTAAAGATGAAGCCCGTTTTGAGTTGTGCAATGATATGCTCAAAAAGCAAATGGACGTTTTTCTCAATATGAATATGGCCGAGTTTCAGACAAGTCCATTGTGTGTCAGTTGGTTGACGACAATGACTTCTGGCGCTAAAAAATTTCCTGATTGTAATCCAGAAGTTTTTTCTTTTGAGCCAATAACTGATAGTGATTCATTTGTATCAGACTTAGACAAAGAAGAACACTCATCAATATTTCTGCTAGATGATGAAAAGATAAATGAAGTCAGTTTTGGGAAGGGTGTGATGGCTGGCATAATTGGGAATGAAATAGAGGTTCTCAGCAAACTGATCATCGATGAAGACACAAAATACATTTCTTCTCTCACTGATAGACACTTTAGAGCCACAAATAACTGGTCTCCTTTAATCCCTTATATTAGACCATGTACTGATATTATTATTCGTGATGCTTTTATTCTGCTAAATCAAAGGAACCACAGGTATGAAAACAATATATATAGTTTGATCTTGAAACTAGCTTCAGAATTAAAAGATTCTAAACTAAATATTGTAATTGTATGTTTGAGATTTAATCCAAATGAAGCTAATCAGATAGAACCCGGCTGGGACGATATAAGGCTTAATATTAAGCAAATTCTGAAAACGAGGAATAATGTTGATGCCTCTGTGACATATATAATAGCCAACAAAAAAAAGAGCATTAAACATGATCGAACCATCTTTACGAACTATATTCGCTATTTGCCCGATGATTCTTTAGGCAACTTCTATGATAATAGAGGCGCCTTTTCCTCTGAGAGCGATCAATGACTTGAACTGAAAAAAGTTGACAGATTCGAGAGGCAAAAAGAGATTGCCAAATGCAAGAATTTGTACAACGATCCACTGTAACGGAGGTGGACCCCAAGACAGGTCGTAGCACGACCCACCGAGTCAAAAAGTTGATTCGTCGGTATGACCCTGACGAACGAGTAGAGATTGTGCGTGAGTTTCTCACAGGGAAATTCACGGTAAGGCAGATCATGGACAAATACATGATCAATACCGAGGCGACGTTTTTTTCCTGGCTGGCTTCACACATAAGTGAAGCACAATCGCTATCTTTGCAGGAAAATAATGTAAACCCTTCAGATATGGCCAACAAAAGCAAGGATGACCAGATCAGGGAACTGAAGGAGCGGCTTCGTCAGGCAGAGAAACGCGCCGAGATGGAGGAACTCCGTGCCAAGGCCTACAGCAAGATGATAGATGTGGCCGAGGAGACATTCAACATCCCAATAAGAAAAAAATCTGGCACCAAACAGTAAGTCTGCTCCGGCAGGAGTGCCCCAAGAACGGTTTGGGCACTCTTACCGGGCTGTTTGGTTACAGCAGACAGGCGTTTTACAAGCACCGTGAGAACAAGGCTTTTGCCAATGAGGCCATCGAGCCGCTGATTGTGGAGAAGGCAAGGGACCTGCGCGAGTCCAACCCGGGCTTAGGCTGCGTGAAGCTTTATCTGATCATCAAGAACCTGTTCGAGTCAACCGGCAGCATGCCAGGCCGTGACGCGTTCATCGAGATCATGCGCAAGCACGGGCTGATGGTGCAGATCAAGCGCCGTCGCCACTACAAGACGACGGACTCGGACCATCCTTTCCGCAAGTATGACAACCTGATACGCGACATCGTTCCGTCGCGGCCCAACGAGATATGGGTCAGCGACATAACGTATGTTGAGACTGAAGAAGGCGTGTGCTACCTGTCGCTCGTCACCGATGCCTATTCGCACAGGATTATGGGATGGGCCATCGGGCCAACGCTGGAGACCTGCTATCCGCTGGCGGCATTGAGGATGGCGCTGTCCACAATTGACGGCGAGACATCATCCTGGCTGATCCACCACTCCGACAGGGGCTGCCAGTACTGCAGTTATGCCTACGTCAAGGAGCTCAGGAAGCATAACATCATGATAAGCATGACCCAGAGCGGCGATCCCCTTGAGAACGCCATCGCCGAAAGCATGACCCAGAGCGGCGATCCCCTTGAGAACGCCATCGCCGAACGCGCCAACGGAATACTGAAGACCGAGTGGCTCTACAAGATGCGGATACCTGATATGGACACGTGCCGCACCGAACTGCGCAGAATAATAGAGTTCTACAACACCCGTCGGCCGCATCGCAGCATCGGCATGAAAACGCCCGATGTGGTCCACCGCCAATCGGGCCCGCAGAAACGATGCTGGCGCAACCCCTGGGAGGAAAGGCCCGCGCCTACATAGGGTTTTCTTAGCCATGGGAAAAAAGCGAAGCTGACAGCCGTCCTTTGCGCTGTAAACCCAATCAGGGAAACCTCGAGAGCTGTAAACCCATTCAGTGATAAAACCGCCAAACTGTCAACCCGGTTTAGGCGAACGATAAAAATAGTGTAAACCAACTTAGTTAATCGCTCTCAAATCTGTCAAGTATTCTTAGGGAAAGTCAGCGGCAGATAGCCAGGTTTAACTTTCTTTCTATTAGCAGTGCCGATTTTCGGCACTCGATTATTGTTATTTTGCAGCGTGAAAAGGTTGAAGGCCGTCCCTGGGTCAACAAGGTCATTAAAGACCTTAAAGCCCCTAAAGTCCTTAACAACAACTAACAACAAACGACTAGCGATTATTGACTAGCGACTAATGACTAGCGACTAATGACTAAAAACTAACAACTATGACTGAGCAGATTTTAAAACAAGATGTATTGATCGACGGGCAGCAGGTGCTGAGTATCGCCACGCCCGACATTGTGAGCAACCAGGTGGCTGAGGTGGCACCCCACACCCAACGCACCGTGGAGGTGGACCCCATGAAGCTGCAAGTGATGCAGAATGCGGTGGCCAAGATCGAGAAGGCCTTCGGTACCTGCGCCATCATGCGCATGAACGACGAGAGCATCGAGGACGTGGATGTCATCCCCACAGGGTCCATCGGCCTGGACCGTGCCCTGGGCGTGGGCGGCTATCCGCGTGGGCGCATCATCGAGATCTACGGTCCCGAGGCTTCCGGCAAGACCACGCTGGCGCTGCATGCCATCGCCCAGGCGCAGCAGATGGGCGGTATCGCCGCCTATATCGACGCGGAACACGCCTTTGACCGCAGCTATGCCGAGGCCGTCGGCGTGAACACGCGCAACCTGTGGATCTCGCAGCCCGACAACGGCGAGCAGGCCCTGGAAATTGCCGACCAGCTCATCCGCAGTGCCGCCATTGACGTCATCGTCATCGACAGCGTCGCCGCCCTCACCCCCAAGGCCGAAATCGAGGGCGAGATGGGCGAGAGCAAGATGGGCCTGCAGGCACGCCTGATGAGCCAAGCCCTGAGGAAATTAACTGCAACCATTGCTAAGACACGCACGTGCTGCATCTTCATCAACCAGCTGCGCGAGAAGCTGGGCGTGATGTTCGGCAACCCCGAGACGACCACCGGCGGCAACGCGCTGAAGTTCTACAGCAGCGTCAGGCTCGACATCCGCCGCCTGGCACACATCAAGGACGGCGAACGGGTGCTCGGTGCCCAGACCCGCGTGAAGGTCGTGAAGAACAAGGTCGCCCCACCCTTCCGCAAGTCGGAGTTCGACATCATCTACGGTCACGGCATCAGCCGTGAGAGCGAACTCATCGACATGGGCGTCGAGGCAGGCGTGATCAAGAAGAGCGGAGCCTGGTTCAGCTGGCAGGACATGCGCCTGGGTCAGGGCCGCGAGGCCGCCAAGCAGTTCCTCATAGACAATCCGGAGACTGCCGACGCCATTGCCGCCCTGCTGCAAGCCACCGCATAAACCTTTAATCCGATACCGTGAAAAACCTTTATTAAAGCAACTGAACAGTCCGAATCATCTGATTAAGGCAACAAACTCCCGTAAAAATGGGCATCTGCTGCCAATCAGAAAAACCAGATTGTTCAGTTGTTTTTTAGTTAACGGCGGGTGAGGCGGGCGAGGTAATCGTAGTGCTCGCCGCGGACGAGTATGTCGCAGTGATAGCCATGGGCGGCCGCCTGCTCGCGCAGGGTCTCGGGGTCGATGAACAGCCAGGGGAAGTGCTCGCCCTTGATGGACTTGTACTGCATCTGGTAAGTCACCTCGCCGTAATACCCCTCGACTCCCGTCAGGTCGATAATGCCGTCCTCGTCCTCATAGAGGAAGCACAGGTCGCTGGAATCGCACAGCACCTGTCCACCCGGGGCAAGCAGATGATCCACCTGCATGAAGAAGGCATCCATGCGGCTGAGCGTGCCCACAATGCCGATGCCGTTCATCAGCATCAGGATGGTATCAAACTGTCCGTCGAGGGTAAAGAAATCCTGCTCCCGAACGTCATGGACACCGCGCTGCCGCATCGTCGCTACCGCCAGCGGGGAGATATCGATGGCCGTGACACGCTTTTCCATGGCCTGCAATGCCAGCGAGTGGCAACCGGCACCAGCTCCCACGTCGAGGATGTGTCCGTTAGCCGTTTGCAGCGCCTCCTGTTCGATGGCCGGCATCTCGTCAAACTGGCGGAACAACATCGGCACGGGAATCTCGTCCTCGTCGAACTTCAGCGAGAGCACACGCAGCCTGGCCGCCCTGCCCGTGGCATGGTAGTCGGCAATGGCGTGTCCCATCGGGTCTTGATTCTCTCTCATCAGCGGATGAAGTGTGTGCCCTGCCAGGGCTCCATTTCGGGCATCGGGGCTGTTCCGGACTGGAACTGCTTGATCATCCAGGCCATGTTGCGTGCCATGACGCGCATGGTCTGCATACCCTCGGCATCGAGTTGGGCCTGGCCCGGCTCCATGCCATAGACGATGTTCCAGTACTGTGACGTGGCCAGGGGCATATTCACCATCTGGAACGGCAGCTGCAACGTCTGGAAGGCTGCCGTGGCACCGCCACGACGGCACACGGCGACAGCAGCGGCCGGCTTACCCTGCACCTGGGCTCCGGCATAGAGCATGCGGTGGATAAGGCTCAGAACGGGGCCGGTGGGCGTGCCGTAGTAGGTGGGAGAGCCGACGATGAGACCGTCGCTGGCGTTCATCTTGTCGATGACGCTGTTGCAGATGTCATCGCCGAACACACAATGGCCGTCGCCACGCTGGGCACAGGCGCCGCATCCGATACAGCCCCGCACGGGCTTAGTGCCGATCCACACGATTTCGGTCTCGATGCCTTGCTCATTCAAGGCTTTTGCCGCCTCGCTCAGAGCCAGAAAAGTGTTGCCCTGCTGGCGAGGCGATCCGTTGATCAGTAATACTTTGGACATAATCTCAGTTTTTTGGGGGTTATCAATAGCGTTGCCGGCGCCGAGGTGCTACATTTTGGTCATGTGGTAGCCCATTGCCTTGAGCTGCACGGCCATACCCATCTGATACAAGCACTGCAGGCAGGCGACATAGCCCTTGAAGGCCTCGACGGTACCCGGCTCGATGTCAAGGGCAAAAAGCGCCCTCTTGGCCCGCTCGGCACAGTCGCCCACGAGGGTCTGGCGGGCATCGGCATCATCACCGTGCAGGTCCAGCACCTCGTCGAGGATGTACTCGTCCAGGTGGTCATATCCCCGCTTGTCGCGTAGCATCGCATACAGGTCATCGACGGCATCATAGTGTTGCCAGTCGTTGTCCCAGAATCGGGCAATCGCCATGCCGATAAACATCATCCAGCCCAACGAGGCGACCGGATAGTCGGCAAACTCGCGGATGCCGTCAGGCAGATAGGCCTCGGCGATGGCGGGCCACTTGCCCTCGACGTCGGGGCATTCAGGCAGACGCTCGTCCACCTCGCCGCGCCCCACAAGGTAACGATGCAGGTCGGCAAGCAGTTTTTCAGGAAAATCCTCCATAATCTCAAATCATCAGGTTAAAAACGGGCGGCGCCAGTTCCGCCTTAGACGGCCAGGCTCACTCGGCAATGGGCTGACGCGCATCAGGAGCCGAAGACACCGATGCAGCCACCTCTTCTTCCTCGATCTCCTTGTCGATGGACTCGAACTTGCTGTGCTGGCTCTTATACTCGGGGACAAACTCCTTCATGGCATAGACCATGGCATGGACATCGCCCTCAGAAGCCAGCTGGATGATGCGGTCGATGTTGGCGCACACGTCCTTGTAGTTATAGGTCTTGACCTTGGCGATCATGATTTTCTTGTTGACCGTGGCGGTGGTCTTCTCCTTGTCGTTGAGCAACTCCTCGTAGAGTTTCTCGCCGGGACGCAGGCCGATCTCCTCAATCTTGATGTCCACGTCAGGCTTGAGGCCCGCCAGCGAAATCATTCGCCGTGCCAGGTCATAGATCTTGACCGGCTCGCCCATGTCAAAGATGTAAATCTCACCACCGCTGCCCATGCATCCGGCCTCGAGCACCAGGGAACAAGCCTCGGGGATGGTCATGAAGTAGCGGATGATCTCCTTGTGCGTCACCGTGACAGGGCCGCCGGCGGCAATCTGCTTGCGGAAGAGCGGAATCACCGAACCGTTGCTGCCCAGCACGTTGCCGAAACGCGTGGTGATGAATTGTGTCTTCTTGCCCTCACGCTGAGCGTAATAGAACAGCGATTGACAATAAATCTCGGCCAGTCGCTTGGTGCAACCCATCACGTTGGTGGGATTGACAGCCTTGTCGGTCGAGATCATCACAAACTTATAGACGTTGTATTTCAGGGCCAGGTCGGCGACGTTGCGTGTACCCATCACATTGGCCAGGATGGCCTCGGTGGGGTTAATCTCCATCATGGGCACGTGCTTGTAGGCAGCGGCGTGGAAGACATAACGGGGGCGGAACTTGACGAAGGCCTCCTCCAGTCGGGCACGGTTGCGGACATCACCCATGAACAGCTCGATGTGTGCATTGGGGTGGCTCTTCCTCATCTCCAGCGAGATGTCATGCATGGGCGTCTCGGCCTGGTCAAACAGGACAATCTTGCTCGCGCCGTAGTTGGCCACCTGGCGCACAATCTCGCTGCCGATGGAGCCGCAAGCACCGGTGATGAGCACACAAGAGCCCTTGATGTGCTCGCTGACCATCGGGTTGTTGAGCACTATGGGGTCGCGGCCCAGCAGGTCCTCGATCTGTACCTCCTTGATATAGGTCGAGATGCCGTTGTCGCTCTCCTTGTCACCAGCCTGCTCAAACTCGGCCACCTTGTTCATGGCCAGCAGGGCGATATCGTTCTTGATGAAGAAATCGGCAAAGCCGCTGCTCATCAGGTTAGTGCTCTTGGAGTCAAAAATCAGCGCGTCGATGTTTTCCTCGGCAAAGAGGTCACTCATCTTTGTGGGGTCAAAACGATAGACCTTAAAGCCGTTGATTTCAGAGTTCTCGGGACCGGCCTTGATGCTGAGAAGTCCCACGGGCAGGTACTTGCCGCCGATTTCGCCCTTGAGCGCGTTGGCCAGGAATACCGACGAGAACGACGTGCCGAGCACCAGCACGCGCTTGCGCCCCTCGGTGACGCTGTTCATGCGCATATACAAGTACTTGATACACAGGCGCTCAATCATCATCATCGAGAAAGATAGAGCACCGATGATGAGGATATCCCAGAACTTCATGAACGGTACACCCGTCACCGCCAACTTCACCACGTTGAAGCCGAAGAGCACCAACGTGGATATCACAATCACCATGAAAATCCGGTAAAGGTCCTCAATGACCGACAAGCGGATTACACAAGTATAACTCTTTGAAAGATATGTGATTGCAAAATAGACAACAAGGACGATGGAGGCGTTCAGGAGAATGGTCTGGGACGGGATAACCGTGTGCAGCGAGTACATATCGGCCACGACAGTCGCGATGTAACAAGCCAGCACAATGAGCATATCAAGAAGCAGAATGATCCAGCGTGGGGTGGTGCGGACCCTAAATGCCCTGAAAATCCTCAAGTCCAGTAGTTTATTTAAAAAAATCTCCATTTTTCAAGTTTCAATTTTGACGTGTTCTTGTTGACCATGGAGGCATGCCATTGAACATCTCTCCTATTCATATATCAGATCACCAAGGTTCAAGCCACAAAATTAAATGTTTTTATTTTTACAAACAATAAAACGCCTAAAAAAACGACAGAATGATAAAAAAGTGCGCTCATTGCATTTGCGTTAGCAATTATTTTCCTAATTTTGCAGGTTTTTAAAGCGATATTAAACGATAGCAATGACACTATATTCTTATAGACATCTATTCATTATTGATGTCCTTGCCGCTGTGATGGCAGTGCTGATGACATCATGTTTCGGTGATGAGCCCGACTACTGTGAGGCCGACATCGAGACGGCGACGCTGCACGTTGCCAGGCCTGACCAGTTCTTCTTTCAGGCAACCGACTCGATGCAGGTGGTCTTCTCAACCGACAGTGTCATCACCTTCACCGTTCGCGGCGATGCCGACGTGACGGCGCTCTCGCCGGTATTCACGCTGTCGCCGGGTGCCAGCATATCCCCCCAGAGCGGCAGCACCCACGACTTCAGCCAGGGTCCGGTGACCTATACCGTCACCTCCCAGGACGGCAAGTGGCAACGCCGCTACAAGTTGAGCGTGGTCCCGACACACATCATGGTCGCCGACACGCTGTTCTACAACTTTGAGCACTACGAGCTGGAACCCACCTATAAGCGCTTCTACATGTGGCACAACACGTTGCCCGACGGCACGCTGGGCAATGACTGGGCAACAGCCAACGACGGTTTCCGCATCTCGATGGGCACCGCCCAGCCGATGGACTACCCCACTACCCCGCTGGCCGACGGCTATGACGGCGCAGCCGTGTGCCTGACCACGCGTGACACGGGCCCCTTCGGCAGGATGGCCAACAAACGCTTGGCAGCCGGCAACATGTTCCTGGGCACGTTTGACATCCAGATAGCGATGAGCGACCACCTGCATGCCACCCGCTTCGGCTTGCCGTTCACGAGCAAGCCCGACAGGTTCACGGGCTACTACACCTTTGAGCCCGGCCCCACCGTGCAGGACTTCTACGGCAATCCCATTGTCGGCCGCGTTGACTCGGCAGACGTCTATGCCGTCTTCTACCGGAACCATGACGCATCGGGCAAAGAGGTGGTACTCTATGGCGACAACGTGCTCTCGAGCGACCTCATCGTGGCCGTCGCCGAGATGGATTATGTCGCTCCCACTAGCCAATGGACGCCGTGGGACATCAAGTTTGAGTATCGCAAGGAGGTGGACGAGCAGTTGCTTGCCAATCGCGGCTACAGCCTCGCCATCGTCTTCTCGTCCAGTTCGGCAGGAGGAAGTTTCATCGGCGCCATCGGCAGCCGCCTGTGTGTGGACAAGGTGCGCCTGATCTGCTCTCGCGAGGAGTAATTTTTCAGATTAGTGATTAGAGATTAGTGATTAGAGAGTTAGAGTTTGACTATCACAATGATCAACATCAAACATATACTGCTGTTCGCCCTGATGACTGCGTTCACTGCCGTCGGTGCCGACGCCTTGGTGCTCGACAGCCTGAGTTATGACGCACGCCTGGGCTATACAGTGGGAGGCACGATACCCACCCACATCGGCAGGGAAATCCGCGGCATCAACAGTTTTAACCCCGGCTTGAACTTCTCGATAGGCGTCGAGGCCACTGTACCGATTTCAGGACGCTGGAAGGCGCACACAGGACTGCGCTTCGAGCTGGGCAGCATGGACGTGGACAGCCGCGTCAAGAACTATGAAATCGAGGTCGTCAGGGGCGACGAGTCTCTCAGCGGCATCTTCATCGGCAACGTCCGCATCAAGACGACCCAGCGCCGCATCACCCTGCCCGTGCAGGCACAATATGACTTCAGCCCCGAGTTCAAGCTGCGCGGCGGCCTGTTCATGGGATGGCTCACCAGCCGCAAGTTCTGGGGATGGGCTTATGACGGCTACCTGCGCGAGGGCACTCCCGTGGGGGCCAAGATCGAGATGGGACGCGAGCCCGGAGACCGAGGCGACTTCGACTTCGACCAGAATATGCGCCACATGCAGTGGGGACTTGACGTGGGAGCCGATTGGCAGTTCAGCCGTCGCTGGGGCCTGTTCGCCGAGTTGACCTACGGCTTCAGCGGCCTGTTCAAGAGTGACTTCCACTCGGTGCAGCCACTGCGACCGATGTACGGCACCCTGGGCATCAGCTACCGCATCAAGTAAGCTATCGCATGACAGCGTACAGTCCACATAACGACGGCAACAATGAGCGTGTGTCAGAATTGCGACTCGGTAAAATAACCGTGCTATTGCACGGGAAATCTTGTGCAAACCGAATGCAAACAAGCTTGCTCGATTTGCTGAGGTGCAGCCAAGATTATTCAAATTAAACAAATTTTTAAATTAAAATTGATAATATATTAATAAAAATTTTATAATTAATTTGATTAATTTCCCGCCCGCAGGGCGGTTATAGTTCTAGCAGTTGAATTATGACGCACCCTCATTGGACAAGACAACTTCACTGAATAATAACTGAATTATCATAACATTTTTAAGAAAGCAATGAAGAAATTACTTTTGACTATTTGTTTGGCAGTGACGGCCGTGCTGGCCCTCCAAGCCGAAACCTACAGCGGCAACATCGTTGTTAACCGTAACGGACAGATCAACAATGCTATGGTCACTGTCACTGTGACCCAGGGCGACAATGGGCTGAACACCCTCACGCTGCAAGTCCCCTACTTTGGAACTATGGTTATGACTGATGTTCATTCAGCCTATCGCAAGGGTGTTACCGTCTATAGCGCAGAGCGCGACGTGGCCACCAACCTGGGCACCATGCGCACCATCGTGTTTGCCCGCACCATCGACGGCATGATGGCTGCCGATGTCGCTATTCCCGCACAGAACACCACGATGTGGTTCAACACCGTGGGCGACCACTTCCAGCTGCCCAACAGCGACATGGAAGACTGGAACAGCAGCTACGATAATGAGCCCAACCGCTGGCACGGCTTCAAGAGCGCCGGTGGAACTTACGCTCCCGCCTCGGCAAGTTTTGCGAGCTTAGGCAGTAGCACAGACGTGCGCCCGGGTTCTAACGGAACCCATAGTGCAGTCATGACCGCAGGTCAAGTGCCTCTGATCGGAACTATTGCCAATGGCACCATGACTAACGGTAAGCTCATGGCTGGATCATATACCGCCGCTAGCACTCTGAACCATGCCGAGATGGACATGGCCAATGGCACGGATGACTTCTACATGGCACTGTATGCAAAGCCTGACAAGTTCAATGTGTGGCTGAAATATACTCAGGGCACCGCCAATGCCAACAACAAGGCTAGCGTCAGCGTGAAGACCTTTGACGGCACCTACTATCAGGAGCCTGTCGACAAGACCTATACCAACCTCTCGGGCAGCATCGTGGGCGGTGTCATTCCTGTGTGTGACTGGACGCAATACTCATTTGACTTCGACTACGACAGCTATGCTGCCAATGGCGCTGCCACCAATGCCATCTTTGTGACATTCTCGACCAATGGCAATCCTGGTACAGGCAGCAAGAACGATGCCGTCTATGTTGACGACATGGAGTTGGTTTACCTGGGCAACATCACCGACTTGCGCTACCAGGGCACCACTATCGCCGGTTGGGATCCCGCCGTTACCACCTATAACATGGAGATGGCCGGTGAACCCAATCTGGACGACTTTGATGCCACCATCGAGGGCGTGAGCGCCGTGCTCACCAAGTCGATGGAGCAGAACGCCGACGGCAGCTACCGCATCGCCATCAGCGTCGTTTCGGCCGACCTGCAGAACGCCGCCTGCTACATCATCAATGTGACGGCACCCGCCGGCCTCAAGGGTGATGTTGACAACGACAACAAGCTGAGCATCAGCGACGTGACCGCTCTAATCAACTATCTGCTGAGCCACAACACCGCCATCAACCTCCAGAACGCTGACGTGGATGGCGACACCAAGATCGGCATCAGCGATGTGACTGGCCTCATCAACATGCTGCTGACCGGCAGTCATTAATCACAAGAGTAAATCAATCATCAACAAATATCAATATTTATTATGAAGAAAATCTTTGCAATGATGGCAGCAGCCTGCTGCGTGATGGCTATGAGCGCCACCACCTATACCTGCCATGTCAAGGTTACCATCAACGGTAATGTTTCTGAGCAAGAACAGGTGAACGTCGAGGTCAACGAGAACAACGGTGCCTATGACCTGAACCTGAAGAACTTCGTCCTCGTCGCCGACGGCGTCCCCATGCCTGTGGGCAACGTCACAGTGACGGGTGTCAATGGCGTTGATGAGTACGGTTTCACGAGGCTCAACTTCGACGGAACCATCTACATCACCAACGGAGATGACCCCAATTATGACTACTGGCTGGGTCCCATGCTCGGTGCAGTCCCCACCCAGGCCACTGCCCGCTTTATCGACACGGCCATCAGCGGCGACCTGTTCATCGACATGAGTTCGTCACTGGGACAGATCATCAGCGTTTCCATCTTTGGCATTGCACCCGGCGAGTCCTCTGAAGGCCTGGAAGGTGACGTCAACAAGGACAACGAGGTGAATATCGCCGACGTGAACAAGGTCATCGACATCATCCTCGGCAATTAAAGGAACCATCATTTAACACATCACTACGACAATGAAGAAGTATTTATTCATGGCAGCAGTCCTGATTGTGACTGCACTCTCGCTCAGCTCATGCGGTAACGACGAGCCCAAGGAGAAGGTAACGGTAACCGCTACCTACAACATGACCTTCTCACAGGACCTGCTCAACGCCTGCAACGTGTTCATCACCTACAAGGCCGAGAACGGACGCAACGTCATGGAAGCCATTAACTCCACCTGGTGGACCAAGAGTGTCACCAGCGACAAGTTCCCCGCCGAATTCGGCGTGATGTACAAGTTCAGCACCAAGTCAGATGCCGAGTTGACGCAGGAGCAGTATGACCTCGCTTGTGACCTGAATTTCAATTTCAAGACCAGCAAGGGCGGCAGCTACACCAAGAATGTGACCATCATCAACGCTTCGGACGTGAAGAAGGACAAGGTGGTCAGCACACTTAACAGGCTTAGTGGCAACTCAACGGGTTTCAAAGTGACCATTGACGGTGACGTTTCCCCTGCCAACAATCTGAACTACGACAATTAAATCAATTACTGGATTATTAATTTCCTATAAAAAGTAGAGGCGCCTAGAATTTTGCGCCTCTACTTTTTTCATACTATCACTTGACGGGCTCCATGTGGATGGTGACGTGGGTCTGGGGGCCGAAACGCTGCCTGATGCGCTGCTCAATGGCCGTGGCGCGGTCATGGGCCACCGTGAGCGGTGCATTGCCGTCCATGCGGACGTGGGCCTCGATGGCAAAGCGGTTGCCGATGCGGCGCGTGCGCAGGTTGTGCGGCTCGCTCACGTCGGGAAAGGAGCAGATGATGTCCACGATTTCCTTCTCGATGTCGCCGGAGAGCGACGACTCGGTCAATTCTCCCACACTGGAGCGCAACAGACCGACTGACACCTTGACCAGCATCGCACCCACGGCCACCGATGCCAGCGGGTCGAGCACCGTCCAGCGATTACCCAGCAGGATAGCGCCGCCGATGCCCACCATGGTCCCGATCGACGACAGGGCGTCGCTGCGGTGATGCCACGCATTGGCAACTACAGCCTGTGAATCCAGTTTCTTGCCTTGCCTGGCCGTATATTGATAGAGCAATTCCTTAACCAGGATTGAGATCACGGCAGCAGCAAGTGCGAGCCAACCGGGCGCAGGGAGCTGCTTGCCGCCCGCCCAGTCGATGAGCTTGGCGACACCCGAGACGATGATACCAGTAGCGGCAGCAATCAGGGCAAGGCCGATGATGAACGAGGCAAAAGTCTCATACTTGCCGTGGCCATAGTCGTGGTCCACGTCCTGCGGCTTGGCGCTCACGTGCACAAAGGCCAGAACGATGACGTCGGTGATGAAGTCCGAGAGCGAGTGCACGGCATCGGCAATCATCGCCGAACTGTGCCCCATCACGCCCGCGATGAACTTGAAGGTCAGCAGCGCCACATTGCCGGCACTGCCCACCAGCGTCACCTTGTATATCTCTTTCTCTCGATTCATCACCCCGCAAAGATATACCTTTTTCCCCACCCCACCAACACATGCCGCAAAAACACGAATACAACCACCACTAATCACTCATCAACAATTACGCCTCGCGGAATTTACTCATTTATTTTGACCAAATTAAGAACACATCAACCAAATCGCCATTTTTAGGCTCTGCATCCTGCTTTTTCCCGTAAAAAAGCAGTAACTTTGCACCCGCTTTTCAAGCTAGCGTAGTACTACGCTATTTGTTCAACAATTATTATATCTATTTTTAAACAAAAGACACAATGAAGAAATTCTTTTTTATGAGCCTCGCAGTGCTCATGGCAGCACTCACTCTCACGAGCTGCGGCAGCGACGATGACAAGAAGAAAGATGAGCCCATGCAGCCCACCGACAAGAGCGTTGAGTATAATGTCTCTGTACAATTCGACCAGGTAGTTCTCGACATCTGTGACATCACTGCCAACTACAAGGATGCCAGTGGCAAGAATGCTCAGGAGAAGGTCACTTCTACCACCTGGAGCAAGACTATCAAGCCCAATGGCCTTCCCGTCCAGATGGGTGTCAACTTCGTTTACAAGGTGAAAGAAGACAAAATGACTCAGAGCTCATACACCTTCAAGGCCACGTTGACCCAAGATGCCAAAATCGGCAGTGCTACCAGAAACCTTGGCGAGAAGATCCTCGATATCAATAATTCAAGCAAAGAGAAGACTATCGAAATTCTCAACAAGCGCAGTAAGTACGCCTACGGCTTGTATCTCGGCGCCGATGGTTCTATAACTGATAAAGCGCCCACCTTCTAAATCGACCTATCTAGATTTTCCCTAAGGAATATTGAGATAATCAACGATTAAGCCCCTGCCGACATCTCTATCGGCAGGGGCTTGCTTTTAAGCGGGGCGGCAGTAAAGCACCGATACACAGCCTTTCGCCCCGCTAGTGGCCACAGAGTGTCTGCATCCATTAGTATCCGGCAAAAAACATCAACGTTCCATAAGCACCTCAATATCAATGCCGTTATGGTGTTTTTGCATGAAGGAATTTACTTTGAAGCCCGTTAGGGCTGATCAAAACCCTTGTTGCCCCTAGCGGGGCTTTCACCGGACACTAATGGCCTGCATTTAATAAAACATGTCCCCGCCGACAGACATCGGCAGGGACACGCTATAATGATAAAATGTTCTTCTGATTACAGGTACGGCTGAATAACGCTGTCCTTAACGCGCTCGAAAGTAATAGCGACGGGCATATCCTCGTAGGTAAGCATCAGTTTGTTACTCTTTACCTCGAAGGTAACGCTCTCGGTAACGGTCTTACCATCCTCGGTGTAGCTCACGTTAATCTTATTACCAGAAACGGTGTAAGTACCCTTCTCGACCTCGACAGAAACGCCGATTTCGTCGGTTACGATTTCCACTGAATTCCATTTGCCGTCCTTGGTGAACTGAACCAGATTCTCAATGGCTGCATCTTCGGTAACGGCCTTGAACTGCCAAGTACCAACGAGGTCATTGCTCTTGGGCTCGTCCTTATCATCACCACAAGAAGTAACACCAAAGGATACCAAAGTCAGCAACATAACTGACAAGAAATAAGAGAATTTCTTCATAAGAAAAATAATAATTTGAAAAAATAAAAAATATAAATGTTAATAAAAAAAAGTATTAATCTCTAAATTATAATATGCTATTATCAACAGTTGTTTAAGACAATAACCCATTACCGAAATTCGTGGCAAAATTACGCCATAACGGACAATCAACCATTATTCCCGTATGAATATTAACACAAATTAACGAGCAACGGCCACATTTCCTACAAAAAAACCGTGATTACACATATTCTTGTTCTGCTATATACCTTTACAGATAGGGCTCAATGACGCTGTCCTTGACACGGATAAATGTGCTATTATCTTGACCTAGAAGCGTCAATCTGTCACCCTGCACCATATATTCGCAAGTAATGGTCTCTTTGTCACCATCGTAACCCTCATCGTTATCTAAGGTCATGGACAACTGATTCCCCTTCACGGTATATGTTCCATGAAAAGCATAGCAATTAGTCTTGCCAGACCCCGTGATGCTAATCATTACTTGATGAAATCTACCTTCCTTGGTGAATTGAAACAGCAATGCAACCCCGTACAACTCCGGGCTATCGTATTGCCAAGTCCCGACGATGTCAGCGACCTTAGGCTCGTCGTCGCCGCAGGCAGCAAGGCCGACCGAGACCAAGGCCATCAACATGACCATCAATGCAAAACAGTGCTTCCTTATAGATATAAGCATTTAAACTCAGTTCAATTCGCGAAATTCGTAGTTTATAACTGTCGTGACAATTCGCGAAATTCGTAGTATTATAACTGTCGTGACAATTCGCGAAATTTGAAATAATAAGCATGCGGATGCCAATTAGTTCAATTCGCGAAATTCGTAGTTTATAACTGCCGTGGCAATTCGCGAAATTCGTAGTTTATAACTGTCGTGACAATTCGCGAAATTCGAAATAATGAGTATGCGGATGCCAATTAGTCCAATTCGTGAAATTCGTAGTTTAAAACTTACTGGCGCATGTACGCGGCCTGGTCCTCGGGGTTGAAGCTACCGATGAAGCGTGCGTGGCGTGCCACCTCGGCCTCTCCCATGTTGACATAGACCTTGGCGCTGTCCATGAACAGGTCGGGCTCGTTGCTGGCGTCACCGATGAGCAGGTAGCCCATAATGATGTGACCCAGCATCTCAACCAGACGACGGGCGTGGAAGGTGATGTACTCGGGATCCTCGACGGCCTGCACCTTAGCGAAGGTTTCCTCGTAGAGGGCGGTCATGGCCTCGAGCTTGGCCTTCATGGGAGCGACAGCCTCGCTGTACTCACGGGCGGCGTACACCTTGATCTGGTTCAGATAGGTGCCGGTGGTGACGTGGCGGATGGCTGCAACCACCTGCAGCTGGGTCGTACCCTCGTAGATGCTGGTGATGCGGGCATCACGGTAGATGCGCTCACAGGCGTAGTCGCGCATGAAGCCGCTACCGCCGTGAATCTGCACGCAGTCATAGGCGTTCTGGTTGCAGAACTCGCTCGTCATACCCTTGGCCAGCGGCGTGAAGGCGTCGGCCAGGCGGTTATAGGCCTTCATGGTCTTGCGCTCCTCGGGGGCGAGGGTGCGCTCGCGGCTGATGGCCTCCAGCGACTTGTACATATCGACGAAGCGGGTGCACTCATACAGCAGGGTGCGCGAAGCGTCCAACTTGGCCTTGATGTTGGCAATCATCTCGCTCACGGCGGGGAAGTTGATGATGGCCTTGCCGAACTGCTCACGGCTGCGGGCATAGGCGATGGCCTCCTGGTAGGCGGCCTCGCTCACGCCGACGCTCTGGGCGGCGATGCCCAGGCGGGCGCCGTTCATCAGCGACATCACATACTTGATCAGACCCAGCTTGCGGTCACCGCACAGCTCGGCCTTGGCGTTCTTGAACACGAGCTCGCACGTGGGGCTGCCGTGGATACCCATCTTGTCCTCGATGCGGCGCACGGTCATGCCGCCGTCGCGCTTGTCGTAGATGAACATCGACAGGCCGCGGCCGTCGCGGGTGCCTTCCTCGCTGCGTGCCAGCACGAGTGAGATGTCGCCGTCACCGTTGGTGATGAAGCGCTTCACGCCGTTCAGGCGCCAAGTGCCGTCCTCGTCCTGGGTGGCCTTGAGCATCACCGACTGCAGGTCGCTGCCGGCATCGGGCTCGGTGAGGTCCATGGCCAGGGTCTCGCCCTTGCAGGTGCGTGGCAGAAAACGATCCTTCTGGTCCTCGCTGGCAAACTCGTTGATGGTCTCGGCGCAGTCCTGCAGGCCCCACACGTTGACGAAGCCCGCATCGGCACGGCTCACCATGTCGGCAGCCATGATGTAGGGTATCGACGACATGTTCAGGCCACCGTACTGGCGGGGCAAGGTGATGCCCATCAGGCCAGCCTGGTTCAGGGCCTTGAGGTTGACCTCGGTGCCCTTGGCATAGCGCACGCGGCCGTTCTCGTGGTGGGGACCCTCGAGGTCCACATCCTTGGCGTTGGGGGCGATGATGTCACCGCACACCTCACCGATGATTTCCAGCACGCGCTTGTAGGAGTCCATCGCGTCCTCGAAGTCGAGGGACGCGTAGTCAAATTTCTCGCTCTGGGTATAGTCGCGCTCACGCAGGGCAACAATCTGCTTCATCAGCGGGTGATTGAGGTGATACTGCAGCGCTTTATTGTCAGTATAAAAGTTAGCCATATTCTTTTTATTTTAGCTTTTAGCCCTGAGCCTTTAGCCTTTAGCGGAATGCGGAGCCTGCTAATGGCTAATAGCTAGTGGCTAATAGCTTATTATTTTGAATTCTTCTTGTAGTGCTTGATGAGCCTGGGAATCACGTCCTCGACACTGCCCGTGATCACGTAGTCGGCAATCGCGTTGATGGGAGCATCGGGGTCGGTGTTGATGCTGATGATGATAGAGCTCTCGTTCATGCCGGCGATGTGCTGGATCTGGCCCGAGATACCACAGGCGATATACAGCTTGGGACGCACGGTGACACCGGTCTGGCCGATCTGGCGGTCATGGTCGGTGAAACCGGCATCGACGGCAGCGCGCGAGGCACCCACCTCGCCGCCGAGCACGTCGGCCAGCTCAAACAGCATGTCGAAGCTCTCCTTGCTGCCCATGCCGTAGCCACCGGCCACAATGATGTGAGCGTTCTTGATGTTGACCTTGCTCTGCTCGATCTCGCGGTCGATGATCTTCACCACGAGGCTGGCGGGGTCGATATACTTGTCGGGATCGAGGTTGATGACCTCACCCTTGTAGTTGGCATCAAAGATTTCCTTCTTCATCACGCCCTCGCGCACGGTAGCCATCTGGGGGCGGCACTCGGGGTTGACGATGGTAGCGACGATGTTGCCGCCGAATGCGGGACGGATCTGGTACAGCAGGTCCTTGTACTCCTTGCCTTTGGCTGCGTCGGTGTGGTCACCGATCTCCAGCGAGGTGCAGTCGGCGGTCAGACCGCTGTGCAGGCATGACGACACGCGGGGACCCAGGTCTCGACCGATGGTGGTGGCGCCCATGAGGCACACCTGCGGCTCGATTTCCTTAAACAGCGTGGTCACTACGCTCGAGTGAGGCAGCGACGTGTAGGGGAACAGGCGCTCGTCCTGCACCTTATAGACCACGTCAACGCCGTAGGGGAACAGCTCCTGCTCGATGCCGTCGAGCTTATCGCCCAGCACCAGCGCCTCGAGGCGGCAGCCTAGGCGGGTGGCCAGCTGGCGGCCCTTGGTCAACAGTTCGAGGCTGACGTCGGCGATGCGGCCCTCGTCATACTCGCAATAGACTATCAGATTATTCTTGTCTTCCATTATTGTCATTTCTAATCTCTCTAATCACTAATCTCTAATCACTAATCACAACTTGCCAAGCGGCAAGTTGTTTATCCGATGATGTGGTCGGCGATCAATTCCTTCACGAGGCCCTCGAGCTCGGCGTCGGCAGCAGCGTCGATGCGACGGGCTTCCTTAGCCTGGAAGGCTACGTTGACGATGGTCTTCACCTTGGTGGGCGAACCGGCCATACCGATCTGCTCGGGGTCGGCCTCAATCTCCTTCACGCCCCACTCCTTGATGGCCAGATAGGGACGGGCATCGACGAGCGCCTGGCGGTCGGCGGGCAGAGCGGCCTTCTCGCTGGGCGTCACGGCATATTTGTACTTCTGGATGAGGCGGGCGTTGCGGGGACGGCAGGCGTCAGCGCTGCCGTTCACGGTCACCACCAGGGGCAGCGGGCACTCCACGGTCTCGAAGCCGCGCTCGATGCGGCGCTTGATGGTAGCCTTGCCGTCAGCGACCTGGATGCTCTCGGCATAGGTCACCTGGGGCAGACCCAGCTTCTCAGCGATCTGCGGTCCCACTTGGGCCGTGTCGCCGTCGATGGCCTGACGGCCACCTACGATGATGTCAAACTCGCCCATGTGCCTGATGGCCTGGGCCAGCGAGTAACTGGTTGCCAGCGTGTCGGCGCCACCCAGGGGGCGGTCGGTCAGCACAACGCCGTCATCGCCACCGCGATACAGGCTCTCGCGCACCATCTCGGCGCTGCGGGGCAGACCCATCGTCAGCAGCGTGATCGTCGAGCCGGGGTGTGCATCCTTGAGCTGCAACGCCTGTTCCAGGGCGTTGAGGTCCTCGGGGTTGAAAATGGCGGGCAAGGCGACACGGTTGATGGTGCCGTCTTCCTTCATCGCATCTTTACCCACATTGCGGGTGTCTGGCACTTGCTTGGCCAGAACAATGATTCTTAAACCCATAGTTTCTTTTTCGATTTTATGGTTGTTACGTTGATATTCTTTTTATTTACAGCCACTTGTGTCTAAAAACACAAAAAGCGCCGCAAAGGTACAAAAAATCTTGCATATACCCCCACCCCAACCCCTTAAAGTATATTAATAATGTATCAAATCAAGTCTTCCTCACTGTAGAGGCCCAAAATCTCGCGTCTCCCGCACCCACCCCATTTTCAAACAAAATGCACAACATCAATAACAAGATAATTATGGCACCCGCACTCGATTACCACCACGCTAAGGCACTAAGCCGCGAAGAATAAAAGAAAACAAATACGATAATTACAAAGCCATCCGGTCGGCAACTCTTAAACGGTCAGCGAATTTCGCCAATTAAATAAATTGTCTCACGGAAGATAAGAAGGCAAGAAGGATAAACAGATTTCATTTTATTGATAACCAACAACTTGTATTTATTGTCTTCAAATAATCCTTAGGCCGTTTGAGCCAATCCCCGAAACTCTTGTTTGATAATTTCGACAAAACATTGTAACTTTGCGTGAACATAAACCCCAAGAATCCCTCCGCCTATGGATCATAATATTTTCATCAGTTACTCTAGACAAGACTTCGAAATTGTCAACAAGTTCGTAACACGACTTATCGAAGCTGGCTACATCATTTGGATTGACCGAGAAGGCATTGTCAGTGGCGATCAGTTCAAGAAAGAAATCGTGCAAGCCATTAAGGGCTCTGTTGTCGTTGTCTTTTTTTCATCTGCTAACTCCAATGCCTCCGAGTGGACTGTAAAAGAAATAAGCTACGCACTAAAAAAAGGGAAAGCTATCATTCCCGTTAGGCTTGACGACACCGAGTATGACGACAGCATAGACTTCGATCTCATCAACATTGATTACATCCAATGTGACAACGAACATCCTGAACAAACTGTTGAACGTCTTATCAGTTCGATAAGAAATGTCATAAATCCGCACTCAATAGAGATTGCTTCTAAATCGTTAACTGAAAGTGATTCAACAACATCACTTTCGCCAGAGATTTCATATCAACTTGGCTCAACTTATTTTAATAGCGGCAATTACGAGGAAGCAGTGATTCATTATAGATTTGCAGCAGAGCAAGGGCTTGCTGTTGCACAGAATGATCTTGGCGACTGCTATTTTTACGGCAATGGGGTCAAACAAGATTATAACGAAGCCGTGAAATGGTATAGAAAAGCTGCTGAGCAAGGAGACGCTCGAGGACAAAACAACTTAGGTTATGTCTACGAACACGGATATGGAGTTGACCAAGATTTCAAAAAAGCCTTGAAATGGCACACATTAGCAGCCGTAAAAGGATATGCCGCGGCACAGTTTTATTTGGGCAATTGCTTTTTATCTGTTGACGAACTCAAAAACTACCATGAAGCCGCAAAATGGTTCAAACTCAGTGCGGAGCAAGGATATGCCGATGCACAAAACAATTTAGGCTACTGCTACGAATATGGTTATGGAGTTGACCAAAATCATAAAAAAGCAAAGAAATGGTACAAACTTGCAGCGGAACAAGGACATGCAGTAGCGCAAAACAATTTAGGCCTCTGCTATATTCATGGCACTGGGGTACTCCAGGATTACAATGAAGCAGTGAAATGGTTCAAACTTGCGGCTGAGCAAGGACTTGCCGATGCACAAAACAATTTGGGCGATTGCTATCGTCACGACAATGGGATTGACTACGATATCCATGAAGCAGTGAAATGGTTCAAACTTGCGGCTGAGCAAGGACATGCCGATGCACAAAACAGTTTGGGCGATTGCTATCGTAATGGCTATGGAGTTGAACTTAATCTCAAAGATGCAGCGAGATGGTTCAGATTGGCAGCTGAACAAGGGCATGCCACTGCACAATACAATTTGGGCGATTGCTATTTTTACGGCATTGGGGTTGACCAAGATTCTAATGAAGCCGTGAAATGGTTCAAACTTTCAGCTGAGCAAGGACTTGCAGCAGCACAAAAGAATCTGGCCGATTGCTACACCAGCGGCAATGGTGTTGACCAAGACTTCAATGAAGCAGCAAGATGGTATAAGCAATCTGCCGAAAAAGGGCTTGCTGAGGCACAATGTAAATTGGGCATTTGCCTTTTAGATGGTAATGGTATTTATCAAGATTATGAAGAAGCAGTCAAATGGTTCAAACTTGCGGCTAAACAGGGATTCACCGAAGCTTACAACTATTTGGGGCTATGCTACTATTACGGCTATGGTGTAAGACAAAACCACAAAAAAGCAGTAAAGTGGCTCAAAAGCTCAGCTGAACAAGAAAATGCGTGGGCTCAATATTTTATGGGCACTTATTATGCATCTGGCATAGCGGTTAAAGAAGACTACACAGAAGCCGTAAAATGGTTCAAACTTGCTGCTATACAAGGCTATGCCAAAGCACAAAACGCTTTGGGCTGTTGCTACTATTTTGGACATGGCGTTAACCAAGATCAAAACGAAGCAGTGAAATGGCTCAAACTTGCAGCGGAACAAGGACTTCCAGTGGCTCAATTCCATTTAGGATTCTGTTACGAAAAAGGCTATGGCGTTCCCCAAGACCTCCAAGAAGCAAAAGTGTGGTACACCAAGTCTGCTAATAATGATAACAAAGAAGCCATTGAGGCATTGAAATTGTTAAGCACCCCCAAATAATCATATTGCACTTTTGAGAGACCCGTTCAAAATAGTCTTCTCATTTTCCATGTTGTAAGAAAAAATGTTATCTTTGCAGCACAACTCGCATCATGCAGTTTTCATCTATGGAATACGATATTTTTATCAGCTATTCAAGAAAAGATTCACAAATCGTTAGACAATTTTTGAGCGAAATAGCCAAAGCTGACTACACGATGTGGATTGACGAGGAAGGAATATACAGCGGTGAACAGTTTAAAACCAAGATAGTACACGCTATAAAAAATTCTTCCATCATACTCTTTTTCTCATCTGTAAACGCCAATGCTTCAGAGTGGACTGTGAAGGAGATTGGCTACGCCCAGAAAAAGAATAAGACTATCATCCCTATCCGATTAGACGACTGCGAATATGATGACAGCATTGATTTCGATTTGGTCAACATCGATTTCATAAAATATGACCGTGAACATTTTGAACAAACGGTCGAGCGATTAATCACTTCAATTGAGACACATTTGCGGCCAAGCGCCTCAGAAGCGCTCTCATCCTCTGAAGATGGCAGCAATCCAATAACAACTCTGTCGCCCGGGAAAACATATATGCTCGGAAAAACCTATTATGGCATGGGCGACCTCAAACAGGCGGTACAACTCTATAAATTTGCGGCCGAGAGAGGGCTTGCTGAAGCACAAAACGACTTGGGCGATTGCTATTATAATGGCAATGGAGTTAAGCAAGATTTCAATGAAGCCGCTAAATGGTATAAGAAAGCAGCCATGCAAGGAGATGTCCCAGCACAATGTAATTTGGGTATCTGCCATTATTACGGCAACGGAGTCAACCAAGATTACATTGAAGCCATAGAATGGCACACCCAAGCCGCGAGACATGGGCACGCCGCAGCGCAGTATTATCTTGGCAATTGCCTATACTACGGATATGGCGGCCAACAAGATTATGAAGAATCCATAAAATGGTTCAAACTTGCTGCGGATCAAGGAAATGCTGATGCACAATATTATTTGGGCCGTTGCTACTATTACGGTGATGGGGTTGAGCAAGATTTCAATGAAGCTGCGAAATGGTTTACTCTGGCCGCAGAGCAAGGACAGATTGATGCACAAGACAGCCTTGGCCGATGCTACGAATATGGTAACGGGGTAGAACAGGATTATGGGAAAGCATACAAATGGTATTCAAAAGACTATCACAATGACCAAGACAGATTATCGCTTACACGTAAAGGTTGTTGTAGTATTATATTTCTTATTTGGTTTATTCTTTTTGTCTTGAATAAGATATTGAACTAAATAATTGGCTTTTTCCTCTTTCACTCTTCCTGTAATTATTGTTGAAAAAAGATTTATCACACCGAAACAATAGAGTGTTTAAAAAAAGCATTAACTTTGCACCATAATTCACATGATTTTATAACCATATTATCAAGACAAAGAAAAATGAGAAAGAACATTGTTGCGGGCAACTGGAAGATGAATACCACCGTGCCCGAGGGCGTACAGCTCGCCAAGGACGTGTGTGCCGCTGTTGCTGCAGAGGCTAACCTGAAGTGCGACGTCATCATGGGCGTTCCCTTTACCCACCTGATGGCCGTCAAGGAGGTCATCGGCGACGCCAACGTGGGCCTGGCCGCACAGAACTGCGCCGACCACACCAGCGGTGCCTACACCGGTGAGGTTTCGGCCGCTATGGTTGCCTCGACGGGCGCCAACTACGTGATCCTGGGTCACAGCGAGCGCCGTGGCTACTACAACGAGAGCTATGAGATGCTCAAGACTAAGGTTGACCTGGCCCTGGAGAACGGCCTGAAGGTGATCTTCTGCTGCGGCGAGAGCCTTGAGGAGCGCGAGAACGGCTCGTTCAAGGAAGTCATCGGTGCCGAGATCCGCGACTCCCTGTTCCACCTGACAGCCGAGCAGATGGCCAACATCGTCATCGCCTATGAGCCCATCTGGGCCATCGGTACCGGCAAGACCGCCACGAGCGACCAGGCACAAGAGATTCACGCCTTCATCCGTGGCCTGCTGGCCGACCAGTACGGCGCACAGGTGGCCGACGATACCACCATCCTCTACGGCGGTAGCTGCAAGCCCAGCAACGCCCCCGAACTGTTCGCCAAGCCAGACATCGACGGCGGCCTCATCGGCGGCGCCTCACTCAAGGCCGGCGACTTCATGGGCATCGTCACCGCCTTCTAAAAAAGGCTACCCACACTACTATCACTGGTCCAATTGGTCTGCAAGTCCAATTGGACCATTTTTTTCTAGATATAAACTGCGATTTTCAAACAAAGCTTTTTGACCTAGACAGACGCCACCCTTCACATTATCTTCGCAAAATAAAATACAATGCCATGAACAACGACCACAACGCTGATCACCATCCCCCGTCCCGTATTGCGCGTTGCCAACGCGCACCCAACCCGTCGACCGTGCCGTCCAAGTATTACGAGCTGCCAGCTCGCATCCAGGCCTAAAAAAAATGCACAACCCTGCAAATCAAAAGATTATGAAAATTTTAACAATAATTTAACACTCCCCCCCCGAATTTTTTCGGCTTTAGGAACCCAAATCATCCGCCAGTTCTCTGCTCCATGCCACGGATTGGAGAAGCACCAGCCCCAATCGCAAAGATTCCTCCTTTCGCCCGATAAATCAATATTTCCTGAAAAAAGTAACCATTTACAGAAATTTACACTACCTTTGCGGCAAAATTTGATATCAAACATCTATAGCTATAATGTTCAAGAAATTACACATCCGCGTCTTGAGCCTGTGCTTGATGCTCTGCATCGCACTGGCTGCCAGCGCACAGCGTCCTCAAATCACCGACCGCCTGAACCAGAAAGGCCAGGTGACCGTCGATGCCCCCAAGGAGCTCGTCAAGCGCAACAACGCCGACCTGGGCAAGCAGCAACAGTCCACCAACAGCAAGGACAAGAAGGTCAAGGAAAAAGAAAAGAAGAAAACCGAACAGGACGAGAAACTCAACGAACTTGACGAGGACGACAACACCGCCAAGAAAGAAGAGGAAAAGAAAAAGGACGAAGACAAGAAGAAAGAGGAAGTGACGCCCAAGAAGCCCAAGCGCCAGCACACCTCACAGCAGACCATCGAGAACCGTGGCGTCGGCTACCGCATACAAGCCTATACCGACAACAACCCCCGCACCGCCAAGGCCGCCGCACAGCAGCGCGCCCGCGACATCGCCATGAAGTTCCCGCAGTACCGGTCCTACATCACCTACAAGGCACCGGCATGGCGCCTGCGCATCGGCGACTTCAAGACACAACAAGAAGCAAAGGCCGCACTGAACCGCATCAAGAGCGTTTATCCCAAGTTCGCCCGTGAAATGGTCATCGTTCGTGACCGCATCAATATCTGGAGCAATGATTAAAATGAAATTCAGCGACGAGGACCTACGCCTCGCCGAAAAAATAGCCGAACACTACCGCGCCATCATCGAGCTCATCGGTGAAGACCCAGACCGCGAAGGCCTGGCCAAGACACCCATGCGTGCCGCCAAGGCGCTCATCGAGAACACCCGTGGCTACAGCGAGGACGCTGACGCCATCGTCCACAGCGCCATCTTCGAGCACGAGGGCAGCGAGATCGTCATCGTCAAGGACATCGAGTTCTACTCCCTGTGCGAGCACCACGTGCTCCCCTTCTTCGGCAAAGTCTCCATCGGTTACATCCCCGCCGGAGGCATCGTCGGCCTGAGCAAGCTCGCCCGCATCGTCGACACCTTCTCCAGGCGCCTCCAGGTGCAGGAACGCATGACACACGACATCTGCGAGCTACTCACCCGCGTGCTACCCAACCGCGGCGTCATCGTCTATGCCGAGGCACAGCACATGTGCATGAAGATGCGAGGCGTCGAGAAGCAGGACTCCACCACCATAACATTCGAGTATAGTGGTGAGTTTGAGGACATTCACCGCCAAAATGAGTTCTTCACTCTACTCGGCGTGAAAAAATAATTTCAAAAAAAGTGATTTTTTCTGGCAAAAAATTTTGCCAGTTCAAAAAGTCGCTATATCTTTGCACCGCAATTCACGAAAGCACCCCCGCAAAGGGGTCGGAATTGACTGCGAAAGTAGCTCAGTTGGTAGAGCACGACCTTGCCAAGGTCGGGGTCGCGGGTCCGAGTCCCGTCTTTCGCTCAACGTTCTTTGAACTTCACCAGAGTCGGTACTGGAAACAGTACCATAGTTATGCGAAAGTAGCTCAGTTGGTAGAGCACGACCTTGCCAAGGTCGGGGTCGCGGGTCCGAGTCCCGTCTTTCGCTCTCTTTTTGTCCAGGTGGCGGAATTGGTAGACGCGCTACTTTGAGGGGGTAGTGCCCAATTGGGCGTGTGAGTTCGACTCTCATCTTGGACACCTTTTTTAAGCGGAAGCCGTTGATTTTCAACGACTTCCGCTTTTTCGTGTTCAAAATTGCACCGAAATTGCACCGGTTCAAAAATTTTCCAGCCCGATTTCTGCACCGATTAACACTTATCTCCGAAATTGCACCGACTTTTTATTGTTTTTTCTCCAGTCTTGAGCAAATTATCGCCGGACATCTTGAAAATTCACAAAATAAAACATCATTTAACTTTTTTAAATTCGTGCACAAGTTTGTACATTCCTGCACAATCTTGCACAATCCTGCACACGGTCAATAAGTTACGGATTTGAATTCTCCTGATATTTCACTTTGATATACATCTAGTTAGATGATATTTTAGTCTTTTCATCTCATTTTCTCTCATTTTCCTCCCCTATTTGGTGTTAGATATTGCCATTTTGGTTTTTCTGCCATTTCAATTATCTTTGCATAACAAAAACAAACCAAATATAAACCAGATAACCTAAATACCGAATCTGATTATGAATTACGACTGCTTAAAGAATTACGGCGTATTTGTGAGGAATACCGCTCAACACATTTCACGATATGATGACATTTATAAAGCCGCATCCGAATTACCTTACGACATGAGAGCCTATCACATGCAATCTTCATTTGCTTGTACCGAGATCTGCGCTACAATCGAACACCGCCCGGAAACAGTTTCCAAAGTAATTGATAAATACGTCTTGTCGCCAGAAATAGATAAGTATATCGTCAACAATTCTATTTTTGACGCATCAATGGATTTTGACTTTATTGAACATGACTGTGGAAACTTTTTTGATCTCATGCAGCACATCAAGTTCGACATTGCTGCATTGAAGGCTATAGCCCATCCATCAGAATATGATAAGGATTATCTCATCACAGCTCTCGAGAGGATTGCTGAACGTATTAAGCCAACACCAGAAAACCAAGCAGCAATGATGTGGTGCTACTCAACGCTAATAAATGACGCCCGAAATAGTCATGGGAATCAAGAAAAAGATGCTCATGTAGAAAAAAAGTATGAGATTACTGCCGAGAAACCATTGTTCGAAATCTTTGATTATCTAAAGAAAACCAAAGTGATCATTTCAAATGACATTACATTCCACACCTTCAGGCACGTCGTAGAATCAGCAGACGCAAGTCTAATCCAACCAAAAACCAAATGGAAATACAATGTCGCTTTAACATTCGCTAGAGAATGCATAAAGGGAGAATCAGAGGCTTGGACCAAAGATGTATGCGCATCACTAAAAATTAAATCAAATGGACTAACTAAAAACATAGACAAGGATAGTTTGTGGTATGAAGAGTTAGTAAAACTATTCAAAAATAGCCTCAAATAATATACAGCAGTAACTCTGCCGTAATGCTGCCGTAATTTGCCCTGAAAAAAATATTTCTATGATGTGGTTATTCTGTTGATTTCCAACAAATAATCACATCAGAATTTTATAGCACTTTTTTTCATTGCCCTAATCTGCCCTAAAACTATGGTAGTAACTTTGCAATGTCCGAACGATGAAAGCCTGGCACATAGGCTCAGTGACCAAGAGGCCTGATTCAAGAGGGCAAAATGAGAGAGAGCCTTCTCAAATACTTTATAAATCTAAATATGATTAACCACACCATTTCAGACATCCTGGCATCAGATGCCAATGTCATCCTTCAAGTTTCAGCAAAGGACTTGAAAGAGTTCGCGCAGAACATTCTTATCGGCGCAAAGTCAGTCGCTATGATCGAAGCAGAAGCCGCTGCGACGAGCGACCAGTTATTAACCATCGACGAGGCATCAGAGTTGCTGTCGGTCTCCAAGATGACGCTCTATCGTTGGGACCAGAACGGCATCCTCAAGAAGGTAGAGATCGGCGGCAAGCGTCGCTACCGCAAGAGCGACATCGAACGTCTCGTCGGCTGTAAAATCTGATCTATCATGGAAAACACATCGTATTCGAAAGGCAAGTTCAGCCTCCTTTTGGAGGCTGAGTTGCCGGTCGACGAACTTTCAAAGAGATTGTAACTATGAACGACAAGGGCTTCACAATGGTTCCGAACGCTATCATCCGTTCATCAGTACTTAGCATTGCTGAGAAAGCTGTGTGGAGCTACATTGCGTCCATGCCTGACGGGTATAGGTATTCGATTCGTTCAGCCTGTAAGACGCTGCACATTGGCGATAAGATTTGGCGCCGTGCCATAATCAAACTTGAGAAATTAGGTTTGATATCCGTAAGGCATGTACTTGGGAGGGCGACGGTTTATGAAGCCTCAAAAGATGCCCTCGGATGGAATGCAACCTCTAGTCAAATGACCAGCGGTTTAAATGACACCCCTAGTCAATTAACCAGCGGTTCAAACGACACCCCTAGTCAATTAACCACACCACCCCTGGTCAATGAGCAGCAGGTTACACATTATAATAAGAAAAAACTATTAAATAACAACGTCGACGACGATACATGTGCACACATGAGAGAAAAACTTGAACATGAAGTGATGATTGACGGCAACATTGAGCTCGCATGTAAGAGTTGCGGCATTACGCAGGCACAATACATGGAACTCGCTACAGCAATTATCGCAGAATGGAAATTCAAAGATCTTCCAGATAGTGAGTGGACAAAGAACCACTTCATATCTGTGCTTCGATACAAAGTTAACGGCCTAAAAAATTACAATCATGAAAAAGATACTTCAAAAAACTCTGCAACAACAAGTAACCCGCTTTCAAATGCAACCGTCCACACCGCCAATATCGGTTGATTGGGCCAAAGAAATGGCCTACTTCCGAGCAGCTTTTCTTAAGGTCGAACCACGTTTTGACCCGAAACTGGCTGATAGGAACATCTTAAACTCACTCTTTGCCTGGGTATGGAAGCTCGATGAGTACAACAAGCTCAAGTTGGATTACAACAAGGGGTTTTGCTTCTATGGAGATCTCGGCTTAGGCAAGAGTATGACCCTGCAAGCTCTACGCCAATACCGGAATGGCCTAGTTTCTCGACACGAGAATAAGAGAGAAGATTTCCGTATGAAGGGAACTTGGCTGAAGGCTGCAAGTGAATTGGCGAACATCTTTGCAGTTGATGGGCAGCCAGCTCTTATAAAGTACACAACCGACGAAATCAACCTTATCATCGATGAGTTGGGAAGAGAGCCCAGACCTGCGAAATATTTCGGTACAGAACTGAATGTCATCCAGTTTGTACTTCAGTTGCGCTATGATCACAGGCGTGATAGTGTCACCCATATCACCACCAACCTTAAACTCGAAGACATTGCGCAGAAATACGGTGCATATATTGCTGACCGTTGCTTGGAGATGTTCAACTTTATCGAGTTCAAAGGCGCTAGTCTTCGATCAAAATTACACTAACCAATCTACCCCATTGGCACAGGCACGTTTTTCTACTATTGCCAGCGATTTGGTGTGGTATGAGATAGTTTATATTGAAGCTGTTATTGTACCTTCCGCTGGCGTTTTCGGACGGCAGCGGAAGGTCGTTTTTGGTTGCGACTTCTTGTGAGTACGTGACAAAAAACGGCCAAAAATTTAACATTTGAGGGTAGTCTCAAAAGTGGCCGTAAAACCTTTATTCATCGAGGTTCTTTCAGAAAATAAAGTGTTAAAATTCGCGTTTTTTTACGACTTGTAAAGGATTGAAAAATTCAAATACTTGATTATCAAGCATTAAAGGGTTGAAAAGGGAAATTTTTCCCTTTGTTTCTCTCTGAGGATCCCCCTACCGCCCTGCGGAGCGCTTATGAAAATGGCCGTCAAAAAAGCGCTATATGCAGGGCGAATGTGCGGTAATGTCGCTTAGGTGCATAGATGAAATCGGGCGACAGTGCGGTTTCATCCATGCCCTGGGGACAAATTCGGCCTGGCGCAAAGGCCGAAGCATAGCGGAATGCCCTTTGCCCTGGCATTTTCGGCATTTATGTTGTTCGGTGAGACGGTTTCAACGAATGCTGTTACCGCTTTTCTCCGTGGTGATAACAGCCACTCTCAAATGGTTACGTCTTGCTGATGCATCGTGTTGCCTGCTGGGACTTCATGAATGATTAAGCGGAAAATTTTAACATTTGGGCTTCCATTTTTAAGGTGCCGTAATAATACCCATATCAGCAAGTTAGACTATAGTCTTACGGACGAGAATTTGTTAAAATCACATTTTTTCCGCACTTCAAAATAAATTTCCGCTGATTATCAGCGGATTAAAGGTTGAAAAGGAAATTATTTCCTTTTGTCTCTGTCACAGGACCCCCCAACCGCCCTAATCCGAAATTTCAGATTAGGGCGGTTATGCGAAGCGGAATATTATGCGAACTATTATTTGCAATGTACGGTAAAACTGCAATTT
>CACWID010000016.1 GCA_902760865.1 uncultured Bacteroidales bacterium | reverse complement strand
TCATGTACCAATTTCAATAAAATTTCAATATTCTCCGAAAAAAAAGCATCAAAATGCTTGCCTAACAACTTAGGAAGCAATAATTACAAGGCCATCCGGAGCGTAGCGGAATTTTATACGACTACTTAAACAACTCAAACAAATGGCGTCCGCGTTGTGTGGGCTGTCGGCGAATTTTACGAATTAATCAAATATGGTTTCGTGCTGCTGTGATTAACAGCTTTTTCGGTAGCATCAACGCCCCTCGGCCAGCTCTTATCTAAGAGGGGGAGTTTGTTAAAAGGCAGATAATACAGGTATTATCTGTTTTTTTTGTTGTTTATGGGAAGGTGTGGGGTGGTGAGGGCGGCGTTGCGGCGGAGGGTGGCCGGGCGCAGGCGTGAGATGGCGCTGTGGGCGAAGGTGCGGCGGAAGTCGCTGTTGCTCATCTGGGCGATGCGGTCGCGCGTGAGGGTCATGACGGCATCGGTCATGGCGAAGTCCTCGACGGTGGTCGCTGTGGCATGGACATTGTGGGGGCAGCACAGCTGACAGTCGTCACAGCCGACGACCCTGTCGCCGATGACATCGGCTACCCAGTCGGGAAGGTGGTCGGCGTGGTCCTCGATCAGCAGGCACGAGAGGCATCGCGACGCATCGGCCCCGCCCTCCTGGACCAGCGCCCCGGTGGGACAAGCCTCGACACACTTGCCGCAGTCGCCACAAGTCATGGTGCAGGGTTCGTCGGGCGGCAACTGGGCCGTGGTGATGATTTCGCCGAGGAAGAAGAAGGACCCCTTGCCCGGTATGATCAGGCAGTTGTTGCGTCCGACAAAGCCGATGCCCGCCTGTTGTGCCCAGTACCGCTCGCGGACGGGTGCAGAATCGACACACGGCCGAGTGGGGCAGTGGGTGTTTTCTTCGATGAAATGGGCTAATTCGGTCATTTTCTCCCGAAGGACCTCATGGTAGTCGCGGCCATAGGCATAGTAGGCGACCCGCAATGTCCCCTCGGGCTGGAAACGGGCTGGGTAGTAGTTCAGGGCGAGCGAAATGACAGTCTTGGCTCCCTCGAGCAACAATGCCGGGTCATGTCGCAGGTCGCGATGCCCCGTCGCCCATGCCATGCACCCGTTGTGCCCCGCTTCAATCCACTGGTCATATCGTGCCACCGCCTGGTCGTCGACAGGCGTGGCAGCCGCAAAGCCACAAGCGTCAAATCCCAGACTCATGGCCTGGGACTTGATCAGTGATGCGATATTACAATTCAGGGATGGCATCGAATCTGTAACCCTGGCTCTGCAGCCACTCGATGGCGCGCGGCAGGGCATATTTCATGTTCTTCTCGGCCTTGAGCGAGTCGTGAAAGACGATGATGGAGCCGTTGCGGGCATATCGCTTCACGTTGTCAAGCACCTGTTCCCCGGTGAGTTTGCGGCTGTAGTCGCGTGTGACCAGGTCATACATGATGATGGCGAAACGCGAACGCAGCACCCGGGACTGCCCCCATCGCAGCAGGCCGTGCGGGGGACGGAAGAGCGTGCTTCCGATCAGTTCGTTGGCCCGGAAGACATTGTGCAGGTAGTGTTTGGTTCCCACATGGGCGCCCTGGAGGTGGCTCATCGTGTGGTTTCCCACCGAGTGCCCGCGGCGCCGGACTTCCTCGAGCAGTTCGGGATGCCGCTCGACATTCTCGCCGACCATAAAGAAGGTCGCCTTCACGCCATAGCGGTCGAGGGTGTCGAGAACCCAGGGAGTGACCTCGGGAATGGGTCCGTCGTCAAAGGTCAAATAGACCGTGTGGTCGCGCTTGTGTATGCGCCACACGGTCTCGGGAAATAACATTCTGTAGAGCAGAGGAGGACGTTCAACTAACACGATTTCTCGTTATGAGTCAGGTGGGGTGTTGAACATCAATTGCCCATGGCCTCGTCGAGGCTCACTGAGGCTTCTTCTTCCTCCTGCTGCTGTTGAGCAGCAACCTGTGCCTCGTACTGCTGGCGCATCGACTGCTCGTAGGCACGCTGGAATGACTGCTGACGCTCCATGTTCACGCCGTTAGCCTGGAGTTTCTGTGCCAGTTCCTGGTACTGCTTCTCGTCGCAGTGCTGGCCATAGTCGCCTAGCAGGTCGAGCAGGTACTGCTGGTCGATGTACTTGTCGATGCGGGTCAGGCGCTCATACTGTGAGGGATCGAGCGACTGGTAGAAGCGCACATAATTACCGTAGCGCATGATCTCGTCCTCGAGAAGCTTGGTGCCCTTGGCAATGCAGGCGTCATCACCGCTGGATTTGCCCAGGTTGAGGTAGAGTCGAGCTACCTGCTGGCCCATCTGAACGGTGAAGGGACACGTGGTGATGGGCAGTTTCTCCATCATGAGATCCAGGATGTGGCGAGCCTTCTTGAAGCGGTCGGCAACATAGGCCTCCTGTGTCATGCCGGCGGGCACGGGCTGTGAGCCGCGCTGAGCGCTGAGGCCTTCCTGAGTGAGGCTGGAGACCAGGTCGATCAGGGCGCTGCGCATGGTGGTGACCATGCGGCTGATGGTCTCGTCGAGGTAGATCTCACCGGGCTTTGCCGTGTCGAGGCCGCCCCAGCGGAACTTGTTGACCACGTTGTCATACATGATGTCGGTCGATACTCTCATGTCACCGACGATGGGGGTCACCTGATAGGCAAGACCCGTCAGACTCAAGTAGGGATCCAGACCCAGGTAGTAGCTGTTGGGCACTGTCATGGCGAAATAGCAGGGACGCTTCCAGCCCTGTGCGATGCTGCTGACGATGTAGTCGAACGACATCAGCTGGCTGGCCGACAGACCGCTTCCGAGTCGCTGCAGGTCGAGATTGATGGTCTCCTCGATCATGTCGCGTTGTACCTCGGGCACGACGCCGGCCTTGATGGCCTGGTCGGCATCAACGGGGATGTAAACCCTCGGGTAGCGGATTTCGGTCACGCCATAGTCATTGGCCTGTCCTGCGGGACTGTAGGTGAATTCCAGCGACTTAAGAGCCTCGGTCGGCGTCTGGTCGGGCTGAATGAAGTAGCAGAACTGGCGGTTGTCGTAGGCATAGGTCTTGCTGTCGGCAAGCATGGGCAGCGGTGCCGACTCATAGGCGGCACGCTGCATCTGGCTGATGTACCAGTCGGTGGCCAGATAACTCAGGTTGACGGCGCGCACGTCGGTGCGGTAGCCCTCTACCTCCTGGAGGTACCACAAGGGGAAGGTGTCGTTATCGCCGTTACAGAAGATGATGCCGTTAGGCGCGACGCTCGAGAGGTAGTTGCGGCCGAAGTCACGAGCCGCGGTTCGTCCGCTGCGGTCGTGGTCGTCCCAGGTCTGGCTGACCATCTGCAGGGGCACGAGGATGCCGATCAGGGCAGCGACAGCAGCGATGGCGGTGGCCATGCCATTGTTATTGGCCGTTTCGGCGACAGCAGCTTCCTTCTTGGCCTGCTTCTTGTTCCTGTTGAGCAGCCACATCACGAGGCTCCACAGTCCGGCAACACCCATACCGATCCAGATGCTGAAGGCATAGAACGAACCGGCGTAAGCATAGTCACGCTCACGAGGCTGGCTAGGTGTCTGGTTCAGGTAGAGCACGATGGCGATACCCGTCATGAAGAACAGGAAGAAGATGACCCAGAACTGCTCGATGCCGCGGCGACCGCGGTAGGCCTGCCACAACAATCCGATGAGACCCATCAGCAGCGGCAGCATGTAGAACACGTTGTGTCCCTTGTTGCCCTTGCCCAGGTCGTCGGGCAGGAGGCTCTGGTCACCCAGGCGCGGGTTGTCGATGAATGAGATGCCCGAAATCCAGTTGCCGTGGGTAATCTCACCCATGCCCTGGAGGTCGTTCTGGCGACCGACGAAGTTCCACATGAAGTAGCGCCAGTACATATAGTTCATCTGGTAGTCCACGAAGAATCGCAGGTTCTCCATCATGGTGGGCTTGAGTCGAGTCTCGGAGCCGGCAGGATTGCCGTTGGCATCCAGGATGGTCGTTGCCTGTACCTGTGTGCCTTGCATGCCGAGCCAGTCAATGTATTCCTGGGCGTGCTTATCGTCGTGGATGCGCGGGAAGAGCATGTTCTGCTCGGGGCTGTACTTGAAGTTCTTCTTGCGGCCCAGCTCTTTGTAGCGGTCGGGCTCGTCGGGAGAATTCTTCACCTCGGGGGCATACTGCATGGGGCCCTCCTTGACGGCCGGCTGGCGGATGCCGTTGCCGGTCTCCTGGTACATGATGTCGCTATAGAGGGTGCGGCCATAGAGCAGCGGCGTCTCACCATACTGCTCGCGGCTCAGGTACTTGGCCAGGGCGAAGGTGTTGTTGGGCGAGTTTTCGTCGAGCGGCGTGTTCTGGGAGCTGCGGATCAAAATCAGCGCATAGCAGCTGAAGCCGATGAAGATCACCAGGATGCACGAGACGATGTTGGTGAACACGCGGACGGGCACCTGCTTGCAGAACTTGAACAGATAGACGCACAGGGCGATGAACAGCACCAGGGGAATGAGCATGCTGTCGCCCAGCAGCAACATGCCGGACAGGAGAATGGACAGGGCGAAGGCCACCTTGATGCGGAGCGCGCTCTTGTTGCTGTAGAGTTCCCATAGTGCCCAAGCGAGCACGGCGATGAGCAGGATGGCATAGGCCAGCACGCCCGAGTTGAACGACATGCCTAACGTGTTGACAAAGAAGAGGTCAAACTTCTGTCCCCACTCCACGAAGCCGGGCTCCAGTCCGTAGAGAATCAGGCCAACGATGACAAACGACAGCAGCAGGGTGATGCAAGAGCCCTTCACCGTCGATTCCTTGTCATGCAGACGGCACTGGCGGTAGTAGAAAATCAGGGCGATGGCCGGGATGCACAGCAGGTTGAGCAGGTGCACGCCCAGCGACACGCCGAAGACGTAGGCAATCAGTATGAGCCAGCGGTCGCTGCCCGGTTCGGTGGCCCGGTTCTCCCACTTGAGGATGAGCCAGAATACCAGTGCGGTGCAGAAAGACGAGAAGGCGTAAACCTCGGCCTCGACGGCACTGAACCAGAAGGTGTCACTCCAAGTGTAGGCCAGAGCGCCGCAGATGCCGCTGCCCATGACCACGAGGTACTGGGCGAGGGTCATCTGGTCTTCGTCGCCGTCCTTGACGACAAGTTTCTTGACTAGGTGGGTGATTGACCAGAAGAGCAGCAAAATCGTCAACGCACTGAAGATAGCCGACATCGCGTTGACACACTTGGCGACAGCCATCACGTCACCGCCGGCAAACTTGCTGGCGAAGTTGGCGGCAAGGATAAAGATCGGGTTGCCGGGCGGATGGCCGATTTCAGTCTTGAAACCTTGAGCGATAAACTCTGGGCAGTCCCAGAAGCTGGCTGTGGGCTCGATGGTGAGCAGATAGGTCGCTGCTGCCACCACAAAGATGAGCCATCCCAGCACATTGTTGATGAGATTGTATTTCTTCATCGTCCTCTGTTGTAAAAAATTGGTTTTATTTGGTTTTTTAGTTGATTATTCTTGTACTAAACGGCAAAATTACTCATAATATTTCAAACCAAGCCCCTCAAGGGGTGATATTTGACCAAAATTAACCACCGTGGCAGGCTTATTAACAGTTGCTGGCCGAGGCGAAGCCTCGGCACAGGGGACCGGGCTGACCAGTGGGGCGAGAGGGAGGCTCGGCATGGGGGAGCGGGATGACCGGTGGGGGAGTGAGGGGGCTTTTTCCTGGATAACAATGGCATTTTATTGGGGGAATTGGAAAAAATGATTTAACTTTGTGGCTTGTTGTGAGTCTAATGGTTACAAAAAACGTAAAAAAGATAACTAGGAGGAGACGACTATGAAACGGATTAGATTATACATGAGTATTGTGGTGCTGGCGATTGCCGGTATCATGACGACGGGTGCCAGTGCCCAGGTGCTGCGTGATGCGGACTTCAACAGCATCGGTCGCATCAGCGGCAACGGCGTGGTGAGGAACGAGGCCGGCCGGTCGGCAGGCTCGTTTGACGCCGATGGTACGGTGCGTGACGTGAAGGGCAATGCCGTGGGCGTGATCAAGGACCTGGAGATCTTTGACACCAACGGCACCCGCATCGGCTATATCAACACCGACGGCACCGTGCGCGACGGCGAGAGCAACGTGCTGGGCTACATCAGCATCAACGACGGCAAGGTGTCTGACGCGGGAAAGAATACGCTGGGCTTTGCCCGCGGGGTGCGTGTGGACTGGATTGCCTGCTATTACTTCTTCCATTTCTTTGAGAAGTAAAGGAAAACAATAAATGCAATCACAACAATTATTGATTTTATTGTCTTCTTTTTATTAAGTGACAGTCAATGAAGAGGATATTGATGATACTGGCTATTGTGCTGCTAGCGGCCAATAGCCTTTTTGCTCAACTGCCGGCCGACTCGGTGTTGCGGCGCTATGCCGCGGGGATGCTGATGGTGGGCTTCAAGGGCGACAGCGTGACCGAGGACTGTGACGCGGCGCGCTATGTGCGCGACCTGAAGGTGGGCGCCATCGTGCTGTTTGACATCGACATGACGGGCGATGCCACGCTGGGTTCGCGCAACATCACGAGCAAGGAGCGGCTGACGCGCATGACCGCGCAGCTGCAGGCGTGGGCCGACTATCCCCTGCTCATCGCCACCGACCAGGAGGGAGGACGCGTTGCCCGGCTGAAGCCGCAATATGGCTTCCTGCCGACGGTGACCGCCGAATACCTGGGCACTGTCGATAACGAGGACACGACGCGCTACTATGCCGCGAGGCTGGCCCGTGAGATGCGCGAGGCAGGAGTGAACGTCAACCTGGCTCCCGTGGTCGATGTGCTGAACCACGACTGTGCCGCGGTGGGTCATTACAACCGCTGCTACTCCACTGAGCCAGAGGTGATTGCCCGCCATGCAGGGTGGTTTATCGACGAGTGTCACCGCGAGGGCGTATTATGCACGTTGAAGCATTTCCCCGGGCACGGCAACGCCATCGATGACTCGCACTACGGCTTTGTGGATGTGACCAACGGCTGGACCGCTCAGGAGCTGGAGCCGTTCAAGATGCTCATCGATGCCGGCAAGGCAGACCTGATCATGACTGCACACCTGTTCAACCGCCATATCGACGACGAATATCCCGCCACATTGTCCAAGAAGACCCTCACCGACCTGCTGCGCGGCGAGATGGGCTATGACGGCGTGGTGGTAACCGATGACCTGTACATGCAGGCCATCCGCAACCAGTACAGCATCCCCACCGCGCTGGAGCTGGCCATCAATGCCGGGGCCGACCTCATCTGCGTGGGGAACAACATCAGCACGGGCTTTGAGGCCGACCGCCCCTTCAAGCTCGTGGACATGATCGTCAATTCGGTCAAGGAAGGCCGCATCCCGTGGGAACGCCTGCAGGAGTCCCACGACAGGGTAGCCCGTTTACAAGAAAAGCTTAATCAATAACATCAAAGTATATAGATATGAAACGTGTATTTATCATTGCCGTAATCGCATTACTCGCTTCGGTGGTCACAACGGCTACCGAGAAACCGTCCAGCAATCCAGAGATCCCCGCTGCTACAATTCCGGCGCTCCCGCTGGAAAATAATATGCCAGCACCGCTGAAGGTGGGCGACAAGATCGCCATTATCTCTCCTGCCAGCACCCCTGGCGAGGAAAATCCCGCGAAAGCTGCCGCCACACTGCGGGCTTGGGGTTTTGAACCCGTCATCGGTCCGCACGCCCTCTCCAAGTATCACATGTATGCCGGTACCATCCAGGAACGCGCTGCCGACCTGCGGTGGGCCCTCAGGGATCCATCCATCAAGGCTATTGTGTGTACACGAGGCGGTTATGGCTCCTCGATGCTCCTTGGCTATGTGAATCGTGAAGAATTCAGAAACAATCCCAAGTGGATTGTGGGCTACAGTGACATCACTGCCCTGCACAGCGCGATGGTGTGCAACGGCGTGATGAGCCTGCATGCCAACATGGGCGGCGCCCTGGGTGAGCGCGGCCCCAACGATAGCATCAACCTCATGCTGAAAGACGTGCTGATGGGCAATCTGCCCACTTATAACGTTCCTGCCCATCCGTTGAATAAGATGGGAACGGCCACAGGCATCATCGTCGGTGGCAACATGGCGGTGTTCTCCAACATCGGCGGTAGCTATGAGTGGGACTTCCTGGACCGCGAAAACATCCGTAAGAGGCAAATCATCCTGTTCTTTGAGGACGTGAGCGAGAATCTGCCTCGCGTGAACAGCATGCTGCAGCAGCTGCGCCTGAAGGGCGTGCTAGACCGTGTCAGTGGCATCATCGTGGGCCGCTTTACCGAATATGAGCCGCGCGACGGTTATAACGACATGAACGAGATGCTCGCCGAGACCCTGAACAATTACGGCATCCCCGTGTGCTATGACTTCCCCGTGAGCCACGACGAGAGCTGGAACTACCCGATGATTGAAGGGTGCTACGCCACCCTTAAGGTCACCCCTGAGGGCGTGTCGCTGCATTACTATCAGATAGAATCGCATTAACCGCCTGTTTGTCAATGACAAGGAAGGATAAATGGCTGTTGCTTGCCATCATCGTGGTGCTGGCAATTATCGTGGCTAACGTCTTCGTGTCGATGGGCGTGGTGAAAGGCGGCCGCAAGGTCATCTCACGGGTGGAGCTGAAGAACCTCGATCCGGCCAACAACGGCATCAACATCGAGGTGACTCAGCCGTGGTTCAATCCTCACAAGGAGCTGGCGTTCAACGTGGGCGAGGCCGACGGGCGCAGCTTTGACCGTTTCGACGTGACGCGGTGCCTGCTGCAGTGCGCCCAGGAACTGGGCGATCGGGACTTCTCGCGCATCTACCTGTGCAACAAGGGCGACCGGCTGTACTATATCAATGCCGAGGATTTCAAGCAGCTGGGCGAACAGTACAAGACCGGCGAGACGTTGAACACGCTGGCCCTGTATGTGAAACTGCCGCAGGTGTCCTATACGTTGAACGACAGCCTGGCCTTCCCGGTCCATGATGGGGTGCTGGGAAGCGTGTCGGACGCTCAGGACTGGAACACGATGATGAGTAATCTGCTGCGTTAGGCTTTAGGCTTTTTGGAAAAAATTATGCCGCCGCCCGATGGTTAGTCGAGCGGCGGCAATTCATAGGAAATAGATTTTATTCTTTCCTTTTAGAACTTGAAGTCGATGCCGGCACCGAATACCTTGTTGGTGCGGCTGTAGGTGTCCTTACCGGGCATCGTGGTGTTGAAGTAGTTCTCCTCGCTGCGGTCGTAGTCCTTGTAGGTGGTCCAGAAGTAGCCCACGTTGACCTTAATTTTCTCGGTCACGTTGACAGCACCGCCGAAGCCGATGGAGTAGCTGTCGCAGGAGAAGGAGGTGTGGGTCTGGTAAGCGTCGCTCAGACCGTAGTCAGTGTTCTGGAAACCAGCGCTCACGGTGAAAATCTTGTTGATGTCCCACTCAGCACCAGCGAGCACCTCGTGGGTGCCGTGGCGCAGGGCCTTCTGCTTGTCGTGGGCCATCTCGGCGTGCTTGTCGTCATAATAGTGGTACTCGACGGTGGCGCGCAGTTTGTTGGGGATGAACTCATAGCCCAGGGCGGTGTAGAGCACTGCGGGCAGGTCGTTGGGCGTGTTTACGCCGTGCTTGTAGTCGGCCAGGGCTGACTCGAAGGCGGCGGGCTCGGCCGTAGCGGTCTTGGTGTCGTTCTCGATGCTGAGGTTGGTCTTGAACTCATACTTGGCGGCCAGGGTAAAGCCCTTCCATACGAGGTCCAGGCCGATGATGGGAGTAATGCCCCAACCGGTCTGAGAGCAGTTCAAGTCGATGTTGGCCATCTCGCCGTTCTGGTTCACCAGTGTGCTCAAGGTCTGAGCAAGGGGGGGATAGGCAAGGACAATCTGCTGAACGGTAGCAGCCATCTCGGGCTTGGGCATCACCTTGACAAAGCCGGTGTAGTTGCCGTCGAAGTAGTTCATGCGGGCACCAGCATAGGCGCTCATCCAGTCCATAATCCTGTAGGTAGCACCGAGCTGCAGGCCGTAGATGTACTGGCGGCCCTTCATCGACGAGTTGATGTCATACTTGTCGGCCGTCAGCGGCAGCAGGCCAGCGATGCGCGGGTCGGCGAGGATGGGAGCCGTGAGGGGATTGTCGGCCAGGGTCTTCTTCAGACCTGCGGTCTGGCCGTAGATGCCTGCCATGATGCTGGCATCAAACACGGGAAGACCATTGTCGAACGAGCACTTGCCGCCGCCACCAGTGAAACCGAAGAAACCCGAGAAGGTCCAGCGGTCACGCTTGTAGGCGCCGTAGAGCGACGGAATGACGGGAGCCGAAGCCTTGCCCTTGTACAGACGGGTGTGGTCGGCCTCGGGGAAGAGGGCAAACGTCGTGAGGGCGTCACGCGACTGGGTGGCGCTCTGGATATTCAGCGACAGGGTCCAGCCCTCGTGGTCCATGAAGGCCAGTCCGGCAGGGTTGGTATAAACGCCGTCGATCTCGTGGCTGGCACCACGGGCCATCATGCGCATGAAGGCGATATGCTGGTTGGTGTTGTGGAGCAGGCCACCGGCAAAAGCCGTCAGGCCAAATGCTGCGAGAGAGAGCACTAATGTCGTAATTCTTTTCATTGCTATCACATTTATATATTATATAGATAAACCTGAATTGGAGATTTTAGAACTGCAAAATTACTATCATACCCCAAAAAACTGTGCAAAAAGTTAGAAAAAATGGGCCATTTGCCCCATATCGCCACATTATTACATTTTTTAACAGTCCCAAATTGTTAAAAACGCAGGAAAACACGGCAAATTATTGGTAATTTTGTGATTCATGTATGAACCCATAGACCGAAAAGAAGATGATTACAGCAGCAGGATATGACGAACTGAAGGATGTGATGGCCTACCTTGCCGAGGTGCCCTATGACGTGTCGCGCAAGTCGCTCTATCACCCGATGGAACTCTATGAGGGTTTCAATCCCGACGACGAGAGCAGTTACAGCCAGTGTTTTGACAGCATCATTTACCGGCGCTACACGTCGATGGGTCAGCACACCAACAACGTGAATGAGCTGTTGGCGCGCACCTTGCACGACCACAGCATCCACACGGCACTGGCGCGCTTCTTCAAGACCTACGACCACCGCCGCTGCGTGGGCGTCATGGGCGGTCACGCCCTGCTCAGGACCGACAGGATCTACCGCGACATCGCCTTGCTGAGCCAGCGGCTCACTCAGGAGGGATTCATCATGCTGAGCGGCGGCGGTCCCGGAGCCATGGAGGCGACTCACCTGGGGGCATGGATGGCGGGGTTCTCACGCCAGGAGATGGATGATGCCCTCGAGACGATGATGCCCTCGCCGTCGTTCAAGGATGCAGGATGGTTGCGAACCGCCTTCAGCGTGGTTGAAAAGTACCCCCAGCAAGAGTCTGTGAGCCTGGGTATTCCCACATGGCGCTACGGACACGAGCCGTCAACGCCGTTTGCCACGCACGTTGCCAAATTCTTTGAGAACAGCATCCGCGAGGACAACATCCTCACCCTGGCCTTCGGCGGCATTATCTATACGCCGGGCAGTGCGGGCACCTTGCAGGAGATCTTCCAGGAAGCGGTGCAGAACCACTACCTCACCTATGGCTTCGCGAGCCCGATGATCTTCCTGGGCAAGCACTTTTGGACCGAGGAGATTCCCGTTTATCCGCTGTTGGAACACCTGATGGAGACCGGCAAATACCGCAACCTGCTGCTCACCCTCACCGATGACATCGACGAGGTGGTCGCCACCCTGCAAGCCTTCAGCCGTCAAGAATCAATGAATTAGCCATCTGAGACCTGTAGAGACGCAAAATTTTGCGACATAATAATAAGGAAAACAAGAATAAAGGGAAAACAAGAAGTACAATAAATACAATTGCTTGTCGATCAACAATTTGTATTTATTGTACTTCTTGTTGTTTTATATTCTTAGCGGCTTTGCGCCTTAGCGTGAGTGACGGGATGGCGGTTAGAGGGTGACTACGGTGCCGATGGGCTCGCCGCTCATCACCTTCTTGAGGTTGCCGACCACGTCCATGTTGAACACGTGGATGGGCAGCTTGTTGTCGCGGGCCATCACGGTGGCGGTCATGTCCATGACCTTGAGGCCGCGGTTGTAGATCTCGTCATAGGTGATGCGGTCAAACTTGGTGGCCGTGGGGTCCTTCTCGGGGTCGGCGGTGTAGATGCCGTCCACGCGGGTGCCCTTGAGCATGACGTCGGCCTCGACCTCGATGGCGCGCAGCGTGCTGCCCGTGTCGGTGGTGAAGAAGGGGCTGCCCGTGCCGCAGGAGCAGATGGCGACCTTGCCGGCCTGCATGGCCTCGATGGCGCGCCACTTGCTGTAAGGCTCGCCGATGGGGAACATGCCGATGGCGGTGAATACCTGGGCGGGCTGTCCGATGCCCTCAAGCGCCGATGAGAGTGCCAATGCGTTGATGACGGTGGCGAGCATACCCATCTGGTCGCCCTTGACGCGGTCAAATCCCTGGGCGGCACCCTTGAGGCCGCGGAAGATGTTACCGCCGCCCACGACGATGGCTACCTGAACGCCGGCATCCACGATTTCCTTGATCTGGTTGGCATAGTCGGCCACACGCTGCGGATCGATGCCGCTACTCTGTTCTGCTGCCAGCGACTCGCCGCTGAGCTTGAGCAATATGCGATGATAAATAGGTTTCATGTTACATGTAATGGGTTTAAAAAAAGGTTGGCACAAAACGATGTTTTGTCCAACCCATGATTCAATGATTCATTATGTTCGGCAATTATTTTCCAGCGAGAGCATTTGCACGCTCCAGATACTTGTCAACGTCGAAACGGTTCTGCTGGGTGTACAGGTAATAATTGTCCTTGATGTCCTGATAGATAGCGGCCTCCTCGGCATACTTCTTCTGCTCATGCAGGATGGTAGCCTTCTTGATCATGAAAGCCGGAGCATAGACCTCATTGCCGTCGGCGAGGCTGATCGCCTGGTCATAGGCGCTCATGGCCTTGTCGAGCTTCTTGAGGTTGACGTAGCAGTCACCGAGCAGCGACTTGCTGGCGGGAGCGACGAGCTTGTCGCTGGGCTCAAAGCTCTCGAGATGCTTGATGGCCTTCTCATATTCACCCTTCTGATAAAGCAGGATAGCGGCGTTGAGATGAGCGCGCTCAGCGGGCTTGTTGCTATACTTGTCAGCAACCATCTCATAGGCCTTGAGTGCTTCGTCCTGATTGCCCTGGAGCAACTCCATGTCGGCATCACCGATCATCTTCTCGGCGTCTTTCATATTCGGGTTGCGGATTCCGTAGATGTAGCCGATAGCCAGCAGTGCGAGGACTGCGATAGCGATCATAGCCCAGTTAATGTACTTCTTGTTGTCTTCGATGCGTTGGGCCGCACTGGTGAGTGATTCGTTCACCTCTTCAAGCGTCGTGCGGGCACCTTGATTCTGTTTTTTTGCCATTGTATTGCGTTAAATTTTAATGTTTTCTACAGTTTTGCGGCTGCAAAAGTAATAGATATTCTTAACATTGAAAAGCAAAAAGCGAACATTTTTTGTTTTTCATGTATTTTTCGCCCCTCTTTTTGCCCTAAACAGAGGTAGAAAAGGATTTTTTATTTGCATTTTTGGAGTCAAAGCATTACCTTTGCGGCTACTTCAAGAAAGATTATCGTATGGAACTCAAGTGCCCACAGTGCGGAAAATGGATGGCCGTCTCACAGGAGGAGCTGCTGATACATGACTGTCAGGTCGTGTGCCCCCAGTGCCTTGCCGTGTGCCTGTATGAGGGTGGCGAGCTCGTCGTTCGAGACGATTCCTACGCCCCCTACCGCCACAATGCAGCCGTCGAGAGCGACAAACGTGAGGTGACGAAATTCTGTCACAGCTGTGGCAAGAAGCTGCCCGAAGGCATCAGCTTCTGCCCCTACTGCGGTGTGGACCTGAGTGCGCCGTTCGAATCGCCTGACCAGAAGAAGGCTGAGCCCGTGCAGCCTGCCGCCCCCGTGCAGCCGAAGAAGCCTGTCGAGCCGGTCAAGCAGGAAAAACCCGCCGAAACGCGCCCTCAACCCGAAAAGAAGCCTCGCCCGCAGCATGAGCCGGGCGTGGAGGAGAAACTGCGCACTGTGGCTCACCACTATAGCGGCATGCACCCCAGGATGCACGACCGTGACGAGATGCCCAGCAAGGGGTTCAAGATTTTTGCCTATGTCACTATCTTGCTGCTGATTATCCTGCTGGTGGGCATCGTCATCGCCGGGTCCAGCATCGAGCCGGCAGTCTGAATCAGACAACTCAATCAAACAACTGAATATTCTGAAGTTTCTGAGGCATCCGCGCTCTTGGCCCCACGCTAAGACGCTAAGGTTTTTTTAAAACAACTGAATATTCTGAAATTTCTGAGGCATCCGCGCTGATTTTATAAAACTACGAATTACGCGAATTATACTAATTGGCATCCGCATTTCTTTTTTTATTCTTCCGAATTACACTAATTTTTTGCTCGGCGTGACCAATTGAACAAATTGGCGTCTGTGCGCTTGGGGGCGCCTTGGGGTGGGGAAATCTCAGGTGCATAATGTATGGTTATATTGGTTTTTGAGGATAAGAAGGGTATGCGGCGCAATGTGTTGATTGTCAATTAGATAATGCTGTTCTGTTTTTCTTGGGTTTGTTGTGTTCCTTTTTTGGGGGGGTGGGGATGTCAACTGGAAACTAAAAAATCACTATCTTTGCGGAACAAAATGACAAAACGGTGGACATATTGGCTGCTGACGGTCGCTGTGGGCTTGCTGCTCGTGGCGTGTGCCAGCATCGGCTCTCCCGAGGGTGGCCCTCGTGACTACACGCCACCCCGAGTGGTGAAGATGTCGCCCGAGTCAGGTTCGGTCAACTTTAAGGGGCAGAAGGTGGAAATCACCTTTGACGAGATCATCGTCCTCAAGGACCAGCAGAAGAAGGTTGTCGTCTCGCCGGCCCCGAAGACGCAGCCCCTTATCCGCACTGTGGGACACAAACTTACCATCGAGTTCCGCGAACCGCTGGAGGAGAACACGACCTATGTCATCGACTTTGCCAACGCCATCGAGGACAACAACGAGGGCAACCAGCTGGACGGCTACACCTTCGCCTTCTCGACAGGCGAAGAGATCGACACGCTGGCGGTTTCGGGTATCGTGCTGCGCGCCAACGACTTGGAACCGATGCAGCACGTCATCGTCGGCCTGCACAGCAACCTCGACGACACGGCCTTTACCAACGTGCCGCTGGAGCGCGTGAGCCGCACCAACGACCGCGGCAAGTTCACCCTGCGCAACCTCAAGCCCGGCCGTTATCACCTGTTTGCCCTGAACGATGTGGACGGCGACTACCGCATGGCGCGTACCGAGGACATCGCCTTCCTGGACAGCATCGTCGTTCCCACGACGAGCGAATACACGTCACAGGACACGGTATTCACCTTTGACCGCCGCGTGGACACGGTGATGACTGCTACCCACACGCTGTACCTGCCCAACGACCTGTTGCTGTGCATGTTCAACGAGGGCTACCGCTCGCACTACGTGAAGCAGACCGGCCGCCCCGAGGCGAACAAGCTGCATGTGCTGTTCGGCGCGCCGAACGACACGTTGCCGCACCTGGACATCATCCGCCCTGCCGACCATGCCCGCGACTGGTACCGCGTGCAGCGCACCGAGGACAACGACTCGCTGTTCTACTGGATGACCGACTCGGCGCTGATCAAGACCGACACCGTCATCGTGGCGATGACCTACCTGCGCAGCAATAAGAACGACAGCCTCGAGCAGGTCACCGACACAATCCGCTTCGGCTACCGCAAACCCGCCTCGCAGGTCAAGGAGGAGGAAAAGAAGGCCAAGGAACGTGAGGACCGCGCCAAACGTCTCGCCCAGCTGCTGGAGAAGCAGCAGAAGGCCGCCGAGCAGGGCAAGGAACTTAGCGAGGGCGACCTGGAAGAACTCAAGGAACTGCAGCATGTGGGCCCCGACGACACGCCCAAACTGAAGATGGACCTGTCGAAGAGCGGCTCCTTTGACGTGGGGGATTCGATTATCCTCAAGTTTGACACGCCGATTGCCGGCATCGACCCGCGGGGAGTCCACCTCGAGGTCAAGCGCGACACCCTGTGGGTACCCTATCCGGGCCATACGCCCACTCTCAGACCTGTGAACGACTGCGACCCGATGCGCTACTGGCTGCCCGTGTCCCTCCAACCCGACTCGACCTACCGGCTCACCATCGACAGTGCCGCCGTCACCTCGATTTATGGGCTATACAACGAGAAACTCAGCAAGGACCTCAAGGTCAAGGGCCTGGAGGAATATGCCAACGTATATTTCAAGGTAAATGTGCCTGAGGGCGCCTTTGTGGAGCTGCTGGGCAGCGGGGAGAAGATCATGCGCACCGCAACGGTCCATGGCGGGAATTTTGAGTTCAGCAATGTGCCTCCCGGCAACTACTTCCTGAGGCTGACCATCGACAGCAACGGCAACGGCAAGTGGGACACGGGTAACTACCTGCAGCACCTGCAGCCCGAGGAAGTGTATTACTACCCCAAGCGGCTCAAGCTACGCGCCAACTGGGACCTGGACGAGGACTGGAACATCTACCAGACCGCCCTCGATCTGCAGAAGCCTGAGGACATCCGCCGCAACAAGCCTGAGCAGTCGAAGAACAAACTCGACAAGAAGCAGGACAAGAACAAGAATGGCGAGGGCGACGAGGAGGATGACGAGTTCTCGACTGGCATCACCGATTCCTATACCGGCGACAAGTATAAGGACACGAAGACCAACCGTCGTCAGTTGAATAGGTGATTTTAGGTGTTAGGTTTTAGGCTTTAGGTGGCGGAAATGGGGGTAAAAAATGGTATTCGATAAAACTTTTTGAACTTTTTTTTGCAAAAATGCTTGCATGTTAAAAAAAAGTACTACCTTTGCACCGCTAAACGCAAAACGAATTGCGCAAAGTCACACGCCCAGGTGGCGGAATTGGTAGACGCGCACGTTTCAGGTGCGTGTGCCGCGAGGTGTGCGGGTTCGAGTCCCGCCCTGGGCACCAACAAGGGTCCCCGACGATCAGCGATGATTGCCGGGGACTTGCTTTTGTGCCCACAGGCCCTCTGGCTCCCTTTAATCTTAACGTGAGTTCGACGAAAGTAAGTTGCTGATGATCAATTCCTCCCCTAAGATAGGGGAGGTGGCGCGTAGCGCCGGAGGAGTATGATTCACCCTCAATGCACTTACTCTTGGGGCATCAACGCCCCCCGGCCCCCTCTAATCTTAGAGGGGGAGCTGCTAACGCACTGATTGACAATTAATAATTTCGTCGAACTCACGTTAATCTTAGAGGGGGAGCTGTGGATGGTTAACTCCTCTCCTGTTATCGGATTCGGGTTGATGAAAGACAAGCCCTATGTTTGCCTTTGACCGTGCAAACATAGGGCTTGTGCTCTGTGTTGTGAGGGCGGGAATTTAGTGCCAGATGTAGGTGATGGTGCCGATGCCCTCGGTCATGGTGTTCTTGGGAACCGAGAACTGTGACTTCAAGGCTGCCTGCTCGCAGGCGCGACGCACCTCGGTGTGGGAGGCGAGGGCTCCGGTGGCGCTGACGGCCTTGGCGGATGTGACCTTGCCGCGCGGATCGACGGTCACGCGCACGGCGACACGTCCCGACCACTTGCTGTTGGGCACGGGCTTGGCCCAGTACTCGAGGGTGTAGCCCACGAGACCGCTGATGCCCGGCTTGCCGGCGAGTACGCCCTGGCTGGAGTTGCCTCCTGCGGTGCCTTGCTGTCCGCCGCCCTTGCCGCTACCGCTGCCGAAGGCGTTCTTCACCCTGTTGTCGGTGGCGTTGTTGGTCGGCGTCTTTTGCTCGCTGGTATTTTTGGCCTTGGTTTCCTTGGCCTCGGCGTTCTTATCCTTGGCCTTGGGCTTCTCGACCTTCTTCTCATTCTCCTTCACGGGGCCGGGTTTCTTGGGCTCCGTCTCCTTGGGCTGTTCCTTCACCTTGTGGGGCGATTCGGCCTTCTGGGTGACCAGTGGCGGGGTCTTCTGGTTAGCCTCGCCTGCATCCTCCATGTCATCGGCGTCGATATCGGGTTCATCTCCCTGCTCGGGGGATGCACTCGGGTCAGCCGACTCCTCGTCCATGAGGTCGTTCTGGACGTTGTCGAGCGTGTTGCCCAGCATGACAAATTCCCCGCCGAACAGGATGGAGTCCTGTGCGAGCTGCGTCAGGTCGGGCTGGTCAGGCAGCTGTTCGTAGCGCAACGAGTAGCGCAGCAACAGTACCATCGTCCCGACGGTGATGAGCAGGGTGAGCAGCAGGGCCCAGAGGCTGTGTTTGCGGCGATTATCTTCCATCGTGGTGATGTGATTTTAGGGATTGACGGGAATCGGCTCAACGGGTTGTGCATCGACAGGCACTTCCTCTACGGTCTGGGGACCGAATGATGCTTCGCTGGGCTTGGTAGCGAGGACGATTTTCACGCCCTGCTTGGAGCCCTTGTCCAGGATCTCGACAATCTTGCCATAGTTCACTTCCTCGTCGGCATAGACGGCGACAAACTCATTGGGATTGGCGTTCTTGAGTGCCTGCATGAAGCCTTCGAGCTGTTCGGGCGCGATGGGCAGCAGGTCGCTCTCGCCGCCATCAGGGTTCTGCTGTGTGGCGAACATGTTCAGGTCCTTGTCCACATAGATGCGTGTCGAGGGCTTAATGGCCGTCTGCTCGCTGCTCTGCGGCAGATTGACCTCCAGCGCCGATGGGAAGACAAACGTCGAGGTGACCATGAAGAAGATGAGCAGCAGGAAGATGATGTCGGTCATCGAGGCCATGCTGAACATCGACAGGGTTTTGTGTTGTCTCTTGAGTGCCATAGTTTTTCTAGTTTTTAGTCCTTAGTTTCTAGTCCTTAGTCCCTGGTTAATAGAGGCCCTTAAAGCCTGATACCTAGAGCCCAAAGTCTAGAGTCTAATGCCCGATATTTACTTGGCAGGCTCGTTGAGCAGGTCCATGAACTCCATCGTCTTGCCTTCGAGCTTGTTCATCACCTTGTTGACACGCGAGGTGAGGTAGTTGTAGGCAAACAGGGCGATGATACCCACAATCAGACCGGCGACGGTGGTCACCAGGGCCTGGTAGATGCCACCGGCCAGGATGGACACGTTGCTGTTGTTGCCGGCGCTGGCCAGCTGGAAGAAGGCGTTCACCATACCGACCACGGTACCCAAGAAACCGATCATGGGGGCACCGGCGGCGGTGGTAGCCAGCCAGTTGAAGCCCTTCTCGAGCTTGGCGACCTCCATGTTGCCCACGTTCTCGATGGCGACGAGCACATCGTTCATCGGGCGGCCGATGCGGGTCACGCCTTTCTCGATCATGCGGGAGTAGGGGGTGTTGGTGTCCTGGCAGAGCTTGAGAGCCTGGTCCACCTCACCGCGGTGGATGTATTCCTTGATGCGGTCCATGAAGGACTTGTCCTGACGGTTGGCATGATTGATGGCGAACAGTCGTTCAAAGAAGATGTAAATGCTCACCACAGCCAGCAGTGCCAGTGGTATCATGAACCACCATCCGCCTGCTGTAATCAGGTCCCATACCGAGAGTTCCTTGATAACGGGCTCGGCAGCAGCGGCAGCAGCGGGTGCTGTAGCGGCTGCGATGGCGGCTGCACTGTCGGTAATCACCTGTACGGAGCTGTCCATAGTTTGTTGCACGGAGTCGGCGACCTGCTGTACAGTTTCGACTACAGGCTCGCCTTGAGCGAAGATCATGCTAAGTATTGACATATTAATCTGTTATATTTGGTTATTTCTATTATTAACGTTAAAAAGCGGTTTTTATTTCAAGCAGTCCTTGTAGGCCCTGATGGTGGCTTCCAGACCCAGGTAGAGGGCGTCGCAGACCAGTGCGTGGCCGATTGACACCTCAGCCAGATGAGGCACATGCTGCTGGAAGAACTTGAGGTTCTTCAAGTTAAGGTCATGGCCGGCGTTCACGCCGAGGCCCACGCTGTGGGCGGTGGCAGCAGCAGCGGCAAAGGGTGCCACGGCCCCCTCGGGGTCATAACCCGTCTCGAAGTCCTCGGCAAAGGGGCCGGTGTAGAGCTCGATGCGGTCGGTGCCGGTGCGTGCCGCAGCGCGGATGTTCTCGAGGTCGGTACCCACAAAGATGCTCGTGCGGATGCCGGCTTCTTTCAGGCGGTCGACGATGCCGCAGAGCAACTCCATGTTGTCCTGCACGTTCCATCCGGCTGACGAGGTCAGCGCATTGGGGGCATCGGGGACCAGTGTGGCCTGGGTGGGGCGCACACTAAGTACCAGTTCCATGAACTGCTCGCTGGGGTAACCTTCGATGTTGAACTCGGTTCTCACGAGTGGCCTCAGTGCTAGCACGTCGCTGCGGCGGATGTGGCGCTCGTCAGGGCGGGGGTGAACGGTGATGCCGTCGGCTCCGAAGCGCTCACAGTCCATGGCCACCTGCAGCACGTCAGGCATATTGCCGCCGCGCGCATTGCGCAGGGTGGCTATCTTGTTGACATTGACGCTCAGGTTAATCATCTGTGTCTATGCGATATGATGTTGGTTGTGTTGTTGATGATGGTTGATTGTGTGTAGTATTGCCGCACTACAACTTGCAAAATTAACCATATTTTTTCACATAGGTGTGATAACGAATGTGAATTTTGCCAAAAAAGCAATAATACTGCGCGAATGGTCATAACAATATTTAATGGCCCATTTATGATTTCTATAAACACGAATGTCCACGAATGGTCATGAATAATATATTAATGGCTCATTCATGCTCACTTATGGGTATAAAAACAACCGCCCGCTATGGATGGTAGCGGGCAGCAGTTTGGATGATGTGTGCTTCTCTGATTTAAGGAATACCTAATTATTTAAAATCTAAACATTCTCTCTTTCTCAGTAATCAAAATCGAACATCCTGATGGATGTACCTCCTATGGACCTAAATCTCAAGCCATTAACGCTAGCAGAGCCATAGTTCGAAATCTGTCCGTTCTCGTATGTCCATGAGTAGGTGTTCCAGTGGGAACTCGTCAAGGAAATGATATAAGATCCTGATGTCAACATGGACATATCGATGATATCGTAAACACCGTCGATGACTGATTCGAGGATTACCGCTTGGGTGCTGGCATGTGTGATGCTGACGATATAGTACTCAGAATCCGAACCCTCGACGATGATTTCCTGTGCTTCGTTGTCAATGGTCAACGTCGGCTTGTCATAGACGATGCCAAATTTTATGCGATCACCTCCACCGGTCTGGTGGGTGATATCTGGTCTATCTTGAGCCATCGCGGTAATTCCGCAGACGGTGATGAGTATGGCGATGTAAATAAAACGTTTCATAATTCAGTAATGTTTAGATTTGTATATAGCTATGTTTAGATTTCCGATGCAAAATTACAGTCAATTATTGAAATGACCAAATTTTTTCGTAATACAAACCAATTTTAAGGTTCTGTAATACAGGGTTTTAAAAATATTTTTTTAATACACGTTTTTGGGGTCTGAAAAAGGTGGTCAAAAACGACCAATTTCAACCAAATTTGACTAATTTCGGCCAAATTCTAGATTTTTCCGCTTTTTTGGATGTATTCGTTGAGTGTACACTCGAGTCCCATCTTCTTGACGAGCCTCTGCTTGATGACGCTCACGCTGGTGGCATTTGAGTAGCCCATGATGATGGCGATGTGGATGTAGGAGTAGCCCATGCACGTGAGAGCCAGCAGCAGGAGTTCGCGGTCGTTGAGCTGTGGATAGTTCTCGCGCGTGCGCGTCATGATGTTGTCGTGCTCGAGGTCGATGTAGTCGTAGAGCTTGACCCAGTTGTCCTTGTTGCTGTCCTGGAACTTGACGATACGCTTCATGTTCTCGGCGATGCGGTTGTTGGGCTCGTGGTAGCAGGTCTCGATCATCTCGCGCATCATGGACATGTGTGACGTGATGAACCCCTTGAGGCGTTCATCGTTGATCTGCAACTCGTTGATGCTCTGCTGCATGCCTGAGAGGTCCTGCATCTGGCTCTGTGACTGGTCCTTGAGCTCAATCACGAGTCGGTCGTAGCGGTGAGAGCGGCGGTAGAACAGCAGTGCCGCCAGCAAGAGAGACAGGATGACCAGTGCCATGATGCCGCCGAGGACGTAGTTGCGCCTCTGCCGCAGTTTTTCCTGCTCGGCCCTGTACTGGTCGTCGAACCTCAACTCGGCGTACATGATGTTGACGATGTCCGGGTCGTTGAGCAGCGAGAAAGACTTGCGGTCACACTCGTAGCTGAGTTTCAGGTAAGTGAGCGAATCTCCGCGGGCTTTGGCAATCTGGGCCTTGGACTCCAGGTAGTTGTTGGAATTCAGGTAGATGGAGTCCTGGCTGTGTGCCGAGAGTCCGAGGTACCACAAGGCCGAATCGGGCATCCCCATGGTGGCATAGATGTTAGCAAACGTGGTGTACACGTTGTCGTCCAGGCCATAGAGCTTCATGGACTTGATTTCCTGCAACTTCTTGTAGGCCTTCAAGTTATAGGACCTATCGTGGACGCCTTGCATGAAGTAGAGATAGGCCAGGTGGCGGGTACTCTTGATGATGTTGGCAGTATCGTTGATGCTCCTGGCCAGCTCGTTGGCGTCGTTGAGGGTCATTTCGGCTTTCTGCTTGTTGGTGGGTCGGTAGAGTGCGCCCAGGTCGTTCAGGCAGACGATCTGATAGAAGGTGCTGTTGCACTTTCTGAAGCACTCCAGGGCGAGTTCCAGTTTCTCGATGTCGCGCCCGTCATAGGCGTGGTGGCTGTTGTAGAGTTTGCCCATGCGCAGCAGGGCGTACCCACGGTTGAAGGGGTCGCTGTCGCCGGCGGTGACTTCGGCCTTCTTGTAGAAGATCATGGCCGAATCGGGCTTGTTCAAGTCCTCGTAGGTGGTTCCTTTAAAAATGTTCGCGCGCGCAAGTTTCTCGGGCTCCTTGCCCTGTTGCTCGTAGTAGTTGCAGGCGATGTTGATGTCCTCGTCGCTGTCGATGCGCACATAGTTGAGGTAGCGCGCCTGGGTGAGCAGCAGCGCATGGTAGGCCCTGTCGGCACTATTGGTCAGTTCATCGGGCGCGATGGCCTCTATCTGCTCGAGGGCGACTTTGCGTTTGTCAGGCGTCCTGTCGTTAAGCAGGCTGTCCACCTGCACCAGTCGCTGGTCGTAGGTGGGCACAGAATCACAGCCGACGAGGAGGGTCACCAGTGCTGTGAGAATGAGACAGATATGAGTCCAATATTTAATCATCCAAAATGCAAAGTTACAATTTTTTTCCTTTGCAAGCGTTTTTCGAGATTTTTTTGACAAAAAAATCGTGCAGATACGGTTCTGGCAGCTGACTCTCACGCCGAGGCGCTAAGGCGCTCAGTTTTTTGTTTCCATAATTAGCGGCTTAACGTGAGGTCAATCATTTGAGCAGATGATTTGTCAAATGATAACATAACCAAAAAAGTGCCATTTCATCGGTATTTTTCGGCAATTGGCCCTATGGTAAAGCAGGGCGATTGCCGCCGTGATGAGCCGGCATTGCGGACCAGAAGCCTACTCCTTGAGGCGGGAGTCGATGATGATGGTGACGGGGCCGTCGTTGACGAGGGCGACCTGCATCTCGGCGCCGAAGACGCCCTTCTTGGTCTCCTTGCCCAGCAGCTGTGCCACCTCGTCGCAGTAGGCCTCGTAGAGGGGCACTGCCAGGTCGTGGCCGGCAGCGTGGATGTAACTGGGGCGGTTACCCTTCTTGGTCGAGGCGTTGAGGGTGAATTGGCTCACGGCCAGCACCTCGCCTCCGGCATCGATGATGCTGCGGTTCATGACGCCCTGCTCGTCGTCAAAGATGCGCAGGTTGACGGTCTTCTGCGCCAGCCAGCGCATGTCGTCGATGGTATCTCCCTCACGGACGCCGACCAGCACCATCAGCCCATGGCCGATGGTGCTGTGCAGTTGTCCGCCGATGGTGACCGAGGCCTCGGTCACACGTTGAATGACAATTCTCATTTTTCTTAGTCTTCTTTTCTAGAGGGTCTAGATATTCTAGATATTCTAGAGGCTCTAGATATTCTGGATGGTTGAGTTCACTTGAGCCAGTTGAACAGGTCCTTGAAGCTGGCCTTCTTGCCGTAGCTGAGGATGCCGCGGCGGTAGATGCGTGCAGCGAGCCATACGATGGCAAGCGCCGTTACAATCAGCAACACATGGCTCAGGATGATTTGCCAGATCGGGACATCAAAGGGTAGCCTAACCATCATCACGGTGGGTGATGTGAACGGAATGATCGAGCACCAGAATGCCATCGGTCCATCGGGATTCTCGGCGCAACCCATTGCGGCATAGAAGGAGAAGATCATGAGTAGCATCACGGGAGTCAGGAACTGTGAGGTGTCACTGGCCTGGTCCACTGCCGAGCCGAGGGCCGCAAAGATGGCGCAATACAGCAGATATCCCTCAACAAAGTAGAGCAGGAAGTTAATGATGATGGGCGTGTAGTTGATAGCCAGGGCCTGTCTCATGATGCTGGCAAATTCGCCTTCAACCTCAGGGGTTACGGCTGCTCCGGCACCCATCATATCGGGGCTAGGCACAGCAGCGCCGGTTCCTAACAGGCTGCCTCCGATTGTCCCAGCAATGCCCAGCAGTACAATCCAGATAGCCATCTGGGTCAGTACCGACAAGCCTACGCCGATGATTTTGCCCATCATGAGATGGAAAGGCCGGCAACTGCTCACCACTACCTCGACAATGCGGTTGGTTTTCTCCTCAACAACATTGTTCATGATCATCGTGCCGCTGAAGAATACAAACCAGAAGATGATTAATGAGAGAATGATACCCAAGAAGAAGGCAATATCGGTCGAGGACTCTTCCTCGTCACCCGTATCGCTCCACTTGATGGCGTGAATGTCGATGTTGACGTGGGCCTTGTCCACAATCTGCTGCAGGTTGGGAATGCCCATAGCCGCCAGGTGGGCGTTCTCGATAGTGTCGGTCAGGGCGCTCTTGACAGTGGATTCCAGAGCGGGGATGATGGTGCCCTCGCTATAAATGTTGACCACGCCAGTGCTGTCCACATCGCGAGGGATGATGATCACGGCACTGATGCTGCCGTTGGACTTGTTGTAGAACTCACGGGCATTGGTCACGGTGTCACCGTTGATGGCGACAAAGTTGAACTTGTTGTCGTTAGGCAATGCGGCGGCATAACGTCCCGTCTCATCGATGACGGCAATCTGTTGCGTCTGGTCTCCCTTGTCGTTCATGTAGGACATCACAACGGGGATGGAACCGATGGCAATCATCAAGAATGGGAATAGCAAAGTCATGATGATGAATGACTTGCGCCCGACAATCGACATGTATTCGCGGGCTATGATGAGGCGTAGCTTATTCATTGTTCTCAGTGTTTTTGGATTTGACGGTCTCGATGAAAATCTCATTCATGCTGGGCAGCACCTCGGAGAATCCGGTGAGGTGGTAGTGCTCGTTGAGCCAGCTGATGGCGTCGCGCACGTTTACACCCTGGGCAAGTTTGATGCGGGTGTCGCCCTTCCTCACGGGGTCGGGGGGGAGAATAGCAAACATCTCGGGGTTGGGCTCGACGGTGTCGGGGGTCTGCACGGCGATGATGTTTTTCTTGTGCTGCTGCTTCACCTCGTCGACGCTGCCGGTGAGCACCACCTGGGCATGGTTGAGCAGGGTGATCTGCTGGCACACTTCCTCGACCGACGCCATGTTGTGGGTCGAGAACAGGATGGTGCTGCCCTGGTCGCGCAGGGCGAGGATCTCGACCTTCAGCTGCTCGGCGTTCACGGGGTCAAAGCCCGAGAACGGCTCGTCGAAGATCAGCAGCGGCGGGCGGTGGATGACGGTGCCGATGAACTGCACCTTCTGCTGCATGCCCTTGGACAGCTGTTCCACCTTCTTGTTTTCCCACTCCTTGAGGTCAAAGCGGTCGAGCCACCAGTGCATCGATGCCACGGCATCGGCTTTGGTCATTCCCTTGAGACGCCCCAGATAGACGATATGGTCACCCACCTTCATCTTCTTGTACAGGCCGCGCTCCTCGGGCAGATAGCCGATGTGGGTGATGTCGGCATCGGTCATCTGCTTGCCGTTGAGGGTGACGGTGCCCTCGTCGGCGGCGATGATGCGGTTGATGATGCGGATCAGGGTGCTCTTGCCGGCGCCATTGGGGCCCAGCAAGCCGTAGATGCAGCCTTGCTCCACCTGCATGGAAACGCCAGCCAGAGCGGTATGCTCCTCATAGCGTTTCACCACGTTGTTAATGTCTAGGTAAGCCATTTTATTTAGTTTTTAGTTGTCAGTCGTCAGTTTTCAGTTGTCAGTTGACGGTTGTTTTGCAAAGATAATCTTTTTTGCCCTTTAGACGCAAGCGGCCGCTGAAAAACTACACGCCACGGCAAGAAAAAGTGAATCATCGCGATAATGGGCCTTCTTGTGCTAAAACAGGCACCCTCATCTGCCCACGATGAGGGTGCCGAGGGTGTCGTTCACGTTTTAATTCATCCGAATGTTTGAAATAATTAGGTATTCGCTTAAGTATATGTTTATGAAGAAATTATTAACGTCCATCCAAATTGCTGCCTGGGTGCCGTCAACCGGTTCATCAGATGCTGGTGATGAGCGTCGAGATGATGGTGATGACGGCTATGGCAATCATTGTGATTGTTAAGATACAAGTCTGCGTATTCATAGCTCTATCGTTTTTATTGTTTATAACCGTGGGTTGTTTCTCACTGTGGGTAAAACCGTGGTTTTCCCTTTTGCTGTTACAAAGTTAGGGCTTGGATGCGCATCGTGTCAAACTTTTTTCTTCAAAAAAAGCCGTTTGTCTAATTTTTTTACGCTCTAGTGTCTAAATCTTTGACACTGTGACGGCAAAGCCCTTCAAGGCGCCGTCCTGGAGTGTCAAAAAGCAGGAAGGTGCGCGATTTCGGCATCGCACACCCTCCAATAGACTCCATTATATGAATAAAACCTTACTCTGCATATAAAATCTGATTGATCAGTGCCACCAGGTCGGTGATGGTGACCTCTCCGTCCCCGTTGACATCGGCAGCGCGTGAGTCGCCGCTGGTGCGGCCCAGTAGCAGGTCGATGAGCACGGGGATGTCCTGCAGGCTGACACGGCCGTCGCTGTTCAGGTCTCCGACCTGTACCGGCATGGCCGGGATGAAGATGTCGGCGGAGACCACATCGCTCGGGGTGATGCCGTTGTCAACCTCGATGGCATAGAAGGTGAGCACCTGGTCCTCGATGCCGCGCTCCACGTAGCAGGGGTTGGAGATGCCCTCGCCAAAGCAGTCAAAGAGGGATACCTCACCGCCAGGGGCGCTGGCCACTGCCGTGACGACCACGCAGTCGTCAAGCACCTCGCTGACGATGGTCGGGGTCCTGGATTTGTCCGTGCTCCATGTCTCGCCGTCGGTGAAGGTCAGCACGTTGTTGTACAGCGGTTCGGTGGGCAGGGCATAGTAATAGCCCTGATAGGTACAGTAGCGCCACAGCTGCACTGCGCCCCACGAGATTGTCGTCGGGGTCACGGTACCCGGTATGTCGTCGATCAGGTAGTCGCCTGTCACCTCGTCATAGCCATTGACAATCCACTCATAGCCTAGGGACCAGTCATACTCCGGGTAGTAGGCCTCCAGCTCGGCCACGTCGCTGGTAGCGACGACCTGGTTGGTGGGGAATACCATGCTGCCGTCGTTATAGATGTGCATGTACACGCCACGGCCGCCCAGGCCCCACAGGTTCCACGCCACAGCCGTGCTGTCGTCATACTGGTACATGTACACGTTGTTGCCATAGGTATAGAACGATGATTCAGAGGCTTGCATGTCAAAGGTGTGGAAACCGTTGGGTGTCATCAGGTAGGTGTTGTGGTAGAAGGGTGACATCTCTAAGGTGGTGTCCATCGTTTGGCTCGTCAGGTTCCAGTTGTAATTGTACTTGCTGTGGGTCACATAATTGACGGTGTAGAAGCAGAAACCGTCGGCAAAGTAGATGGATCCGTCATCATAGATCCTGCCGCTGATGTTGGTAAACTCTCCATTGTCGTTCAAGAAGAAATCCTCGTCAATGATGTACAGATGCTGCACCGTGTCGTTGACGGTATAGGTCTTGCGCGCACTGGAGCCAGAGACTGTCGTGTCACACCAGTGCCAGCCGCCCAGCCAGTCCATCACCAGTTCGGCACTCTGCCCGTTGTAATCGACGTTGATGTTGACCGGCACCGCGTTATAGTACAGATAAGCCATCAGGTTGTTGTCGTCCACCTGCTCCATGTCCACGTCCCAGCCGCCATCGAAGTAGGCCGGCGACTGCTCTACCGTCCCGGTCTCCTCGTTGTATTCAAAGCACTGCATGAAGGCGATTTTGGGCGACAGCAGGTCGTCGGCGCTCAGTCGGCGGGGGGCCTTCTTGAGCAGCATGTTGCCGTCGGGGGTGAGCTGGCGCTCGGAGAAGAACTGCTGCGGGGTGATTACATTCCTTCCCTCGCGAAGGGTGGGGAGCTTCATCAGGTCGTTGCGCTGGAGTTTCTTCAGTCCAAGGTCATTCTTCGTTACCTTGCCCTCGACACACTGTCCGGTGCCGACCAATCGGGGGTTGATTGCCATGGCGCTCAGGCAAGCTCCCACACATAATAGTGATAAGATAAAGTGTTTCATCATATTTCAGATTGTTTAGTTTTTAAATAATGGTTGTGAATGATACTCTCCTATTGTTGCCATGACCCGCCCCGAGGTGTCATCGTAGCGGCTGACAACGGCAAAAGTATCATGCGGGCAGCAGACGTGGCAAACTATTTTGCGCCAAAATTGCCGATTGTCTATTTTTTTTACGCTCTAGTGTCTAATTCTTTTACAGCATGTCGATGAATGGGGGATAGGAAACCTAAAAAAGAGCGCTGACAGATATCACATCTGCCAGCGCTCACATTGATGAAAACTGTTTGTTGTATTGTTGATTACTCTGGGGTCATGACCACCTCGACCCTGTTGCCGGCAGCCATGATCTGGCGGGCAAAGGCGGCGATGGTCTCGGGAGTCTGGGCATTGACCATCTGCTCATAGCCGGTGTGGTAGTCAATACCTGGATCAAGATAGGCCGAGATAACAGACATCCAGTAGGAGTTCTCCTTGAGTTCGGTGTTGTGCTCCTTGATCATGAGTTCCTTGATCTCCTGCAGGGTAGTGGCATCGATAGTGCTGCAAGCCTTGGCCATCTCCTCGTTAATAATCTTGAGGGCGACGTCAACAAACTCAGGCTTCACTGGGCAAGAAGCCGAGATGCTGGTAATGCAACGGTCACCATAGAGTCTAGCACCGCCGCCGGCGCTTGCCGAGTAGGCGGCGCCTGCATCCTCACGGATCTTCTGCAGATAAATCTTACTCAGCACCTGGCCCAGCATGTCGGCCTTGATATTGTTCTCGACACTATAAGGAGTCTTGGTGTCGTACCAGATGATCTGGGCGCTGGCCTTGGGCGTTTCCATCTTGCGGGAGAAGTGGGTGATGGTCTCGCCTACGGGACGGGTTGTATGGTTTATCCAGTTGGAGGGCGTGCCCTTCTTGCCGGGTAGGCTGGCAATATACTGCTCGATGTACTGACGCATCAGCGCCTCGTCAAAGTTGCCCACGAAGATGAACGTATAGTTGGCGGCATTGGCAGTGCGCTCCTTGATAATTTCCAGCATGCGCTCACGGTTTATCTTCTTCAGGTCCTCAACGTTGAAGGGTTTGCAACGCCAGTCATGGTCGTTAAGGATATAAATGACCGAGTCCATAAATACAGATTCATGGTCCAGGTCACGGTTCTTGTAAATGTCTTCGAGAAAAGCCTTGCTTTGGTTGAAGTTTTTCTCGTCTAACTTGATATCGGTGAAGGTGAGATAAGTGAGCTGGAACATGGTTTCCAGGTCCTTGACCGTGGAGTTAGCCGATACAAAATCATTGTATGGAGACATAGCAAAGTAGATATCAACCTGTTTGCCGGCGGTAGCCTTGTCGAGCTCGGTTTTTGAGAAGTTGCCCAGACCGCAGTCCAACATGAAGAAGGGCAGCTTCTGAATGTTGGGCCAGTCCTCCTCGCCGTAGAGCGAAGAGCCACCGCGAGCCTCGGCTCGCATCTGGATTTCGTTTTTCTTGAAATCGGTCTTCTTGAGGATGACACGGGCACCGTTGCTCAACTCGAGCTCCTTGTAGTCAAACTGGCTGTTGTAGGTCTCTCGTGTGATTTTACCTTTCTTGGGCATCTTGCTGATGAGGGCCTCCTGCTTCACGTTGTCGACAAATGCGTCGACCTGGGCATTCAGACCCGCGTCGATGGCTGCTTTCAAGCCTTCGGGCGTGGGATAAACGGCACCGTCCTTCTCCTGGTTGAAGTTCATCACGACGAGGTTCTTGCCGGTGGTGTTGATGAGCTCGGGAATGACCATGTTGATGAGTTCGACAGGAATCTGAGGAACGAGCGCCTGCATGAGCGGGTAACTCTGCTCAATCGAGAGCATGGGCTCGTTGTTAAGGAAGTTGTTACAATATTGAGCGGCAAAACTTGTATTGGGAATCTTGTCGCGCTCGTTGTAGCTGCTCTCCAGAATGCTCATGAGATTCTCCTTGGCACGCTCATATTCGGTCTCGGTAAAGCCGTGCTGGGCAGCGCGTACCGCCTCGGTAACAACGGCCTGGACAGCGGCCTCGGTCTGGCCCTCCTTGGGCGACACGCTCAAGGTGAAAGCCTCGGCATTCTTGGACAGCAGATAAGGGCCATCGGAGGCACCGGCTGACAGGAAGGGGCAGTCGGGCTCCAGGGCAGCTTCGCTGAGACGGTTGTTGAGCATGATGCTCATCATGCCTGTGGCAAAATTCTCAAGCAGGTACGTCATGTCGCCCTTCGCCTCCCTGGGGGTGGCCTCGTGCTTGAACATGATCGTCACATCGTTAGATTGCTGCTCTTTGTCCTTGTCGATGACGATGATGGGCTCCTCGTTGTCGGGAACGGGCTCCTCCACCACCTGGGCGGCGTCGGGATCCAGCACGCAGTCTTTAAACAGTTCCTTGATCTGGGCCTCGATGTGATCGACATCAACGTCTCCCACGACAATCAGGGCCTGGTTGTCGGGGCGATACCACTTGTGGTAGTAGTCGCGCAGGTCCTGATAGGGGAAGTTGTCCACAATCTCCATCAGGCCGATGGGCATGCGGCGGCCATACTTTGAGCCGGGATACAGCGTCTCGAGATTATTCTCCATCATGCGCTGATTGGCGCTGCGGCGCAGGCGCCACTCCTCGTGGATGACACCGCGCTCCTTGTCGATTTCCTCGTCGGTGAGCAGCAGGCCGCCGCTCCAGTCCTTGAGGATGAGCAGGCACGAGTCAATAGCGCTCTGGCGGGTGCTGGGCACTTGGGTAATAAGATAGATGGTTTCTGAAATGCTTGTTAAAGCGTTCATGTTCTGGCCGAAGGCGACACCCAGCGAGCGGGTATAGTCGATGATGCCCTTGCCCTCGCCATTGAAGTGTTCACTGCCGTTGAAGGCCATGTGCTCCAGGAAATGGGCCAGGCCACGCTGGTTTTCCTCCTCCTGGATGGAACCCACGCGCTGGGCGATGAAGAAGTCCACACGGTGCTCGGGATAGTCGTTGTGGCGGATGTAGTAGGTCAATCCGCAGTCCAGCTTACCGACACGCACCTCCGGGTCAACGGGAATCGGACCCATCAACTGTGCCTTGACCGTCATGGCGCCGAACGCCATGACCATCAGCAACAGGGAGAGAATAAATTTCTTCTTGTTCATGATGCAGATTCTTTTAGTTCAGGTAAGCGTTAGCCTAGAGATGGCCTCGGGCCTTTATTTTGACTCGTTCTTCTTTTTCTTATCGTTGGCGCGCTGCTTCATTTCGTCGATGAAGTCTTCAGTGCTGTTCATTGATTTTGCCCGGTAGAAGGACAACTGGGTTTCGCCCTTGACGAGGTCGACGGTAGTCCAGTATTCCCCATCATCGTAGTCAAAATAATAGAAAGTCATATCGCCACGGTGGGAAACTTTCCAGTGAGGTGCCTTCTCGAGGGCTTGGTAGAACTCCTCGCCAGGAACAGTGTCAAATTCAAAATAGATGCTCTCGTCGCTGCGGGTCGTTTCTTTCAGCGGGGGCATTTCCACGCCCAGTACTTTGGTGAGAGTGTCGCGGTCAACGATGACACTGTAGTCGGCACGATTGTTCCTGAACACGACGTTAAATTCCTTCCATGAGTCTTTCTCCCTGGCACGCAGTTCAATTGCGATATGGATGTTGTTGTCCAGGGGATCGGGCATCTTCCGGTCTGCCAATGTGGTGTCAAGGTCAAAGAAGAGCCTCATGTTGTTTTTCTCTCCCAGGTCAAATGAGTACCATCCGTGGTGGTAAACACTATCGACCTGAGCCAGGATTTTCTGGACCTCCTCGGGGGTGACTTCATTGACGAACTTGCAGCACAAAACGAACTGTTCGTCACCGGTTATGAAATCGGTTTTGGTATAATACCCGTCGATAGTGTACTCGGGCAGGATGGGAAGGCCAAGTAACTTGTCGAGTTCGGCTTTGTCCTTGATGGGCAGCACCGTGGTGTCATCGATTTTTTGTTTTTTCGGGCCGCAGGAGGTGATGCAGAACAATGCACCGACAATGACCAACAGGCCGAGGGCCATCAGGATTCTATGTTGTGTAAGATGTTTCATAATGAGTAGTTTTTTGAAGTTTGGTGAAGTGAGTAAAAAATGTTATTGCTTGTTTAAGCAATAATGAGCCAGGAGGCTCTGTACCGTTCCTGGCTCATTATTGACATAAGCTTTATTTGTCTACTGTCATCGGCTTCATGACAAGCTCGATCTTGTTGCCGGCGCCGTAGAGTTGGCGGGCGAAGGCAGCAATGGTCTCGGGCGTCTGGGCCTTGACAATCTGCTCATAACCGGTAATCTGGTCAAAACCGTACATGAGATAATTCGAGAGAATGCCCATCCAGAACCAGTTCTCCTTGATGTTGGTGTTGTAGTCCTTGATCATGTTCTCGACGGCCTCGTTGAATGCGGTGGCATCGATGGTGGTGCCGGCATTGACCATCTCCTGGTTGAGGATATCCAGTGCCATCTGCTCAAACTCGGGGTTCACGGGGCACACAGCGAGTACCAGTGTCTGGGACTTGCCACCCGAGATGCCGACCTGGCCCATGGCTTGAACCGAATAGGCGGCACCGGCATCCTCGCGGATCTTCTGCAGATAGATGCGGCTCAGCACTTGACCCAGGATGTCGGCCTTGATCTCGTTCTCCAGGCTGTAGGGCAGATTTCTGTCGTGCCAGATGACAACCTCATATTCCTTGGGCGACTCCATCTTCTTGGTGAAGTGGCAGATGGTCTGACCATCGGGCATGTCTAAATCGTTCACCCAGTTGCTCTTCACGCCCTTCTTGGCGGGCAGGCTGGCAATGTACTGCTCGATGAGAGGACGGATAACGGCTTCGTCAAAGTTGCCGACGAAGGTGAAGGTGTAGTTGGCGGCATTGGCGGTGCGCTCCTTGGCAATCTCCATGATGCGGTCCAGGTTGACACCCTTCAGGTCATCAACATTGAAGGGCTTGGTGCGCCAGCTGCGGTTGGTCAGGATGTACTGCAGCGAGTCACTCAGGGCACTCTCGGGCATGAGATCCTTGTTCTTGAGCTGCGTTTCCATCAGTGTCATGGTCTGGTTGAACTTCTTCTCGTCCTTGTTCAGTGCGGTGAACTTGAGGTAGATGAGCTGGAACATGGTCTCCAGGTCCTTGACGGTGCTGTTACCGCTCAGCTCGTCGGTAAACTGGCTGATGCTCAGACCGACGTTGACCTGCTTGCCGGACAGCGCCTTCTTGAGGTCGGAGTTGGAGAAGTTGCCCACACCGGTATAGCTGTCGAGGTCACCGATCATCATCAGGTTGGCCCAATCCTTCTCGCCGTAGAGCGACTGGCCGCCGCGCTGGAAGGCACTCATTCGGATCTCGTCCTGCTTGAAGTCGGTCTTCTTGAGGACGACATGGGCACCATTGCTCAGCTCCAGTTCCTTGTAGCCGAGGGTGGTGTTCTCGCTCTCCTTGGTGATCTGGCCCTTCTTGGGCATGGTGCTCATCAGGGGCTCGTTGTTCACGTTGTCGACATAGGGCTCGATGTTGGCGCTGGCAGCAGCGTCATAGGCGGCACGCAGTCCCTCGACAGTGGGATATACGGCACCGTCCTTCTCCTGGTTGAAGTTGGCAATCACCAGGTTCTTGCCGTCGGTACTGATGACTTCAGGCAGGAATTGGTTGATGGCCTCAACGGGAATTTGGGGAGCTAGCATACCCATGATCTGATACAGCATCTCGATCGAGGGGATGGGCTCGCCGTCCAGGTAGTTGCGGCAGTAGTCGCGACCGTAACTCTCATTGCTGACCTTGTCGCGGTTGTTATAGCGCTTCTCGAGCTGGCTCATGGCCTCGTCACGGGCACGGTCATACTCGCTGGCGGTGAAGCCGTGCTGTGCGGCACGCATCACCTCGATGATGACGGCCTGGGTAGCGGCTTCGCTCTGGCCCTCCTTGGGCATCACGTCAACTGTGAGGGCGTCCATTGAGTTGGCGAGGATATAATCGCCATCATAGCAGTAAGCGTTGGTGAAGGGGCAGTCGGGCTCCTGGGCCATATCACTCAGGCGCTGGTTGAGCATATCAGTCGCGAGGTTCGTCACGTAGTCAACAAGCAGGTATTCCATGCTGGCCTTGTCCTCCTTGGGTACTGCCTCATGCTTGAACATGATGCTTACGTCGCTATACTGCTGCTCCTTGTCCTTGTCTACCACGATGATGGGCTGATCATTGTCGGGCACGGGCTCGAGGGTCACCTGGGCAGCATTGGGATCAGGAGCGGGCATATCCTTATACATCTCCTTGATCTTGGCCTCGATGTGGTCAACATCCACGTCGCCGACGATGACCAGGGCCTGGTTGTCGGGACGGTACCACTTGTGGTAGTAGTCGCGCAACTCGTTGTACTTGAAGTTGTCAACCACGCTCATCAGGCCGATGGGCAGGCGCTTGCCGAACTTGGAGCCGGGATACAGCGTCTCGAGCTGGCGCTCCAGCATACGCATCTGTGCGCTCTGGCCCAGGCGCCACTCCTCGTGGATCACGCCGCGCTCCTTGTCGATCTCCTCGTCGGTGAGCAACAGGCCGTTGCTCCAGTCCTTGAGGATGAGCAGACAGGAGTCGATGGCGCTCTGGCGGGTGCTGGGCACGTCGTTGATGTTATAGACGGTCTCGGCGATGCTGGTGTAAGCATTCAGGTCGCCACCGAAGTTCACACCCAGCGAGCGGGTGTAGTCGATGATGCTCTTGCCCTCGCCGTTGAAGTGCTCACTGCCGTTGAAGGCCATGTGCTCCAGGAAGTGGGCAAGACCTCGCTGGCTCTCCTCCTCCTGGATGGAGCCCACGCGCTGTGCGATGTAGAAGTTCACACGGTGCTCGGGATAGTCGTTGTGGCGGATGTAGTAGGTCAATCCGCAATCAAGCTTTCCGATGCGCACAGCGTCGTCCACGGGGATGGGCGGCATCTGCTGTGCCATCACCATGTTGGTGCTGAATACCATCAGCATCAACATCAATACAACAAACGTTTTCTTAGCGTTCATAATCAATTAATTGTTAAAAGTGATATTGTTAATAATTCTGTGTTATTCTATTCAATAGAGCGTCCTTGGCGAGTGCCGTGGCGTCACTGCATATCCCACACGCCGTCCTTCTTGGCTGTGAAATAGAATGGGCCGGCGTGGCGTTTGGCCTCCTCCTGGATAACGCTGTCGAGCCGCGAGGCGCGCACCTGCTCGTAGATGAGGCTGTCGCTGCCGGAACTGAACAGGATCTGCTTGTCACGTTTCAGTTCAAAATAATACTTGGCTTGCAGGTCCAGTTGTTCCTTCGCGGGTTTTACGCCCTGCTTGGGTTGGATCTTGTAGTCCAGGCCGAAAATCAGCGGCAGTGTGTCGTTGGTAAAGCTTTTCTCCCACAGCGTGTCGGTCACGCTCTCGGTCATTTCAATGCCGTTTTCTCCCCTGTAGATGACGGTCACGTCACACGTCTCGATCAAGTCGGGCGAGAAAGACATCCTGTAGTTGGTGACCCTCTCGTTGATGCAAGATGTGAGACACAAGGCTGTCATTGCCAGCATTGCTGCCATCCGGATGGTTTTCTTAGCGTTCATCATAGGTGTTGTTTTAAAAGTATATTCTGTTTGTGGATCTCTTGTTTTTGACCGTTAGACGCGGCCACTGGCAGAAAAATTACACAAAATTACACTTTTTTTAAACCCTTAGGAAGAAAAGCGGTAAAAATGATACCGATGTCACTGCTTTTCAGCTTGGCTCTCGCCAGCGGCCTTGCCGGCATCGTCGTTCCAGCAGGTTGTCTTGACCTTCAAGCCGTCGCCGTGTGTGAGTGGAGTGACGAGATAGCAAGTATTGCTTCCTGCTGCTTCACGGTAGTAGGCCTGTCGTTCATTATAGACATCGATGATGGTGGCCAGGTTGTGGCGGGTGTTGATGACATTTTCACGGATGATGTAGTAGTCCTTAAAGAAATTGGTCTTGCTGTTGATTTTTATATCACTCAAGCGGGCAATACCCTTCCTGATGCCGATCTTCTCGGCAATGATTGACCCCTTGGCGTCGAGTGAAATCCACTCCCTGTCGCTAATCAGCGTGTCGGTCTTCTGTACCAGGGTGTAGTCAAATCCGATTTTGACAGGGACCTGGTGAGTCCCGACCGTCTTGGTCCACGTCTGCATCCATGCCGGGTCGTCGGGGTCGGCAGTGATAGTGTCAACGACGTTGGCGCCATCGTCCCCCTTATAGGTGACCACCACATCACACAAGTTCAACAAGTCCTTAGAGCACTCAATGACGTAGGTGACCTTCAGCGGATACTCTTTTACGGTCTCGGTCTGTTTCTGCTGGCCACAGGATGTCATCACCATTGCGGCAAGCATCATGATTGCGGAGTATGATAATAGCTTTTTCATCGTTCTGTTTTATTTAGAGGGTTCTTGTGATTGTTTAGACATGGAGTAGTCATCGTATTCCAATTTGCCATCTTTGATATAGACCTTGTAGACATTAGGGTCACTCTGTTTATGGACCAAGTTCCTTGCGCCTTCATGTACTTCCAGATAGGCCGGGACCTTGCTGCTCGCGATGTCATCGATGCTGATTGGTATTTCGCCAAAGTTCAAGATTTTGTCCATGTGGGCGATCTCTAATTTCAGTTGGCACCTGTCCTTGTCAAACTTGGCGTCAGGCTTGATGAGCAAGCGGTATTCGGGATAACCGATTACGGTCGGGAACGAGTCGTTGAGGATTCTTTTTTTCCAGAAGGTGGAGGTGATCGTGTCGGTGACTTGAACGCCCCCCTTGCCCCAATAGGTGATTTCAATGTCGCTGGCGGCAATCAGGTCTTCGGATGCCTTCACCTGAATGGTGGTCATCAATACTTTCTTGCCGTAAGGGTTGTCGCCAGAGCCCTGGCTACAGGAGACGATGGCTACCGTTGCCAGGATCAACGCTGTGATGATAGGTATTCTTTTCATAGTTCAAGAGGATTGAAAATGGTTAATAACTATTGATGATAGATCAGTTACCGATTAATTTCCGCAGGCGGTCGATTTCTTGAGCGATAGCTGATTTTCTTCTATTGAAGGCACCCAAGCTGCCTAAGGGAATGCAGCATACCAGAAAGCCGAATAATAGCGGTGCCTTTACCGTTAACGGTAAAATCCCCGAAAAAATAAGACAAGCGATCAGCACTGCAACAACTGCGGCAATAATCAAGAACACCTTCTCAAATTTGAGGTACTTCTCATAGGTGTCCACCAATGTCTTGGCGTCATCACACTTGCTGATCTTGTTCATCCACCAGCCTTCAATAAGATACTGAATCAGCAAGGCAAGAATAAAAAGGGAATACTCCCATGCTGTAGCATTGTGGCTCCATAACATGTAGGCGACCATAAGCACTAATAAGATGAGGCAAACAACAACTCCGCCCTTGTAGCCTTTCAGGTCTTTGGCACATCGGTTTGTGATGCGCTCCATCAGCTCTTCCTTGCTGATTTTTATTACATATATCTGTTCCATAATACTGCCTTGTTTAGGAGGTTAATAACTAGTTATTGATCATTTATCTGAACGGTCAGTTACCGATTAATTTCCGCAGGCGGTTGACACCTTGAGCGATAGCTGAATTTCTTCTATAAAATAAGGCACCTAAACTGCTTAAGGGAATGCAGCATACCAGAAAGCCGGTGAGTAGCGGTGATTTTACCGTTAATGGTAAAATCCCCGAAAAAATAAGACAAGCGATCAGCACTGCTACTACGGCGGCAACAATAAAGAGCGTATTCTCAAATTTGAGGTACTTCTCATAGGTGTCCACCAGTGTCCCGGCGTCGTCGCACTTGATCAACCTATTGTACCCCCAGCCATCAATAAGAGCCTCAATCATTGCGAAAAGAAGAATGATAAGGAAAAGGGGAAACTCCCATTTTGCAGCATAGTTGCTCAAGACCATGTAGAAAGCCATAAACACTTGGGTGATGAGGATAAACCCAAATGACAGCTTCTTGCTTCTCAGTTCTTCGGCACATCGGGTCTTGATGAGCTCCATCAGCTCTTCTTTGCTGAGGTTTGTCAAATTTATCTGTTCCATAATACTGTTTTATTTTGGAGGTTTGTATCTAGTTATTGATAAATATATCTGAACGGTCAGTTACCGATGAGTTCCTGCAGACGGTCAATCTCTTGTTCGGTTGTTGACTTTTTTGGTTTCAGCAAGCGCCATAAGATATAGCAGAACAATGCCACCCAAAGGCCGCAAACCATTATGCTGAGCCATACAGGAACGGTAGTTGCGGTGTATTTCAGATATAATGGATAAGTCAATACTACCATCAACACGAGGGCAACGATAAACTCTGTCTTGCGGTACTTGATGTATTTCTTATGCATGCTCACCAATTCCCCGGCGCCATTACACTTGTTCAACCTTTTTTTCCACCACACCTCAATTATGCTCCACAGAACGATGACCGCGGGCACTGCACAATTACTCCAGTCAATTTCATTCTGACCTACAAAAGAGAAGATATTCAACACAAGGATGACCAGAAAAATAGTTCCGCAGCCTGTATTGGCCTTTAAGTCTTCGGAATTCTGGGCTTTGATGCGCTCCATCAGCTCTTCCTTGCCGAGGTTGTTCAAATCTATCTGTTTCATAGTTCTATTGGCAGGTTCCGTAAATCCGTTTTCTGATGTCGCTTGAAGGCCAGAACCCATTTAATCCCATCATGCGACGATTTACATAGGTTTCAGATCATCCCTTGTCCGGAAGAACACATTCCTGGAGTCGGTACTCCAATTCGTCCAAGCCTTCACTGAAATCTTTATCGATGCGAGCGATGATAAAGAAGAGGATAAAGAGCGGGAAGAAGATCAAAAGACAAGTACCATAATTCACTACATCTTCTTGCGATAACCAGATCGAAGGAAATATCATTGCAGGCACAATAGCTTTAAAAAACTTGTCCCACCATTTCAGGCATTTGGCGATACGTAGGTGCTGCTTGGGACTTGCTGCACGCTTCATCCTGTTAATCAAGAGTTTATTGATCAGGATGTAAACAAAGCTCCACCCCACGATGGCTGATATCACAATCGGCTCCCTGTACCAGTTAATCTCAACCCGCATGAGATACCAAGCGAGCGCCAAAACCCCCAGGATAATCACAACGCCAATGAGCAGGATAGTTTTATCCTTTCTGCCCTTCAAGATATACACCTTCTCGGCCCTGAGATTGATATCCTGGCACAGTTCCTCAAGTGTTCTGTCCTCGTTAGGAATATATGTGTCTTGCTGTTCCATAATGCTGTCTTGTTTCTGGAGGTTATAATACTGTTGTTGTCACGGGTTTCTGGTCACTCAATGTGAGAGGATGATGCTGGTGATGAACGAGAAGAGGGCGATGATGGCCACTGTTGCCGTTGCTACAAATGCTTGCTTTTCCATAATACTGTTGTTTTTAAAAACTACGAATTACGCTAATATCTCTAAACTTGTATTGTTGATGATTGATTAGTTCAATTGGCGTAATTCGTAGTTGATGAATGTTTACTTGCTGAGATATTCCTGATAGAGTCCCTGGAGCTCGGCGGGGGTGATGCCCACAGCCTTGAGCTGGCCCAGGAAGTAGTCCATTTCGCCTTGCATGAGCTGGTCACGTCGCGAAGCCACGATCTTGTCTCTGGCTTCGGGGCAGACGAAGTAGCCCAGTCCGCGCTTGGTGTAGATCACGCCGTTCTGCTGCAGGTGGTCGTAGGTGCGAGCCACGGTGTTGGCATTGACCTCGATCTCGGCTGCAAGCTCGCGCACGCTGGGCACCTTGCCCTCGGGAACCAAGACCCCGGAGAGAATCTGGTCGCCGATGCGGTCTGCAATCTGCAGATAAATCGCTTTATTATCCTTGAAGTTCATAATATAATGTCGATTAATAGAAATTTCACTAATTTCACTAATCACTAATCACTAATCAGATATCACTTCCACCACTTGAGTGAAATGACGTCTTTGTGCTTGAACAGGTACCATGCCAGGCCCCAGCCTAAAATGGCCTGAATAGCCATTAAGGTCATCAAGAAGGGTAAGATTCCGTCAACGTGCATAAAGACCCAATAGCCGAAAGATTCCATATCGCTAAACACGAAGATGAAGATAACAGCCAACACACCTAACACAAACTCGACGGCATAGATGGCGGCAAAGGTCTTCAGCAGCGACAGGCGGGGCCACATCACACTGCCCAGCAGGTAAATGCCAGAGGTTGCCAACAAGCTGCACCATGCATAGGGGACAGCCAAGGAGCCTTTAAACAGTTCACTGCCCAGGCCATAGGTGAAATCAGCACCCAGATTGGTAAAGTTAATGACACCCGGAATGAAGCCTTGGAATCCGAAGATGTGCATGACTGCGATACGGGTAAGGTCAGCCAGTTGGGCCAGGATTAAGAAGGATACAAAGAATCCCAGTACATAGACCACGCCGTTGACGAGGAATTTCTCGAGCGTCGATGACGGTGAGGTCATCATGTCGATGCGGCCGGTCTTAGAGGTCAGTTTCCTGAAGGCCATCGATGCGACGATCATAACAGAAAACCCAAGGATGCCATAGACAACCTTCTGCGGCACCATCCCTTCTGACATAGCATCGCTCACCGCGTCATCAAACGAAATTGCATTGCCGAGGATCATAATCATGGTCAGCAGGCCGTAGACGCCCAGCAGGGTGAAAACGATCGGGCGCCAGTTCTCTACTACTTCCTTGCGCAGGGTGGCCGTGAAACGGCTCCAGTCGAATATTTGATTGACGGTATTCATAGTGGTGTTCATTTTGAGGTGGTGAATAATTGGTTGATAGCAGCAGGATTCTGGAGGGTGGCGTTGAAGAGCATCTCCAGGTCAACTTTGGTCTCCTCGCCTTCCTCGGCGGGAACGGCACCCAGGGGGCCGTAGGGGCTTTGCAGCACGAACAGCGGCTGATCGCCTTCACGCAGCGGGCGGAAGGCCACCTTGTTCATCACGTCGGCAAAACTGGTGTTGAGCAGCACGCGGCTCTGGTCGATGATGGTCACGTGGTCCAGGATGTCGCTGATGTCACGCACCTGATGGGTGGAGATGAGCATCAACTTGTCATCGGTCATGCCGGTGGTGACGAGCTTGCGGAACTGGCTCTTGCTGGGAATGTCCAGGCCGTTGGTCGGTTCGTCCATGATGAGCACGTGGGTGTTGGCGGCAAAGGCGAAAGCCATAAACACTTTCTTCTTCTGTCCCATCGACAGCGCTTGGAGCTTCACGTCCATGTCATCGTCCATCTCAAAGATGTCGAGGTAACGCTGCATGTCCTCCTTGCTGAAGTTGGGGTAGAACGGGGCATTGATGTCCACATACTGCTTGAGGCTCAGGCGCGGCAACTCAAACTCCTCGGGAACGAGGAAGATGTCGCTCATCGTCTTGGGAAGACGCTTGCGCACATTCACGCCGTCAAGCAGGGCCTCGCCGCTCTTGGGGGTCAGCAGGCCTGTCATGAGATAGATGAGAGTGGACTTGCCGGCACCGTTCTTTCCTAGCAGACCGTAAACATTGCCGGCGTTCAATTCAAGCGAGAAGTCGTGGAACAGGTCGCCACTTCGCTTGTTGTAACTGAAGCTGATATTGTTGATACTTAACATAACAGATAATATTTAATGGTTAAACTTGTACTGTCTTAGTGTACTACTTTAATAGTACACTGCAAAGGTATAACAATAGTTTTGAATCCACCAAATGTTTTAACATCTTTTAAGATTTTTCTTTTTATTGGGGGGTATAGTGGCTATAGTGACTATAGTAATTATAGTGACTATAGTGGTTATAGTTATTGTAGGGGTGATAAAAAATTGCGCTGGCGGGAGTGGTCCAGCCAGCGCAACATGGTCGTGTGTAGTGTTAAAGTGTCTAGAATCAGCCGTTGTGGCTCAGCAGGTTGTTGATCAGTGCTGTCACGTCGGCGATGCTCACAGTTTCGTCGCCGTTGACGTTGGCAGCATCCAGGTCGATGGCGCTGTCGTCATGGCTCAGCAGGTAGTTGATCAGTGCTGTCACGTCGCTAATGTTCACATTGCCGTCCTTGTTCACGTCGCCAAGCTGGTAGCTCGGGTCGGTGCCGGCCTCGTTGCTGAAGTACATGTCCTGCACCTCGGCCAGGGCGATGGTCGTGGTGCCCTCGGCATTGGTGATGGTCACATTAGTATTATCGTAGGTGAGCTTGAGGCCCTCTACCGAGCAGGTCACGGTCGAGCCGTTGGTCCGGGTGAACTTCAGGTAGCTATAGGTCTCGGCGCTGGCGCAGATGGCCACCAGTGCGATAAGCATCGTTATAATCGTCTTTTTCATATTTCTAAGTCTTTTAAATAATGATGTCATTGTTTATAACTACTTGAGGAATTACCAATGGGGACCACCGCCACCGCCAGAATAGGTCGAGAGGCTCACTTGAGAACCGCCGGTTGCATTGGTAGCGCCCTTACCGGTCCAGAAAGTGGTACCGCTAGCCGTCACACCCGTGTAGAGACTCGGGGTGGAAGGAGCAGTCACAACAATGGTCTTGCTTGAGGTCGAGCCACCACCCCACGGGTAACCGCCGCCTTGGCTTGAGAAGGTCGGTGTGTAGGCCGCAAAGGCTACGTTGCTGCCACTGCGGAGGGCAATCCACTTGTTGGCACTGACGCTGCCCTGATAGCAGGTCTGGCTGATTTGGGCACCACTCTCAATAGCACCCATTTCACCACCGATGGCCATCAGGTTGGTACCGCTCTGGATGTAAACCGTGTAACCACCCTCACTGTTGGCGTCGAGGCCTTCCTCCTTACCACAGCAGAAGACGTAGCCACCGCTCAGGTACATGTTGCCGTTAGAGTCAATGGCATCGTTGCCGGTGGTTACGGCATAGATATAACCGCCCTTGAGGTACATGTGAGAAGCACTGTTCAATGCATCATCATAGCTGTTTACCTCGATGTAACCGCCGTTGATGGTCATGATCTTCTTGGACTCGATACCCTCCGAGCCTTCACCGCCCGTGGCGCTCACGGTGATGGTGCCACCGTTGATGGTGATGTTGCCGTCGACCTTGATGCCCTTGGGCGAGGAGCGCTTGTCGCTGTTCGTCGAGCCACCGCCACCGGGACCCATGCCACCGCCACTGCTGGTCGTGCCGTAGCGGGTACCCGTGGTGGTCACCTTGATGTTACCGTCGTTGATGATGAGCTCGCCGTCGATGCTCATACCCTTATCGCCTTTACCAGTGGCCTTGAGGTCGAAGGTACCGCCGTCGATGGTCACGTTACCGTCGCACTTGAGGCCGGCGCTGGCCGATGTCGTCTGGTCGCTGGCCGTCTCGCCGCCACCGCTCACGGTACCGCTGATGTTGCCGCCCGTAATGTGCATGTTGCCCTCGCTCTTGAGTGCCTTGCTGGCAGGACCGTTGATGCTGTAGGTGATGGTGCCGCCGGTGATCTCCATGTCATAGTCGCTCTTGATGCCGTGGTCATAGGTGTTGAGCGTCAGTGTGCCGTCGCTGATGAGGACGGTGCCCTCGCTGTGAACGCCCACGGCCTCGTCCTTGACAGTGGTGCACTTCATGCTCGCACCGTTCAGGATAAAGGCATAGTCGGCCTTGGCACACTTCACGCTGCTGGTGTCGATGGTGCTGTAAGCCCAGTCGCCGCCCGAGCAGTTGATGTCGATGTTACCCGCAGTGCAGGTCATTGTGCTGTCGCACTTCATGCCACGAGCGCCGTTGCCGGTCATGGTGATGTTAACCACGGCCTCGGCTCCGTTGATGGTGAGGTTGCGGTCAGTACCAATGCCTGTCGGCTCCTTGATCTTGCTATCTTCTTCGTCCCAGACGGGGATACCCGTGTGCTTCAACGTCAAGGTGCCGCCCTGGATATCCACGTTGCCCTCGGCCTTGATGCACTTGGTGCCGGCAGCGCTGCCGTTGATGGTGAGTGTGCCTCCCTTGATGAGCACATGGCCGTCCTCCTCGGGAAGAGTGACATCCTCGGCATCGACCTGGATGCCGTCGTCACCGCAGCTCTGGATGTTGATGGTACCGCCGTTCATCTGGAAGTACTGACTCACGTTGATGGCGTCGGCTACCGAGCTGACGATGGTAATCGTGCCCACGGTCTTCTTGACTTCCATGTACTCGTTGCAGGCCAGCGCGTGCTTCTTGTTGCCCGTGATGGTCAGCGAACCACCCTTGGCAAACTCGGCATGGCCCTTCACGAGGAAGGCGGCCTTCTTGGTGTTGTTGGCACCGTCGGCCAGGGTGTTGGTCGTGCCGTCGGCAAGCTGCACGGCGATGCGCTTGCTGTTCTGGATGTTGATGGCCGCACTGTCGGGGTTAACCAGGTTAACACCGTTCAGGACGAGCGTCATCTTGTAGGCTCCCGCATGGTAGAAGCAGCCCGACGAGCTGGCTCCCTGCAGGGTGTAGGTGTACTCGGTGGCCACTTCGGCGTCCTGCATGACGGCAACGCGAGCCCCGGTCACCTCGGCGGTGATGTGGTTGGCGATGTTGCCTGCCACATACACGTCGGCCACATTGTTGTTGTACTTGACGAGGACATTGTCGTCGGCAAACGTCTCGTTGGCGACGGTCACACTGTCCACATCGGCAAGGGTGAACCCCTTCTCAAGCACCGTCAGCAGGCTGGATGACGAATACGGCATCGTACCCACCGACTCGGTGTTGTAGGCCCAGTGCACATGTCCCGTGTGTACCCACATGGTCTGCTGTGCTTGAGCCAAAACACCTGCCATGGCAATCAGTATTGCCAATAGGAATCTTTTCTTCATAAATGTTTTGCTTTAATTGTGTTAGGATGTGACTAAAACATGATTAATTATCGCAAAACTATCTAACATTATTATAAATGGCAATTCTTTTCAATCAACTCCCTTATAAAATCGGTGAATTAGTTTCTAGTCCTTAGTTTCTAGTCCCTAGTCCCTAGTTTCTAGTTGGCTGCCGCGTTCTCTAATTACTAATCGCTAATCGCTAATCACTAATCACTAACCACTAATCAGCGGGCGCCAGCCCGCTTTTTTGGTCACCTCCTATTTTATGAGTATATTTGCCAAGTGATATAAAACTTGACTGTTATGAAGAAAGTAATTCTGCTCCTGTTATGCCTGCTGGTGGTAACCGGCATTCAGGCGAAGCCCAAAAAACTCAAGCAACGTGCCGGCCATGTCCTGGTCATCGGTATTGATGGCTGGGGCGGCTACAGCCTGCCCAAGGCTCACGATATCCCTAACATCACCTGGCTGATGCAGCACGGTTGCTACACGACCAAGAAGCGTTCGGTGCTGCCGTCCTCCTCGGGTGTGAACTGGGCGTCGATGTTCAACGGCTCGTGCCCCGAGCTGCACGGTTACACGACCTGGGGCTCCCACACCCCCGAGATTCCTTCGGCGGAATGCAACAGCCATGGCGTTTTCCCCACCATCTTCTCCATTCTGCGTGATGCGCGCCCCGATGTGGTGACGGGATGCATTGCCGAGTGGGACGGCATCAAGTATGTCGTGGACACCTTGTCCATCGACAACTATGACCTCGCCATTGGATGGGAGAAGGATTCTACGCTCCTGTGCAGGATGGCCGAGCGTTTCATCATCGACCGCAAACCCACGCTGATGGCGGTCTGCTGGGACCAGTTGGACCACACGGGTCACACCATCGGCCATGACACGCCCGAGTACTATGACAAGCTGGCGGAACTTGATGTGTATGTGGGCCGGCTCTTTCAGGCCTTGAAGACGGCGGGCATCTACGATGATACGGTCATCATCATGACCTCGGACCACGGTGGAGTGGACAAGGGGCATGGAGGCAAGACACTGCTCGAGATGGAGCATCCGTTTATTATCTACGGCCCCGGAATCCGCTCGGGTATAGAGATTATTGAGCCGATGATGCAGTTTGACACCGCTGCCACCATCGCCTACATCTTGGGACTCGACACGCCCCGCTCCTGGGTGGGTCGCCCCGTCCTCTCGGTGTTTGAGTAGTTGCTAGTTTTTATCAGATAGTGGCTATAGTGACTATAGATGAGAGATTGCGCTGGCCGGGAAGACTGGCCAGCGCAATGCTGTCGATAGAAGTGTTCAGTTTGTTCTTGAGGATTACCAGTGCTTGGCCAGCAGGTAGCTGATGAGTGCCGTGACATCGTCGATGGCGATGCTACCGTTCTGGTTGCAGTTGGCGTTCTGGAGATTCAGTCCATTGCCGTTTTTGCTCAACAGATAGTTGATCAGGGCCGTCACGTCGTTGATGTTCACCACCTTGTCATTGTTGACGTCGCCACGCAGGACTTCGGGGACAATTTCGGCCTCACCGTCAACCCACATGTAGGCGAACATGTAGCGGTCATCGATGGTGGCCAGGCGGTTGGCTTCGCCGGTAGTGACATCCACCTCATAGAGCGATGTGTCAAACTTGCGGTTGGCAATCCAGTTCTGGTCGGGCAGGGGATTCCAGTTGCCGTGGTCATCATAGCCCATGCCGCTGTTGTAGTAACCCATCCAGTACATCTTGTTGGGGTCATTCTTGCTGAAACAAGCAGCCTGGCGCTTTGCCTGTGACATATAGCCCGTGTTGGTGCGGTTGTCGGCAATGATGCGGCCGCTGGCCAGGTCAAACTCAAAGAGATGAGCGCCCGTGAGATCGCCGTTGATGTCATAGACCTTGCCGTCCTCGCTGGGCAGCGCGGCAGTGCCGCCGCTGGTCAAGGCAAAGGCGCGGCCCTCGCTGTTGATGGCGAAGGTGATGAAGTTCTGGTAATACAGGCCAGGCGTGATTTGGTCGATGGTCATCGTCTCGAGGTCGATGGTGCAGATGGCATAGCCCGAGTCGGTCGAGTCGGCAGCCTCGTCGGCAAAGAAGTCAGGGTCATTGAGCAGCGTGTCGGGCAGGTACTTGTTGGCGATGTAGAACAGGCCATAGACCTTGCCGTCCTTGGGGTTCTTGGCCATGCCGGCCGACTGCAGGCAGTCCCATGCAGGGCGGATCTCCTGGCTGATCAGGTCGCCCGTCTCGGCATTCCACTTGCGCACATAGAAGCGGGTGGTGTCGTTGACCGAGGAACCGGGAACCACATAGGCGCCGCTGTTGTTGTCCATGTCGGTGCGCGACATCACGGTCGTGAGGACGCCGTTGTCGATGATGGCGCCCGAGTTGGCATACATCATATTGAAGTTGGTGACCCACAAGGCTTTTGCCTCATCGGTGATGGTGCCGTTGCTGCTGAATTCTTCCTTGTTGATGGCAGGGAACTTCTCGGGCATGGTGAGCGTCGAACCGTTCCATTCCATCTTGTAGAGACCTTGCTGTACGATAAAGATAGGCTTCATGTAGGTATAGCTCCAACCTACATACTCACTATAAGTGCCGTTGGGATAAGCATTGTCTCGGCTTGTCTGATAAACACCGCGTAAGGTCACGTTCTGTGCCACTAAGGTCAGTGAACACATGGCCATGATTACCATCATGGTAAATGTAAATTTCTTCGTCATGTTGATTAAATGATATTATATATATTAATGGTATAGCAGGCTTTCATGGTGAAGCCATTGCTCAAACGGAGGGCAAAGATAATACAAGATTTTCAATTTGCAAATTTATTTGACATAAATATAGCATTTTGCGCCGTTTTCCGCGTCGCCGATGCGCCAAAAGGCGTTTTTTGGCCTTAAATGCTGTCAAGATGGGTGATGGTGCGCAGGATGGAGAGGGCCGTGCTGACGCTGGTGACGTTGGAGACGATGATACTGCGGCGGCCGTTCTTCTGGCTCAGGTTGCAGCGCTTGGGATTCTGCTGCAGGAAGTTGAGCAGGCGCCCGAAGGCGGGCGACTGGTAATAGGCGACGTTTTCCTCGCCGACCATGAACAGGTGCATGCGGGTCTGGCGGATGACGAGTTTCTCGATGCCCAGTCGGCGCGCGGTGCGTCGCAGGGGCACGATGCGGATGAGTTCGCTTGCCATCTCGGGAATCTTGCCGAAACGGTCCACCATCCTCTCCTCGAAGGCCTCGACCTGATCGTCGGTCTCCATGTTGTCGAGTTCGCGGTAGAGGGTGATGCGCTCGTTCTCCTGGGGCACATAGCTGGCCGGGAACATCAGCTCCAGGTCGGTGTCCACGACACAATCGGTGACAAACTCGTTGTTGCTGTCCAAACCGTCATTTCCGTTCTCTCCGTCACCCGTAGTGGCGAAGACCGTGGAGAACTCCTCGTTGCGCAGCTCGGTGACGGCCTCCTTGAGCACCCGCTGGTAGGTCTCGTAGCCCAGGTCGGCGATGAATCCACTCTGCTCGGCGCCCAGCAGGTTGCCGGCACCGCGGATGTCGAGGTCCTGCATGGCAATCTGGATGCCGGAGCCTAGGTCGCTGAAGCTCTCGATGGCCTGCAGGCGCCGTCTCGCATCGGTGGCCAGCGGCTTGCCCGGCGGCACGAGCAGGTAGCAGAAAGCCTTGCGGCTGCTGCGTCCCACGCGTCCGCGCAGCTGGTGCAGGTCGCTCAGTCCGTAGCGGTCGGCATTGTTGATGATGATGGTGTTGACGTTGGGCATATCGATGCCGTTCTCGATGATGGTCGTCGAGAGCAGCACGTCATAGTCCTGGTTGCCGAAGTCGATGATGACCTGTTCGAGCCGTTCGGGCGGCATCTGTCCGTGTCCCACCACGACGCGGGCATCGGGCACGACGCGGTGAATCATGTTCTCCAGGCGCTCCAATTGCTCGATGCGGTGGTTGACAAAGAACACCTGGCCGTTGCGCGAGAGCTCAAAGTTGATGGCCTCGGCGACGATGTCGTCGTTCAGGGTGCCGACGGTGGTGAGGATAGGGTAGCGGTTGGCGGGCGGGGTGGTCAGCGTGCTCAGGTCGCGGGCGCCCATCAGCGAGAACTGCAGCGTGCGCGGGATGGGCGTGGCGCTCATCGTCAGGGTGTCCACGTTGAGCTTCATCTGCTTGAGCTTGTCCTTGACAGCGACGCCGAACTTCTGTTCCTCGTCCACCACCAGCAGTCCCAGGTCATGGAACTGCACCGTCTTGCCGATGAGCTTGTGGGTGCCGATGAGGATGTCAATCTTGCCCTCCTTGAGGTCGGCAAGAATCTGTTTCACCTCTTTGGGCTTGCGGGCACGGCTCAGGTAGTCCACACGGACGGGGAAGTCCTGCAGGCGTTCCTTGAAGGTGCGGTAGTGCTGGAAGGCCAGCACCGTCGTGGGCACCAGCACGGCAGTCTGTTTGCCGTCGGTGGCGGCCTTGAAGGCGGCGCGCACCGCTATCTCGGTCTTGCCGAAGCCCACGTCGCCGCAGATGAGGCGGTCCATCGGCTTGTCGCTCTCCATGTCGGCCTTGACAGCCTGGGTTGCCGTCAACTGGTCGGGGGTGTCCTCATAGATGAACGAGGCCTCCAGCTCCTGCTGGAGGTAGCCGTCCGGGGTGAAGGCGAAGCCCTTCTGCTCCCGTCGTGCGGCATAGAGGCGGATGAGTTCGCGGGCGATGTCCTTGAGGCGGCTCTTGGTGCGCGACTTGATTTTGGCCCACGCATTGGACCCCAGGCGGTTCAGTCGAGGAGCCTCGCCCTCCTTGCTGCGGTACTTCGACAGCTTGTGCAGCGAGTGGATCGAGACATAGGCCTCGTCGCCGTTCAGGTAGGTGAGCTTGATCATCTCCTGGGGCGTGCCGTTCATCGACGTGCGGATGAGGCCGCCGAACTTGCCGACGCCCAGGTCCTCGTGGACGATGTAGTCGCCCTTCTCGATCTGGTTCAACTCTTTGAGCGACAAGGCGAGTTTGCCCGAACGGGCGCGTTCGCTCTTGAGGTTGTACTTGTGGAAGCGGTCAAAGATCTGGTGGTCGGTGAAAACGCACAGCTTCAGGTCCTCATCGACAAAGCCCTCATGGATGGTCCTGAGCACCGGCTCGAAGGTGATGTCGTCGCCGCGGTCCTCAAAGATGTTGTGCAGTCGCTCGATCTGCTTGGCGCTGTCAGAGAGGATGAGGATGCGGTAGCCGTCGGCCAGGAATTGCCCGAAGGACTGGCCTATGAGGTCGAAATTCTTGTGATAGATGCCCTGTGGACGGCAGTGCAGCGACAGGCGCTTCACGCCGCGCTCGGGAGCCGTCTCGCCTGAGGTGAAGGCGATGCGCCGCAATGCCTGCAGCCGTCGTGTGAAGATGTCGGCATCGACAACCTTGCGCGTCGCCTGGGTGTCGCCCTCCTCGGCGATGATGGCGCTGACCGACATGCCCTCGCGGGCAATCTCGCGGATGCGTGTCGTGAGCCATTGCTCGCTGCGGCACAGCACGATGGTGTCGTCGCCCGCATAGTCCAGCAGTGACACATTGTCCTCGGGGCTGTCGCCCGCACGGTCGCGGTTCAGGATGCTCACGCGCTCCAGCCGCTCCTCGCTCAGCTGCGTCTCGACGTTGAAGGTGCGGATGGAGTCGATGTCGTCGCCCCAGAAGTCGATGCGGTAAGGCAGCTCGTTGCTGAAGGAGAACACGTCGAGGATCGATCCGCGCACGCTGTATTGTCCCGGCTCATAGACGTAGTCGGTGGCCACAAAACCCAGTTCGCGCAGGCGTGCGGCTGTCTCTGCCAGGTCGGCCGTGCCGCCCGATTGCAGCGTCACGGTGCTCGCTGCCACGTCCTCGCGGCGGCGCACCCGCTCGGCCAGGGCCTCGGGGTAGGTCACGACCCATCTCACCTGGGGGTCGTCATACCAGCGGTTGAGCACCTCGGTGCGCAGGATCTCGTTGGGGGCATCCACCTGGCCGTACTTGATGTCGCGCTTGTAGCCCGACGGGAAAATCAGCACCTGCTTGTCACCGGCGAGCTGGCACAGGTCATTGTACATGTAGCCGGCCTCGTCCAGGTCGTTCATCACGACAAGGTAGGGGCACGCCTGCCGCGGCAGCCCCGCCAGCAGCATTGCCGCACTGGAGCCCGCCAGGCCGTCGATTACCGCATTGCCGCTGCCGGACAGCAGTTTCTTCACCGCTGCCAGCCGCGCCTTGCCGTTAAACAGTTCACATAATTCCTTGATTTCCACGTGGGTGCCTCGCTGTTACATGTCGTTTCCACTGCAAAGGTACTCATTATTTGCCAATCGGCCTCAGTCTGCCGCTCATAAAAGCTGGCAGGCGATCCATGCGCAGGCCTCGGCATCGGCCAGCGCATGGTGGTGATGGTCCAGCCGGTAACCGCACGCGGCAGCCACGATGTGCAGCTGGTGGCTCTCCAGGTCAGGCAGCTTGCGGCGGGAAGCGCGCAGCGTGTCCAGGAACAGATAGTCCGGGTAGTCCATCTGATAGACCCTGAAGACGGCCTTGAGGCACCCCTCGTCAAAGGGGCTGTTGTGTGCCACCAGGGGCAGCCCGGCGATCATCGGCTCAATCTGGGCCCACACGTCAGGAAAGACGGGAGCGTCCTCGGTGTCCTCACGGCACAGGCCATGCACCCGGCTGCACCAGTAGGTGTAGTAGTTGGGCTCGGGCTGGATGAGGGAGTAGAACTTGTCCACAATCTCACCGTCGCGCACGACGACCACGCCCACCGAGCACACCGATGACCGCTCATTGTTGGCCGTCTCAAAATCTATTGCCGCAAAATCCCTCATATTTGATAGGTGTCGCTGCTATCGAGAAGACGACAGGTTTACCACTTCTCGGTAAAGCTGGAGCGGCCTTGATAGTCCACGGTCCCCTTTTTCTCGAGCCAGTGTATGATGAGGTCGCTAGTGGTCACGTCACCGCGCACGCCCTGGTCCTGGCGGGGAGAGTCGGCGATTGATGCCACATAGTTGTTGGTCACCACGCGGTATTTCTTTTTCATGTTGAGCTTCTTGCCGTTGGCGTCAAAAAGTTCCAGTTTCTTGATTGACGACTTGGTGGAGTCGGCATAGGTCACCGCCGCCGTGCATCCGCTGGTGACAGGGAAGCGGTTGCGGTCTGCCCTGAAGCAAGCGATGAGCATGTCGTGGAGTTCTTTGCCCGTCAAGGTCATCACTACCGGACTGTTCAGGAACGGGTCGAGGTTGATGATGTCCTTCACTGTGATGGGACCCGCCTTGATGAAGTCGTAGCGTACGCCGCCGTAGTTCTCGAGGGCGATGTCACACTCGCACTCCTCCCGCCAGGCGTCGCACATCATCACGCCCAGAGGGTCATACCCGTTGATGTCGCTCTCGAAGTGGCCGATGACACGTTCCATCTCAGGGCTGTTCTTGAAGTGCTTGAGCAACGCCTCGGCGGCGTCAGCGTGACGGTCGGGGTTGTTCAAAAAGATGTTCTCGGCCTTCTTGCTTACCACTTTGCCGCCTTCGACCTCCAGGGTCGTGAGGGTGACGCGAGGCAGCTGGTAACCGTTTTGGGTGATCAGTACGCCACTGTGGATTTCCCCGCCTTCGAGCTGTGTGTGGGTATGGCCGCTGATGATAAGGTCATAGTAAGGGAACTGTTTGGCCAGTTCAACATCCACATCAAAGCCCACATGGGTGAGCAACACGTTGACATCGCACTGCTCGGTGAGCCACTTGTACTGCGGTATCACCTCCTCGGGCCGTTGAAAAGACAGGCCTTTCACGTTGTCGGGGTGTGTGTCGGGGATCCCGTCTATGCCCACCTGTGTGATGCCGAGCACACCGACCTTGATGCCCTTGACATCAAACACCTGATAAGGACGCACCCGGATTCCGCTCTCGGGCGGGCAACTGATGTTGGCGGCAAGATAGGGGAAATTAGACAACGAAATCACCCTCGCGAGACCCTCAACACTGGAGTCATACTCGTGGTTGCCGAGTGCAGATGCGTCAAAGCCGATGAGGTTCATCATCGAGATCATGGGGTAGGTGGTCGGCTCGTACAGGTCGTTGTAAGGATTACCCGTGCGGTTGTCTCCTGCCGAGAAAATCAGTACAAACGGGTCAATGGCTCGCAGGCTGTCAACGATAGCGGCATATTGGGGCATCTTCTCAATAGCCGAGTGCATATCATTGGATGACAAAATCCTCACGGTCTCACCATGGGCTATGCCAAAGAACGAGGCCAATACTAAAGCCGCGATCGACAAAAAGTTCTTTTTCATAATATTACTGGTTTAAAATGTTAATGCTTTGCTGATCTTTTAGGGGAGCCGCGTTATCAAGCAGGTGCCCCCATTGGTCGGTCACTTGCAGCGATGATACTTGGCTGATGTCAAACCTGTTACGCACGGCCCAACGCAGAACCGCATCACCGACTTTGGCACCCTTGAAAATCCTTATTTTGGAGTTGTTTACTATAACCGTCATACTCTTTAGATAATTATAGGGTTTATAGCATTCTGAAAAAGCTTTGGGTGCAAAGATAAACAAAAAATAGTGCAAATAGAACGAAATCGCCTTTTTTTATGCAAGTCCAATGTCATAAAAACTTGTTTTTATTTTATTGTGTCCCGTAAAATGCGGCAAATGCAGCCCCTAGGGCCCCACGCTAAGCCGCTAAGACGCCAAGGTTTTAAAAACAACTGAATAATCTGATTTTTCTGATTGGCATCCGCTCTCCACCGGGCCCCACGCTAAGTCGCCAAGCCGCTAAGGATTATTCATTTCTTCGGCAATGAGGGTGTGCCATAATTGCGACTCGGTAATATAACCGTGCTATCGCACGGGAAATTAAAATGAAATTAATTTTAAAATTAAAATTTGTTTAATTTCCCGCCCGTAGGGCGGTTGATCTTATCAATGGGTCGGCGTCGGTCCCTGCTGCCAATTGATACTCGATGCTAAAAAATGGGCCCGGCTGGGGGTTAATCGAGTCGGGTCCGTTTATTGATTGAGCAGGTAATTTGCTTTACTTGGCTGCGTCGAGGAGCTCGGCGGGCAGGGTGGGCATGGCGCCGTTCTGGGTGCAGACGTAGGCGCTGACCTCTACTGCGAGTTTGTGGGCCTCATGAATGGGCTTACCTGCCAGGATGGCGGCGCAGAAGGAGCCCGTGAACGAGTCACCGGCGCCGACGGTATCAGCCACCTCAACCTTGGGGGTCGCCTGGAAGGACATCTCGCCGGGCTTGAACACATAGGAACCATTGGTGCCACAGGTGAGTACCAGCATGTCGAGGTTGTACTTGCCCAGGATGAGCCAGCACTTGTTCTCCATGTCAAGGCCGGGATAGCCGAACATGCGACCGATGATCACCAACTCCTCGTCGTTGATCTTGAGGACATTGCAACGGCGCAATGACTCTTGGATGATCTCCTTGTTATAGAACTGCTGACGGAGGTTGATGTCAAAGATCTTCATGCAGTCGCCGGGAGTGGCATCCAGGAAACGCTGGATGTTCTCGCGCGAAACGACGTTGCGCTGAGCCAGCGAACCGTAGCACACGGCGCGGCAGTTGCGTGCAATCTCCTCGATCTCGGGCGTGAAGGGGATATTGTCCCATGCCACATTCTCCTTGATGTCATAGGTGGGAATACCCTGCTCATCAAGCGTTACCTGCACGGTGCCGGTGGGATAGGGCACACGCGGCATGAGGTACTTGAGGCCATGCTCCTCGAGGGCGCTGATGGTCTCCTCGGCGAGTTTGTCCTCGCCCAGGGCACTGATGGCAATGGCGTTGTCACTGCCCAGGAACTGTCCGGCATGATAGGCGAAGTTGGCGGGGGCACCGCCCAGTTTCTTACCTTCGGGGAGGACATCCCACAGGGCCTCACCCAGGCCCACTACATAACGTTTGTCACTCATAGTTGTCAATTTTTTCAGTTTTTAGTTTTTAGTTTCTAGTCCCTAGTTTCTAGTCCCTAGTTTCTAGTTGTTAGCGGTTCTAAAACCTAAAGCCTAACCCTTCACGGGATTGAGTTGCTTGATGTAGGTGAACAGGTAGATGACACCGATGGCCATCACTGCTACGGCACCTGCCTGGCCAACGGCATCGCTGGCGAAGCCCATCAGCAGCGGGAAAATCGTGCCGCCGAACAGGCCCATGATCATCAGGCCGGACACCTCGTTCTGCTTCTTGGGCATCGACTCAAGAGCGGTGGCAAAGCACATCGAGAAGATGTTGGAGTTACCATAACCCACGAGAGCAATAGCAGTGTAGAGAATCCACTTTTCGTGGCCGAAGAACAGGCCGCACATCGACAAAGCCATCATGATGACACTGATGATGAAGAACGTCCTCATCTTGAGCACGCGCAGGAAGAACGAGCCGGTCAAGCAACCGATGGTACGGAAGATGAAGTACAGCGAGGTGGCAAATGCGGCATCGTTCAGTGTCATGCCCAGACGCTCCATGAGAATCTTGGGAGCGGTGGTGTTGGTGCCCACGTCGATACCCACGTGGCACATGATGCCCAGGAAAGAGAGCAGCACGATGGGCGTGCCCAACAGCTTGAAGCACTCCACAAAGGTCGAAGGCTTGCCCTCGATCTTCTCTTCGTGGATGGGGGTCACTCCTAACAAGACAGCCGAGAAAGTACCTACCACAAAGTAGATGGCGAACAGCACGCGCCAGTCGAGTCCCAGGCTGGGAATCACCTGCGTTGCACCCCACATGGCCAGATAAGGCGCGAGGAACGAGGCGATGGCCTTGATGAACTGGCCGAAGGTGAGCGTCGATGCCAGGTTGCCGCCACCCATCACGGTCGATACCAGCGGGTTGAGCGAGGTCTGCATCAGCGCGTTACCGATGCCCAGCAGCGAGAAGGCGATGAGCATCACGGGGAAACTGTTGCCGAACAACGGAATCATCAGCGAGAGGATGGTCACTACAAGCGACAGGAGCACCGTCTTCTTGCGACCGATCTTGTTCATCAGCATGCCCGTGGGAACGCTGAAGATGAGGAACCAGAAGAATACCAGCGAGGGGAAGATGTTAGCCACCGAGTCCGAGAGTTGGAGGTCTTCTTTCACATAGTTGGAGGCGATACCCACGAGGTCAACAAAGCCCATGCAGAAGAAGCACAGCATGACCGAGATGATCGCGATTTTGTTTGTCTTAGCCATATTATTTAGTTTTAAGTTATTGGAATTCAGCTAAAGGCTAATAGCTAATCTGGTAAATCGTGGCCTTGCCGCCCTTGACCTTGAGGTTGGTGTAAGGCGTGGTGGGGAACACGAGGTTGGTCATCGCCATCTTGCCGTCGGCATCAAAGGCCTCGATGCTGCAACGGTCAACGAAGATGCGCAGCTGCTTGATGGCACCATGGGTGGGAGCTTCGGTCACCACAGGGAAGGCCTCGCTGAACGAAGCGTCACCGCTGGCCGTGCGGTCCATCACAAAGGTCTGCTTGGCAGCGTCATATTTCATCACCACCTGCTCGCCATTGGCGTTGGACAGGGTCAGTTCCATCGAGTTTTTCACATCCACAACGATTTCACAGGTCTCGGTCGGCTTCTTCACCTTGGCACCGCGGGCTGCGAGCATCTCAGGCGAAGGCTTCACGCTGACATAGGACTCCTCACCGTCGGTGAACAAGCCCAAGTCGCGGGGAATCGAGTTGGCGCTGCGGAACTGACGCGTGGGCACCTGGTTGGCATACTGCCAGTTGGACATCCACGCGATGACCACATGGCGGCCCTGAGGCGCGTTGTAGAACGATACCGTGGCATAGTGGTCCTTGCCGTAGTCCATCCACTTGGTGACCTTGGGCATCGACTCACAGGTGAACTTGTGGCCGTCGAAGTCGCCCACAAAGTACTGAGTTGCCGAGCCGCCGAAGGGGCCGCCGGGGTTGATGTTGCAGATGAGCACCCACTTGCCGTCGATCTTCATCAGGTCGGGGCACTCCCACACACCACCGTGGTTACCGTATTCCTTGCCGAAGGAACTCTCATACTTCCAGTTCTTCAGGTCCTTGGAACTGTAGATATTCATCTCCTGACCGGCAGCGAGAATCAGGTTCCAGGCGTTGATGTCGCTGTTCCAGAAGGGGTTCGGGTCGCGGAAGTCGGGCACATCGCTCGTCAGCACGGGGTTACCCTCATACTTGTCGAACGTCATGCCGTTGTCGTGCGAGATGGCGATAGACTGGGTCTGGTTCTGCCCAGCCGAGGTGTAGATAGCCACCACCTCGTCGCCGTTGGTCACACAGGAGCCCGAGAAGATGGTTCCCAGCGCATCAGGCTCGATGGCGGTGGGCTGGTGGGTCCAGTGGATCAGGTCGGTCGAGGTCGAGTGGCCCCAGGTCATGTTCTCCCACTGCGAGCCGTAGGGGTTCCACTGGTAGTACAGGTGCCACACACCATCCTTGTAGAACATACCGTTGGGGTCGTTCATCCAGCCATAGGCGGGAGTGTGATGATAGGCGGGACGGAAACGCTCACGGTTGCTGTCATCAAACGTGTCGGTCACCCGCATCTCACGCCAGCAGACAAAATCCTTGACGGCACCCGTCGTGCGGCGGTCGCCATGGAAAGAAATGTCAACCAGCACCTTCTTGTTGCCGTAGCGCTGGATATCCAGTGGCACATAGTAGTCCACCTTGTCCACCGCAAGACGCACGTTGAGCGTCTGCACCTGCTCGTTGTTCACAATGACGCGCACGTAGGCGTTCTCCTCTTTCTCCTGCACGGGCAGCAACAGGTACCTGCCCGTAGCGTCAACCCGCAGCATGGCGTGGTTCTCGCTCAATAACTGGGGGGCCAGTGCCGTGGCCGAGAAGGCCACGAGCACTGCCGCCAGAATAGTTAAGAATCTGTTCATGGTCGTAAAGGTACTACTTTTTACCGTTTACTGGAATACTTTCAGGTCAGAAATGGTGATATTGCCACCATAATTGTTGATACTCCAGCAGTTCTTCTGGATGCCGTAGATACGGTTGGTGTAGGCGCAGACGTCGTTGATGTACATCACCATCACCGAGTTGTCGGTGTAGATGTTGATGTGGTAAACGTTGTCGGCGGGACGCTCGAACCAGTAGCCATCGATACCCTCGATAAAGCCCTTACCGGCCTTACCCTCCTGCTCGAAGTTCACCTTGCGGTGATTCTCGTCCTCGGGGTTGACCATCATCGTGTAATAACGGTCACTGTCGGTACCGCGCACCAGCGAGATGCCGAAGCGGTCCCAGTTGTTGGAGGTGGTCACCGTGAACGAGATGTGGTTGCAGGTACCCAGGCGGTTGTAGAGCACATAGGCGCCATCACCCGAGAGCTTGCCATTGACACCGCTCATCTGAGCGCCGTTGCTGGCCATCACCTTGACGTTCTGCTCCTTGTTGAACTTAGCTGCGATAGCAGGCACTTCACCCACGGTGAGCGTACCGTCGGCGTGCTGGATGATCTTGTGGCATACCAGCGCTGCTGGATGATCTTGTGGCATACCAGCGCACCCGACCAGTTGGGCTCGCCACCGGCACCCACGTTGATGTTCTTGTCGTGGATGGTGTTGCCGGTGCGGTAGGGGCACCAACCCCAGATGTAGCGGTCCACACCGTCGCTTGCCGTCTTGCCGGCATAGAAAGCACGGGTGTCGAGTACGCCCTCATGGCCGTCGCGGGGCCAGTTGGCACCGGGATCGTTGAAGCAGGCCTTCAGGGCCTCCCATGAGTTAGCCATCATATACTTCACCTTGCGGCTCCATGAAGCACGGTAGCCCTCGCTGTAGACGAGATACCAGTAGTTGCCCATCTTGAAGATGTCGGGGCACTCACACATGCGGTCCCAAATCATCGGGAAGTTGCCGACGTGTTCCCACGTCTTCAAGTCGCTGGACTTGAACTCGGCGAACTTCAGGTTGCTGGAGATGACCATACGGTACTGGCCGTCGTCGGCAACAAAGATCTGCGGGTCGCGGAAGTCGTTGTCCGAGTAGCCATAGGTCGAGCCCTTCAACATCCACAAGGCGTCCTTGGACCAGTCCTTGAAGTCAGACGAGGTAGCCCTCATCACGGCCTCGCGGCCATAACGGTCATGACCCGTATAATAGATGTAGTACATACCGTCCTTCTCATTATAGACGCAGCAGCCCGTACCCAGGGCAGCATCCTGCTCGTCGGGAGAGGAGCCGGTGGGCAGAACCTCGCCCAGCGACTGATAGTATGCGCCGTCAACAGTGTACACGCCCCAGAAGGGGTGGTAGTTGAACGCGGCATTGTTGTCAAACTCCTGCAGGTAGAGTACCTTGAAGTGACCTGCCTTAGCGTCATAGAAAGGCATCGGGTCACCACAACGGCCGATGGCCGGATTGTAGTAGGTCTCGAAACCAGCCTCGTCCACCGAGTTGAAGAAAGCGGTCGAACCGTCCCAGTCCTTGGAGGGATCGGGACCGAACTTCTCCTCGCTGCATGCCGACAAGGCGACCATAAAGCAACACAGCAGCAATGCGCTGAAAATATTCTTGTACTGTTTCATGAGTCAATTAGTGAGTTAAATAGTTGATAGCGTTCTTGGTCATAATCTCAATGTTCTTGTGGTACTTCTCGGAGTAACCAGCCTCGTAGGTATAGGAATACCAGTCGTAGCAGCCCGAGCCGACGCAGATGATGCCACCCTTGCCGTCATGAGCGGGATACTCCCAGAGGACGATAGCGCCGTCGCCACCTACGCCGAGAACCTTACCGCCGGTGCGGCCGGTCCATACGTCATAGTTGTCATAGCCTCCCCAGTCGGTACCGATGTGGTACTGGGCGGTGGAGTTGGTGATGTGGTAACCGGCATCGGTGCAATAAACCTCGTTGGGGTTGTCACCAGCCACAAGACCCTGATAGAGGGGATGGTCGTTCTGGCCGTCAAAGATGCGGAAGGTCCACGGGCCGCCGCACAGCTCGGCATAAGCCTCGTCCTGACCCCAGCAGTTGTTGGGCGTCGTCCACTCGTCGTCACCGGTGGTACCGATGAAGGACGGCAGGTTGACAGCATAGCGGGTGAGCAGCAGGGCGCCGCCGTTCTCGTAGAACTGGCGCAGCTCGTTCAGGGTGTTCATCGCGTCGGTAGCCTTGGCGACAAAGTTGTCATGGCCATCCACGCCGCCGTCAACGTGCCAGTGCCACCAGATGAGCTTGCACTCCGACAGGTCGAGCGTGCCGGCACGCAGGTCGGCAAACGAAGCATAGAGCGAGCTCTCGACATTGCCCAGCATCCACTGGCAGGCAGCCTGAGCCTCAGGATCAAGCTCGTTCATCGTGGGAGCGGAGCCCAGGAAGAGGGCCTTGGGCTTGCTGATGGCGATAACCCTGACGGTATAGACGCTCTCGGCAGAGTTGTTCTTCACCGTGTAGGTGACAGGCTGCGAGAAGTCCTGAGCCACACCCGACGACGGGGTGATCGTAGCATTCTTGCTATAGGTAATGGTCGGTACCAGGTTGGTGATATCGAGCGTAGCAGGGATATAGACAATAATCGTCTTGGCCTCCTGGTCGATGGTACCCGTGTAGATGTCGTTGATCACAAATTCGGTGATGCGGGCCTCGTCGTGGAGGACAGACAGCGTCCAGTCCATGAAGACGTCACCGTTCTTGACGCGGAGCACCTTGGCGGCATCCATGTTGACGGTCTCGCCCTGGTTAATGTTGCACACGGCGCCATCCGACATCTTCAATGCCGTGACCTTCATGGCCGATGTCTCATAGACCTCGGGCAGACGGACAATGATGGAGCGCGAGGGCAAGTCGATGATTCCCTCAAAATTGTCAAGGGAGAGCTGATCAATCATGCAGTTGCCCGACAACTGCAGGTCACTGACGTTGTCATCAGAGCATGAACTGAGCATTGAGGCGAGTCCGCAGCAGGCAAGACACGCACAGAATATATATAATAACTTAGCTTTCATAATCATTGTTATTTTATTCATCGGAATTTAACTATGTTGCAGTGATTACCAGTTGCCAATGTTCTGTGTGTAATGGCCGTTGGAAGCCGAAATCTGACTGAACGGGATGGGCAGGTACTCGTCCTTGTTGGCCGTGAAATGGGCGGCACTGTAAATGGCACAGCTGCCGATTTCCTCAGAGTAGTACTTGTTGAGCACCGTGGCGGCATCACCCCAGCGCACGAGGTCGAAGAAGCGCTCGCTCTCCATACCCATCTCCAGACGGCGTTCCATCTTCACGATCTTCACAGCCTGATCCTTGGAATAGCTGCCGCGATAGTTGCTGATGAACATCTTCACGCCATAGGCGTTGGGATAGCTGGAAATCATCTGGGTGCTGGTGGCAGCACGCGAGCGCAGCTGGTTCACGAGGTTGATGGCCTGGTCGGCCTGGCCCAGCTGTGCATAAGCCTCGGCACGCATCAACAGCACGTCGGCATAGCGGAAGACGATGCGGTTCATCGAGCTGGCCCAATAAGAGCCCTTGATGAGGTAGCTGCCGATGAGGGCGGGGTCAACATTGTGCTTGAGGGACACGTAGTAGCCATACAGACCGTTGCTGCGGCTCCAGATGCTGGTCTCCTCCATCATGTACTTGCGGTTGAACATGTAGGGCAGTCCGGGCATACCGACGGTCAGGAACAGACGCGGGTCGGCATTGTCCTCAGCGATGCTATAATCCTTCTCGTTGAAGGTGTCGAGCAGGGGAAGACCATCGGCACCGGTACGGTAGGCATTCACCAGGTTCTGCGAGGGCTTGTAGAAGTCGCAGCCACCGTCGGTAGCACCGGGGATGTTGGGCGGAATCAAGCCGTAGCTCCAGTTCAGGTTACCATAGGTGGAACCGTCGTTGCGGGAGTACTGGATGGCCCAGATGCTCTCGATACCATTCTCGTACTCTTCCTCGGGACGGAAGTTGTTGTGGATGTCAGCCTCCAGACCGTAGTTGGAATACAGGGCGGGATTGGTGAACTCGATCACCTTCTCCAGGTCAGCCTGGTTGATGCTCGTCACCTGATTGCTGTTGGCATCATCCTGACGGTAAGCCTTGTAGAGATAAACCTTAGCCAGGAAAGCGGCAGCGGCGGCACGGGTGGGGCGGCCCTTGTCCTGCTGCACTGCGGGCAGGGTGTTGTAGGCCTCCATCAGGTCGTCGATGATGAGTTGCCAGCCCTCGTCGTTGGTGTACTGGGTGTTGGACAGCTCGTTATACTCGTCGTAGGTCAGGTTCTCGTTGGTGACAAAGGGGATGTTCTTGTACAGGCGCTTGAGCAGGAAGTGGCCATAGGCACGCAAGAATTTCATCTCGGCCAGGCGCTGGGCCTTCATGGTAAAGCTGTCGTCAGTCTCCTTGAGCAGGGCGATGGCACTGTTCACGCGAGACAGGCTGTTGTACAACCTCACCCACATGTCATTAATGTTCCAGTTGGTGGTGAGCACGCCCTGCTGGACCTCCAGCTGATGGAAGACGTCACCGTCGCTGGTACCGTTACCACCCTTGTAGGCGTCATCACTACGGACGTCGAAGTTCCACATCGAGAATGATGAGTTGATGTCCTCGGCAGATGTGAAGATGGCGTAGGCCGAGATGGCCATGGCCTCGGCATTCTCGGGCGACTTTACCTGCTCGTCACTGAGTGTGGCTTGAGGCTTGTGCTCGTCGAGAAAATCGTCACAAGAGGTAAACAATGTGGTGGCACTGCAGCAAACCAGGCCGACGCACAATATATTGAATATCTTTTTCATAGTGAATCTTGAATTTTTAGAATGAAACATTAAGACCGTAGGTGACATTGAGGGGGATAGGATAGCCGAAGTTGGGATTCTCGGGATCCACACCGGTAAATGACTTGCTCTTGATGGTCAGCAGATTCTGGGCTGACACATACATGCGCAGGCGCGCGATGTGCAACTTGTCACACACGCCGGTGCCGAAATTGTAACCCAGCTGGATGTTACGCATCTTGGCGAAGGAACCGTTCTCCACAAAGTAGCTGCTGACACGCTTCTCGTTGTTGTTGTCCATCGTGCTGACAGCGGGAATATTGGAAGTGGGGTTCATGGGAGTCCATGCGTCGAGCAGGCGACGGCCCTTGTTCAGGTTGGTGATATTCAGACCAGCCCACAGGTCGGTCTCACGCTTCAGGTCGCTGATCACGTCAACGCCCTGTACACCCTGCCAGAACATGGTGAAGTCAAAGTTCTTGTATTCAAGATAGATGTTCAGACCCCAAGTGAAGTCGGGCACGGGCGAGTAGATCCACTTCTGGTCCTTCTCGTTGATGACACCGTCACCGTTCAGGTCTTTCCAGCGGATGCGGCCCAGGCCGGCACCATTCTGGTCGGCATGGTTGTCGATCTCGTCCTGGCTCTTGAAGATGCCGTCATACACGTAACCTACCTGAGCGCCCATGGGATGACCGACAACGCTCTCGACGCCGTTACCGCCGAAGGTGCCGGCTGCTGCCAGGGTCTCGGGGAGCTTGGTCACCTTGTTGCGATAGGTGCCGATGTTGCCGGAGATGTCATACTGGAAATCGCCCACGCTGCCGCGGTAGCCCACGTTCAGCTCGATACCCTTATTGGTCATCTCACCAGCATTGATCCACTGGCTGCTGCCCTCACCCATCACACCGATGCCGGGCATGTAAACCAGAATGTCGGTGGTCTTCTTGTAGTACCACTCAAATGAACCGTACAGGGCATTGCGCAGCAGGCCGAAGTCGAGACCGAGGTTGGTCTGTGTCGTGGTTTCCCACTTCAGGTTATCGTTGCCTAACTGGGTGCGCCTGAAACCGCTGGGCAGTGTCTGGCCGCCGTTGGTACCGGCAATGTCGTAGCTGGTACCGTAGCTCTGGCCGCCGAATCCTGCCTCGCCGTAGTTGCTCTCGAAGATGGTGTAGCGGGCAATGTTGGAAATCTCCTGGTTACCGGTCTGTCCCCACGATGCGCGCAGCTTGAGGTTGTCGAGCCACTCCATGCGCTGCATGAAGGGTTCCTCGCTGATGCGCCAACCGAGGCTGACCGAGGGGAACGTACCGTAGCGGTTGTTGCGACCGAAACGGCTCGAACCGTCGTAGCGCAGGGTCAGGCTGGCCAGATAGCGGTCAGCATAGGTATAATTCAACTTGCCGAAGAAGGATACCAGCGTGTAGCCCTCGCCAGAGCCGTAGCCCTCGGCCTCGCCGACTGCTGCGTTGGGCCACATGTAGTCTGGGTTGAGCACTGCAAAGTCATAGGCCTTGGCGCTGAGCCATGAGTCATCCTCACGGTTGAGCTCGGTACCGACCAGGATATCACCGCGGTGGTTGCCGCGCTCCAGGTTGTAGGTGGCAATGGCGTTCCACATCCACTTGGTCCAGTGCTCCTGCTTGGGCTCGACGGCATTGGTCGGATTGGCCACGGTGCCCTCGGTGATAGGATAAGTGAAGATGCGCTGCTGTTTCTGGGAATAGTCAAGACCGAAGGTCGTCTTCAGGTTCAGGTCCTGAATCGGGTTGATGTTGATGAAGGCGTCACCGAACATACGCCAGTAGGTGTAGCGGTTATCCTTGTTGCGGTCCAGACGGGCCACGGGGTTCTCGCGGTCGGGATAGCCGCCCACGGGACCGGCATAAGTGCCGTCGGTCGTGTAAACGGGCAGCGACGGGTTGAACTGCAGCACGTTCTCCAGGAAACCGCCAGGAGCCTGCAGCTCGTTGGTGCGGTTGACGGTGAAGTGCTCACCCACGGTCACAATCTTGCGGTCACCGATGTTCAACAGCTTGTAGGTCGCGTTCATACGGGCCGAGAGGCGCTGGAAGTCAGAGTGCTTGATGATACCCTTGTTCTTGTAGTATCCCAGCGAGAAGAAAGAGGTGCCGTTCTCGGTACCCTGGCTCAGCGAGACGTTATACTGCTGAACGAGGCCCGTGCGGGTAGTCTCCTTGAACCAGTCGGTATCGGCAGCGGGAGTCTTGCCTGCAGGATCCAGGAACTTGTTCATGGTGATGTTGTTCAGAACGGGAACACCCTGAGCATTGTAACTCCAGTCATAGTAGTAACCCAAGCCGTTCAGGTTGGGATTCAGGCCGTCGTTCACAAAACCCTGCCACATCGTCTGGCCGAACTCCTTAGCGTTGAGCACCTTCATCTTGTGGGCATAGGTCTGTACCGACAGGCTGGCATCGAAGTCAATCTTCACCTTGCCGTCCTTGCCGCCCTTGGTCGTGATGATGATCACACCGTTGGCAGCGCGGCTACCGTAGATAGACGCCGAGGCGGCATCCTTCAGCACCTGGATGCTCTCGATATCGTTACCGTTGAGCTCGTGCATACCGGCCTTGGTGGGAACACCGTCGATGATGTACAGCGGGTCGTTGTTGTTCAGGGTACCTGTACCACGGATGCGCACCGTTGCTGCACCCGAGGGGTTACCGTCGGCCGAGATGTTCATGCCCGGCACGCGACCCTGCATCGCCTTGATGGGGTTGTTCTCGTTCTGCTTGGCCAGGTCGGTCACGCTTACTACACTCACGGCGCCGGTCAAGTCGGCCTTGCGCTGCGTGGTATAACCTGTCACGACAATCTCGTTCAGGGCGAGGGCGTCTTCTTTCATCGTCACGACCATGCCGTTGGCGGCAGGCATCTCGACGTTAAGGAAGCCCACGTAGGAGAAGACGAGGGTTGCTCCGGGATTGACCTTGATGGTGAAGACACCGTCAAAGTCGGTCACTGTACCGTTGGTGGTACCTTTCTCCATCACAGTGGCGCCGATGACGGTCTCTCCCGTCTCGTCAACGACGGTGCCTGTGATTTCTGTTTGCGCATACACTAGGGTACACGTCAACATGAGCATGAAGCTGAGTAGAAATCTTTTCAGTTCGTTCATTGTTCTGTTGGTTTTGGTTAATAAAAAATGATTAGTTTATGTCGATATGGTCGCAAAGTTAACCTATTAATATATAGGGGACTATCAGTTTTAGTTCTTCTGTTTGCAAATTTGTTTCAATGTAACATTTCTATTACTCAATGAACGATTTTTACAAGTATCAGCACCAGTACGGCCTCACGCTAAGGGTGATAAAGTTTCTAGTCTCTAGTGCCAAGTTTCTAGTTGGCATCCGCCCTGTAGAGACGCAAAATCTTGCGTCTCCAACCACAGGACCCTGCCTAAATGCCGACCCTTGAGACGCAAAATTTTGCGTCTCTACATTGCTAAAGAAAAATAATTATTGGTAGCGCCCCAGCGTGTGGGACGTGCCGTGCAGCCACGCCAAGGCGAGGCCCTATAGCGCGGATGCCATTCGTGAAATTTGATAGAATACGAACGCGGATGCCTAATTAGTTTAATTCGTGCAATTCGTAGTTTTTAAGAGGTACGCGGATGCCCTCAGAAAATTCAGACTTTTCTGTTGTTTTATAATGTTGTCTGATCAGGACTTGCGGGCCTCGCCGGGCACGATGCCGAACTCGTCCTTGTAGCACTTGGTGAAATAGGACGGGGAGGCGAAGCCCACCTGATAGGCGATTTCGCTCACCGTTAAATCAGACTCTTGCAGCAGCCTTTGAGCCTGCGACAGTCTAGCCTTGCGCAGCAGGTCTACAGGTGTGCTGCCTGTCAAGGCCTTGACCTTGCGGTAAAGCTGCACGCGGCTCAGTCCCATGCCTGCAGCGAGGTCCTCGACGCTCAGGTGGCTGTCGGCTAAGCGTTCCTCCACCATCTGCTTGAATCGGGAGATGAAGGCGTCCTCGATGGGTGCGGGTGCAACGGCAGGTTGAACGGCAGACTCTGCTACGGGTGCAGGATGCGTGCCCCACAGGTCCTTGAGCTGGTGGCGGCTCTGCAGCAGGTTGTCGATGCGGGCCAACAGCAGTTCCGGTGAGAAGGGTTTGGTGATATAGGCGTCGGCACCGCTCTCATAGCCCTCGATCTGATGCTTTTCCAACGCCCTGGCGGTGAGCAGGATGACGGGGATATGGCTGGAAATGAGGTCCTTCTTTACCTCCTGGCAGAATTGCAGGCCGTTCATCATGGGCATCATCACGTCACTCACAATCAGGTCGGGCACATGCTCTCGGGCCAAGTCCAGTCCCGATTTGCCCTCCTCGGCCTCCAGCACGCTGTATTTGCCCTGGAGGATGGACTTCAGATAGGTGCGGATATCGGCATTGTCATCGACGATGAGCACGGTGGGGGCATCCTCGTCGGGCTTGACATTGCCGGCCGATTGGGGAGACGCAACATGCTGTGTCTCCTCGTGGGCGTTGTCGTCGGTGACCGTTCCGCCCACCTGGGCATCAAGCATCTTGTTGACGAGGGCGGTGAGCTGGTGGGTATTGCGGCGAACGATGGTGAACAGTTCGCGCGCATTGTCGCTCGCGGTGCGGAAGTCGTTGGTCCTCAGGAGCTGGTCCAGCGGGCCCTGGATGAGCGTCAGCGGTGTGCGCAGCTCGTGGCTCACCTGGGTGTAGAAGTCCAGTTGCTCACGTTCCATACGGGTTCGCTCGTCCTGGATGCGCGCCCGCTGCAGGTAATACATGTAGATGCCGGCAAGCAGGGCCAGCAGCAGCAGTATCGCGGCCAGGGCGACAAACGTGAGCGTGCGCTGGCTGCCCAGCTGGTCGAGGTATTGGCTGGCCTTCTCATGCAGCTGCTCGAGGTGGCGTGACTGGCGCATGATTTCCTCACTCTCCATCAGCAGCACGCGGGCATTGTCCTGGGTGACCAGCGCCGACATCAGGTTGGTCTCTTTCTCGTAGGGGTTTCCCTCAAGGATGTCCACCGCCAGCTGCAGCAGCTGGTCGCCGTGGGTGGGGTAGATGTAGGACGCGTCCAGCAGCGAGTCCATGACCTGGCGGATACCGCCGTTCTCGCCCGGCAGGCCGTCGATGCCGCAGAACAGCGGCAATGCGCCGCCTGCCTCCTCAAAGGCCTTGCGCGCACCCATCGCCGTGCGGTCGTTCATGCCGAATACCAGGTCAATCTTCCCGGCGGCATCTTTATTCTTGTCAAGCCATTGCTTGACCGTGTTATAGGCCGTCGGCTCGGTCCAGTCGCCCTGCAGGGTCGCAACCACCTGGATGCCTGGATGCTCGGCGATGGCCTCCCTGAAGCCGTTGTGGCGCTCAATCGCGGGCGACGAACCCTTCAAGCCCATCACCTCGATGATGCGGCCACGCTCATTCAGCCTGTTTGCGACATACTCGCCCATCAGGTGCCCCATCTCATAGTTGTCGGCACCCATATAGGCCGTGTATTTCTTCGTGTTCGTCTTGCGCTCGAACACAATCACCGGGATGCCCTTGTCATAGGCCCGGTCGATGGCAGGCGAAATCGTCGACACCTGGTTGGGAGCAACAATCAGTAGGTCGATGCCCGTACCGACAAGGCTGTCAATCTGCTGGATTTGGCGCTCGTCACTGTCGTAGGCCGCAGCAAAGCACAAATCCACGTTATCGTGGAAATAGGCGCCAATCTTCAATTCCGAGTTCTGCTTGTCCCGCCAGATGTCATCCGAGCACTGCGACACCCCGATGCGGTACTGCTTTTTCTCTTGCGAGCAGGATGTCGACACGGCAATCAGCAGTAGGGAAATGACTATATAAATATAATTTTTTCGCATGCGATTCTTTTCATTTGTTATTCTCTCAGACCGGCAGTTCACAGGATCAATTTTCTCTTATTGGGCGAGGGGATCATCATTTCCTCGCGCTAACCACAAAATAATAGATTTATCATCTGCAATTGCGGCCGATCATTATCAATCACGTTGCAAAGTTAATAATATTCTCTCAGATGTCAATTTTTATTGACAGATATTTCCGGATGGGCCCCTTCCCGGTACCTCAGGCAAGGGCAAAATTGACCCTAGGGGATGCCATAACAATTGAAAAAAACAAACTATTTTTCCGAAAACAGCGATAATTTAAAAAAATGTAGTACTTTTGGATGAATGAATTGATCAGTTCCGGTCTCTAGGCCGATTAGTTTTGTCTATTAATAAATATAAATACTAGGATTTTATGAGGCACTATCTGTCAAACTTGGAGGAAACGGTCCGCGAACAATGGACCCGTAAAGCCCTGTGTGACTACAACGGCGACTCCTTTACCTATGCCCAACTGGCTACAAACATTGAACGCTTCCGTATATTCTTCACTGAAGCCGGAATAGACAAGGGAGAAAAAATAGCTATCTGCGCCCGCAACTCTGCACGATGGGCGATGACATTCTGGGGCATCAATGTCAATGGCCGTGTCGCTGTACCGCTGCTGGCTGACTTTCACCCTAACAATATCAGTACCCTCATCAACCACTCGGACAGTGTCGTGCTCTTTGTTGACAATGACATCTGGGAGAAACTGGATCCAGAGGAAATGCCTGCCCTCAAGGCCGCCGTCAACGTGAAGGACGGCAACCTGCTGTGGCACCGTGACAAGGCCGTGGCCGATGCGTGGGAGCACCGCAAGCGTGCTTTTGCACAGCAGCACCCCGACGGGATGTGGCCCGAGCAGGTGTCCTATGAGACCGACAATGGCGACGACCTGGCCATCATCAATTATACGTCGGGAACCACGGGCAACCCCAAGGGCGTGATGCTCACCTATAATGCCATCTCGGACACTGACGATTTTGCCAACTCCCATTTCCCGAACCAACCGGGCGAAACCGTCGTCTCGATGTTGCCCCTGGCCCACATGTACGGACTGGCCATCGAGTTTATCCACCCCAATGTCGATGGCGTCACCGTCTATTTCCTGGGCAAGACCCCGTCGCCCACAACGCTCCTCAAGGCAATGAGGGACATCAAGCCCTATATGGTAGTCACCGTGCCTCTGGTCATGGAGAAAATCTATGCCAACGCCATCAAGCCGGCACTGGAAAAAGCAAAGCCCCTGCTCGGCATACCCGGCCTGAACAGCCTGATTTACCGCAAGGCCCGCAAGAGTGTGATCGAGGCCTTCGGAGGGGCCGTGCGCTGTTTCATCATGGGCGGCGCGGCGTTGAACCCCGAGGCCGAGCAGTGTTTCAAGAAGATACGTCTGCCTTACACCGTGGGCTACGGCATGACCGAAGCATGCCCCCTGTTGGGCTATGAGTGGTGGACCAAATTCGTGCCCGGCTCATGCGGAAAACCCGTCCACGAACTCCGCATTGACTCCGATGACCCGGCCCACACGCCAGGCGAAATCCAGGCACGTGGCCGCAACCTGACCATAGGGTATTACAAGAACCCGGAGGCCACTGCTGCGTCATTCACCGAGGATGGATGGTTCCGCACCGGCGACCTGGGCGTGATGGACCGCGACAACAACATTTTCATCCGCGGTCGCATCAAGTCGATGATCCTGAACTCCTCAGGACAGAACATCTACCCCGAGGAGGTCGAGGCCGTCCTGGCCAATTGCCAGTATGTCAGCGAGTGCCTCGTGGTGGACCGCGAAGGGAAGATCGTTGCGCTCGTCTATCCCGAATTCCCCGATGATATGGACGACGAGACCAAGCAGGCCGTCCCGAATCAGATCCGCGATGAAGCCAACAAATCCCTCCCCGCCTATAGCAAAATCACCAAGGTGGAAATGATGGAAGCCCCCTTCGAGAAAACCCCGAAGATGAGCATCAAGCGCTTCCTCTATCACTAAAATATAACCTGATTTCAGCGAAATTATTAATTGTCAATCAGTGCATTATCAACTCCCCCTCTAAGATTAGAGGGGGCAGGGGGGTGTTGATACTCCAAGAGTAAGTGTTTTGAGGTTGAATCATACTCCTCCGACGCTACGCGCCACCTCCCCTATCTTAGGGGAGGAATTGACTATCAGCAACTTATTTACTTCGAACTCACGTTATATAATATAAATAGCGATATGCAGGGGCGTCAGGCTGTGGGTCAGGAATTACAAATAGCGTTTACTTTCTATTGCATTTCAGGATTCAGGCGAGGCTCGATGGCTGGCCTGGGCGGGTTAGCGCTTGGGTTGGAGGCTCTGGCGGTAGTGGCTGGGGAACTGGCCGAGGTGCTTGGTGCAGTAGCGGCTGAAGTAGCTCAAGGAGGTGAAATTCATGTGGTCGGCAATCTGGGTGAGCGACAGGCTGTCGTCGTCCAGGAAGTCTTTCAGGATGGGGATGGTGTGGCGGTCAATGTAGGAGGTGACGCTGTGGCCGGTCACGCGCTTGATGGTGGATGAGAGGTATTTGGGGGAGACGTGCAGCCGCTCGGCATAGTAGCTGACGTCGCGCTCGGTGCGGCTGATGCCTGTGGCAAGCAGGGCCATCAGCTGTTTTACGATATAGGCCGTGCGGTCGGTGTGCGTGTCGGTGGCCTCGCGCTGGGCATGGGCCTCAAAGATGTCATACATCATGGTCAGGCACAGGCTGCCCATCAGCTGGGGGTAGAATTGCAGCTGACGGTCCTCCATGCGGTCGCGCAGGCGGTGAAAATCCTCCAGCATGCGCTTGGCCTGTTCCTCAGTCAGCGATATCACGGGATCCTTATTCAGCGAGATGCTGCCGCCGATACTGTAGTTGTTGGACGGCAGCAGATTCTGCAGGAACTTGTAGTCGGCGGCAAACCACTCGACCCGCATGTCGGCATGGGCGGCAAGGTTGCTGACGCGGTTGGGCACGGGAATCACTACCAGATCGTTTTTCACGATGTGGTAGCACCGCTCGTTGAACACGAAGCTACCCTCTCCCGCCATGCAGAGCAGGTGCATGCAGGTGTGGCTCAACTCACGGGCATTCATCCCGTAGAAATCGTCGGAATATTGAAAATCAGCCTTCATCGCCACAAAATTACATCCTATTTTTTTATCAAACGAACGATTTGCGCAAAAAGTGAAAATTATAGTGCTTTTTGTGAAAGTATTGCCATGAAAAACCGATGTAATTTTGCAGTGTAATTAACAACATCAATAATAAAGAAGAAAAATGGAAGCAATCATTGTTGACCCCCGCAAAACCACTCCAGAGGAAATGGAGCGCGGCATGCGAGATGTGAAACTCGTTTTCACCATCAACCAGACTATGCCCTATACCGAGGAATATAACAATCTGGTAAAGGAACTATTTGGCGATAACCTGGGCGACGGAGCCACGGTGATGCCACCGCTCAAGGGCGTGTGCTTTGACAGGGTGAAGATTGGCAAGAATGTGATGATTATGCCCGATTGTCTGATGATGTCGCGAGGCGGTATCACCATTGACGATCATGCCATGATAGCCGCCAACGTGCAGCTCATCAGCAACAATCATGACTTGTACGACCGCCAGTTGCTTATCTGCAAGCCTGTCCACATCGGCAAGAATGCGTGGATTGGTGCGGGTGCCACCATCCTGCCCGGTGTGACCGTGGGCGAGAATGCCGTTGTAGCGGCAGGGGCTGTAGTGACCAAGGACGTTGCCCCCAACACCATCGTGGGCGGAAATCCGGCAAAGTTTATCAAGAATGTAGAGTAATAATAAGATAAGGAGGACAGAATATGAATTTCGACAGAAACGAACAGAAGGCAGTGGTGGCACTCTTGGGTGCCGGCAGTATGGGAACCGCCATCGTACGCCGCATTGCGGCAGGCAAGAAGATTCTGCTGGGTGACATCAGCGAGAAGGCGCTGGAGCGCGTTGGCGAGGATTTCCGCCGCAGCGGCTATGACGTGGAGACCATGGTGGTGAACGCCCTGCAAAAGGACAGCGTGGAGGCATTCGCACGCAAGGCCGCCGAACTGGGCCCCGTGATGTACTTCATCGACACGGCCGGGGCATCGCCCAACCAGGCCAGCCCAGAGCATATTGTTGACCTTGACATGGTGGGTACGGGCTATGCCGTGGACGCATTCGGACAAGTCATGGCCGAAGGAGGTGCAGGACTCATCATCTCGAGTCAGGCTGCCTATATGTACCCGATTCCCAACGATATCGAGCTGCAACTCGTGAACACCCCGACCGAAGGGCTGAAGGAAGTGAAGTTCATCCAGGAGGTGGCCATGCAGAACAGCGGCTTTGCCTACATGATTGCCAAGCGCATGAACCATCTGCAAGCCCAGCGTGCCGCAGCCACCAGCTGGCGCAAGCGTCGTGCCCGCATCAACACCATCTCGCCGGGTGTCATCGTCACCCCGCTGGCCTATGACGAGTTCAACGCCAATGGAGAGGGCTACCAGCGCATGATAGATGCCTCAGCCGCACAGCGTACAGGCACGAGCGATGAGATTGCCGAGGCCGCCGCCTTCCTGCTCGGCGAGCACGCCAAGTTCATCACCGGCACCGACCTGCTCATTGACGGCGGCGTCATCGCAGCCATCCGCACAGGAGAATATCAACTGGGCTAAAGTCTAAAATCTAAGGTCTAACGTCTAAGGTCTAAAGTCTAAAATCTAACGTCTTAAAACATGAACATCAAGAATATCATTATCGCCGCATTGGCGCTGCTCATCCCGACAGCATGCAGCGGCCAAGCAAAACAAGAAACAAATATGGAAACAACAGGTAAAGCATTGGTAGTGTTCTTCTCGCATGCGGGAGACAACTACGCAGTAGGTAACATCGAAGTGGGCAACACCAAGATTGTGGCTGACTACATCAGCGAAATCATGGGCGCGGACCTATTCGAGATCGTGACGCACAAGTATGACGGCATGGCTTATACGCCGCTGATCAATCTTGCGCAGGAAGAGGCAAACAAAGGCGAACTGCCAGAGTATGAGGGCGATGTGGACTTGAGCCAGTATGATACCGTCTTCATCGGTGGTCCCGTGTGGTGGGGCACCTATCCCCAGGTGATGTTCACCTTCTTCAAGAAGCACGGCAATGACCTGCAGGGCAAGACCGTCATCCCCTTCACCACCCACGAGGGCAGCGGACTGGCCAACTGCGTCGAGGACGTGAAGGACGCCTTCCCCGGAGCCAATGTGACCAAGGGCTTCAGCATCTACGGCCACGAGGTGCGCACCGGCAAAGCAAAAGTAGAGAAGTGGCTCAAAGGCTTAGGGCTTTAAGTTTTAGCTGAAACTAACGACTAGCGACTAAAGACTAGCGACTAGTGACTAATGACTAAGATTATGGAATACATCAAGTTATATAACGGCGTTGAGATGCCGACCCTGGGCTACGGCGTTTTCATGGTTAGCCCTGACGAGTGTGAACGTTGCGTGACCGATGCGTTGAGTGTGGGCTACCGCCTGATTGACACGGCTCAAGCCTACCAGAACGAGGAAGGCGTCGGTAATGCCTGGCGCAAGAGCGGCATCAAGCGCGAGGACCTGTTCCTCGTGACCAAGGTGTGGATCAGCAATGCAGGCGAGGAAAAGGCCGAGAAAAGCATCGACGAGAGCCTGCGCAAGTTGCAGACCGAGTACATCGACTTGCTGCTCATCCACCAGGCCTATGGCGACGTGTTCGGCACGTGGCGGGCAATGGAGCGGGCCTATCGTGACGGCAAGGTGCGTGCCATCGGCGTGAGCAACTTTCAGGCGGGCCGTTTCTTTGACTTTGCCCACTATGTGGATGTGAAGCCCATGGTGAACCAGTTGCAATGCAACGCGCTCATCCAGCAGACGGGCATCGAGCCGATTCTTGATGAGTTCGGCACGAAAATGATGGCCTGGGGCCCGTTGGGCGGACAGGGCGTTGACGGCATCGTCAAGAGCGAGGAACTGGCAGCCATCGGGGCCAAGTATGGTAAGAGTGCCGCTCAAGTGGCCCTGCGCTGGCTCACCCAGCGCGGCATCGTGGCCATTCCCAAGTCGAGCCACAAGGAACGCATGGTGCAGAACTTCGACCTCTTGGACTTCTCGCTGACTGACGAGGACATGGCCCAGATTGCCAAGCTCAATCAGCACGACACGGGCACCATCAACTTCGGCGACCCGCAGTTCGTGAAGTACCTGATTGAGAATTACGGATGATGAACTCGCTGCCAGCAAGAGCATAGTATCATCGAATTCATGCTCATCAAGAGGGGGGAGAAATCGTTCACTTTCAGTGAAACTGGTATAAAATCAGATGATAGGTGTAACACCTGATATGGCCTTTATGCTTAATTTTGCACAGTGAAAAGGTATAGACTATAAACTAGACTGTGATATGGAATACGTAAAATTGGGTAACTCAGACCTCAAGGTCTCGCGCATCTGCTTGGGCTGCATGGGTTTCGGCGACGCTAGCATCGGTCAGCACTCGTGGACCCTCGGCGAGGAAGCGACCCGCGACATCATCCGCCGCTCGCTCGACCTGGGCGTGAATTTCTTTGACACGGCCATTGCCTATCAGCTGGGCACGTCTGAGCAATTTGTCGGCAGGGCATTAAGGGATATGGCCCGTCGCGAGGACATGGTGGTGGCCACCAAGTTCCTGCCCCGCACCGAGGAGGAAATCCAGCAGGGCATCGACGGCCGCCAGCATGTGCTGAACAACATCGACAGCAGCCTGGAGCACTTGGGTATGGACTATGTGGACCTCTACATATATCACATCTGGGACTACAAGACGCCTGCCGAGGAGATTCTGGAGGGCATGAACGAGGCCGTCACCAGCGGCAAGGCCCGCTATATCGGCATCGCCAATGCCTACGCCTATCAGGTGGCCAAGATGAACGCGATGGCCGAGAAACGCGGTTGGGCAAAGTTCATTTCGGTGCAGAACCACTACAACCTGATCATGCGCGAGGAGGAGCGCGAGATGTTCCCCTTCTGCCGTGAGGAGAATATCGCCATGACCCCCTACAGCGCCCTGGCCTCGGGAAAACTGGCCAAGCGACCGGGTGAGACGTCCAAGCGACAGCAGGAGGACTCGTTCATGCACTTCAAGTATGACGCCACGGCCGAGCAGGACAACCGCATCGTGGAGCGTGTCGTGGAACTTGCCGACCGTTACGGCGTGGAGATGACGCAGATTTCCCTTGCCTGGCTGCTGACCAAGGTGGAGTCGCCCATCGTCGGGGCCACCAAGCTGCACCACATCGAGGGGGCCGTCCGCTCGCTCGATGTCAGGCTCACTGCCGATGATATCCGTTATCTGGAGGAGCCCTACGTGCCGCACAACCTGTCAGGAGTGATGGCGGTCAACAAGCCCGCAATGAGCGAGGAGCCCGTGTGGGTACAGGCTGCCAAAAATAAATAGAGATAATCATGATGAAAAGAATCGTAACATTATTAATTGCTGTATTGACAATGGTAACAGTAAACAGTCAGACGCTGACCGATCGTCAAAAAGGGTTGGCGGCATGTGCCTGCCTGATGGCGCAGGGTGATTTGGAGCGGTTGGAGCCGGCCGTACGCATGGCTCTCGACAATGGCGTGACCATCAACGAGTTGAAAGAGGCTTTCTCGCAGCTCTATGCTTACACGGGATTCCCTCGCTCGCTGAATGCGCTGGGCGTGCTGAGCAAGGTGTTGGAAGACAAACAGCCGAACTGGCAAGAGGGTAAGCCCTGGACCCGCCCCCAGGAATGGGACAACGCAAAGGCGGCTTATGAACTGGGCCGGAAGAACCAGACGCAACTCTCGGGACGTCCGTTCGACTACAACTTCTGCCCACAGGACGACTACTACCTGAAGGCGCACCTCTTCGGTGACATCTTCGCCGGCGACCAGCTCAATGCTGCTGACCGCGAGATAGTAACCGTAGCAGCCTTGAGCGGCCTGGACGGCGTGGCACCGCAGTTGGCCGCCCACAAACAGGGAGCCGTTAACATGGGCAACTCTCAGGAACTTGTCGATGAACTCTGCGCATGGCTCGACGGTGAGGGCTACACCTTGCCCAGCCATTGGCCCAAAGGCGAACTCAATCCCTATGGGGAATTCTTCATCGGCAACAGCTATCTCGCCGATATGGGAGACGGAATGTTCAACGTCACCTTCGAGCCGCGATGCCGCAACAACTGGCACATCCACCACGGGGCAGTCCAGGTGCTAATCTGCGTCGCTGGCCGCGGCTGGTATCAGGAGTGGGGCAAAGATGCCGTCGAGATGACCCCCGGCTCCATCATCAACGTCCCACCCGAGGTCAAGCACTGGCACGGAGCCGCCCGGGACTCATGGTTCCAGCACCTCACCTACCACAAAGATGCCCAGGAAGGAGCCTCCAACGAATGGCTGGAACCCGTCACCGACGCAGTCTACAACCAACTGAAATAAACCCCGTCAACAACCCACGAGGGTGAGCTATAACTGAATTATAGCTCACCCTCGTTTTCCATGTGCGCCTGATAGGACTTTGGTTCGCGCCTTCCAAAACCTTTAAAAACCTCCCGACGTCTGATTGACAGCGTCTTCCAGCAAGCCGATGAGGCGTTTAAGGGCGTCTAAAGGCGTTGAACGACGCAAAAAGGGGGAGCGTACGCACCCCCAAAAATCACACCTTTTCAGTGCTTGTTCAAATGAATTACCCATTAATGACCTTTTTATTCTATAATAACCTGTAAATCAATCGGTTTATCATCATGAAATGACCTTTGAATGTTGGCATTTTTTAGTAGTTATTTCAATAATCGGTTGTAACTTTGCAGACGAGAGTTAACCCGTTTTTATCAACCTGAAAAAATGACTGATATGAAACGATCATGGATACTAGGTACATTGGCTGCCGTGGTGGTACTGACCTGCTTATTGGCTTTAGGTCGCCATAACAACGATCTCAATGCTGAAGAGTCTTCCTTGAAAGAGGAGGGCACCACCACTGCATCACAACAAGACAAGCAGCCCGATAACGACACCTTGACCATATCCCAAGACGAGTTGCTTAATAACAACAACGATTTTGCCTGCAATCTGTTTCGCGCAATCAACAGAAATCGCAAACTGAGCGATGGCAGCATCGTCGTGTCGCCCATCAGCGTGAGCTACCTGCTGGGGATGCTCAATGAAGGGGCCGACGGCAAGACGCGTCAGCAGATTACCGACGTGCTTGGACTGAGTGGTTCGACACAGCAGATTAACGAGTACTTTAAGACGATGATTCACAAGGTATCACGAGTTGACTCCAACGTCACGTTACAGCTAGCCAACTGCATCGACGTGAACTCGGCAATGGGCATCAGCCTCCTTCCTCAATACAAGGCCGACATGCAGCAGTACTATGATGCCCAAATCGATGCATTGGATTTCACTAAAAGAAGCAGCCTCGACATAATCAACAACTGGTGCAACAAACACATCGGTGGCATGATACCCACTGCCGTTGACCGACTTGAGCCCGACGCAGTATTGTATCTGTTAAACGCCATCTACTTCAAGGCCAATTGGACCGAGAAGTTCGACCCCGATGACACCCGAACCATGAACTTCACGACGGAGAATGGCACTGTCTTCAAGAACAAGATGATGCATCGCCAGACGCGTACCCTCTATGGCAAAAACAAGATATGCCAGATGCTGTACCTGCCCTACGGCAATAAAGATTTCGGCATGTATGTCCTGTTGCCCGTCAAGGGGAAAACCACTGCTGACATCATTCAAGGGCTCTCGGCCCGGGAACTCGAGCAGCAGCTGAACGGGATGAAAGATGAAAATGTGGATATCCTGATGCCACGGTTCTACACAAGCAGCGAGACCACGCTTAATCATGTACTCTCAGCCATGGGTATGCCGCTGGTATTCACTTCACGGGCCGAGTTGCCCAATATGGCCCAAGGCGAAAAAGACCTCTATGTGTCTTTAATTGATCAGAAAACGATAATTGAGGTCAACGAGAAGGGCACCGAGGGCACCGCCCGCACCCTCCTGAGAGCGCTTAAAGACGGTGATGAGCCCCCTAAAATCGAGAACTTCCATGCCACACATCCTTTTGTGTATCTCATCATCGAGAAACGCTCAGGCACCATTTTCTTCATGGGCACCTACTGTGGTGAAGACTGCGTCCAACCAGCGAAATCGGATGGAATCGTAGTAGTGCCGCATACGATAAAGGAGGAAATAAAGGAGGAAATCTACCGTAGCGCTGAGCAGATGCCCCGATTTCCCGGCGGTGAGGTTGCGCTGATGAAGTACATTCAGACTCACATCAAATATCCGCCTACTGCAGCCAAGAACCATGTCCAGGGACGGGTTATTGTGCAGTTTATTGTGTGGGAGGACGGCAGTGTAGATGCAGTAAAGGTCGTCCGCTCGGTGGACAAGGACCTTGACGAGGAGGCCGTTCGCATTGTTAAGACGCTACCCAAATTCATTCCAGGTCGCCAGAATGGTCAAGCCGTTGCCGTGTGGTATACCCTACCCGTCACGTTCAAATTACCTCGAAAAGGCAATAAAGGATTGAACAATTAAACCGATGGTAAACACATCAAAGAAATCGTTTTGATGTAACGCATTTCAATAGGTTCAGTTTCATTTCAAGGCCTAAATTGATATACAAAACCCGCTGAATTTCAGCGGGTTTTAGTTTCCTGTGCGCCTGATAGGACTCGAACCTACACAACTTGCGTTACCAGATCCTAAGTCTGGCGTGTCTACCAATTTCACCACAGGCGCGGCGTTGCTGTTGGCTAAGATGGGTTTGTGCCACCTAAGCGGGTGCAAAGGTAGTAATTTTTTAGTTAATAGATGGTAGATAGTAGTTTTTTTAGTCGCTAGTCGCTAGTCACTAGTCGATACCTGACAGCTATCAGTTGGTTCACTTGGCCTTTTGGTGGCTGTGATGGAACTATTATCTAATATCTGTTATCTGATATCTAGCCTTGCTGCTGGATGTCGGCGAGAATCTGCTTGAGTTGCTCGTCGGCGGCGGTGAGTTTCTTGCGGCAGATGTCGAGGAGTTCTTTACTGCGCTTGGTGTAGGCGGTAAGGTTGTCGATGCTGCACTGGGGGTCCTGCATCTTCTGCACGAGCTGTTCGAGCTCGGTAACGGCCTGGGTGTAAGTCATTTCTTTAATCTCTTCCATTTTCTTTAAACTACGAATTTCACGAATTAAACTGATTTTTTGGCATCCGCGTTCTTTAATTAAACTACGAATTTCACGAATTATACTAATTTTTTGGCATCCGCAATCGTTTATATATTATTTCGAATTTTACGAATTGCGTCCGCGTTCTTTTTCTGTCGGCGAATTATGCGAATTAAACAAATTATTTGGCATCAGCGTTCTTTAAGACTAACGACTAGTGACTAGCGACTAGCCTTTGACTTTATCCACGGTGGCGGAGGCGGTGCCGTCGGCGAATTGCATGGTCACCCGCTCGCCTGGGCTGATCTGGCTGGCAGCGGTGACGCATTTGCCGCCGGCCCACACGAGTGAATAGCCGCGTTGCAGGGTGTTCTCGGGCGAGAGCAGGGCGGCTTTCTCGCCTAGGGCCTTGAGGCGCAGCTGTTCGCGCTGCATGGCGTGCTCCAACGCTCCTCCCATGCGCTCCACGGCTCGCTCTAGCCGCGTGCGCTGGTTGGCAATCAGGTTGTTGGCTGCCAGCGGGATGTTCTTGGTATAGTTGTCGAGCCTGATGCTGTTGGTCTCGATGATGCGGCGTGCTGCGGCAGGAATCATGCCCGTGTAATAGGTCAACTGCTCCCTCGCGTGCCCCACGGTCTCGCGCACGGCAGTGACGACAGCCTCCTGCAGTTCGTCGAGGTGGGCCAGGGCATTGGTGCCCCGATTGATGAGCCACTCGGCGGCGGCTGTCGGCGTCTTGACCCTGATGGCAGCGACATAGTCCAATACCGTCTCGTCGCGGTCGTGCCCGATGCCGACGATGACCGGCAGCGGGAACTGGGCCACGGAGGCCGCCAGGTCGTAGTTGTCGAACGAGTTGAGCTCGGACGTCGCGCCACCGCCACGGATGATGACCACGGCGTCGAACAGTTCCATGTGCTCATTGATACGGTCGAGGGCGGCCAGGACACTGGGAACGGTCTGAGCCCCCTGCATCGACGCGCCGAACAGACAAGTATAGAACTTCAGGCGATAGGGATTGTGTTCCAGCTGGTTCATGAAGTCGCCATAGCCTGCTGCCCCTGCGGCCGAAATGACCGCGATGCGCTGCGGCACGGCGGTGATGGGCAGCTCCTTGTTCATGTCGATGATGCCGTCGGCCTTGAGGCGCTTGAGGATCTCGAGACGCTGCCGCGCCATGTCGCCCATGGTGTAGCTGGGGTCGATATCGTTGATGACCGCCTTGAAACCGTACTGGCTGTGGTAGTTGGCCGTCGCCAGCACCAGCAGCTTCATGCCCGTCTTGAGCCCGGTGCCCATCGCAGCCTGGAACTTCGCATCCAGCCTGGCGAAGGTGCTTGCCCAGATGACGGCGCCAAGCTTGGCCACGGTGGTCCCGTGGTCATCCTTCTCGACGAGCTCCATGTAGCAGTGGCCGCGCACGACGCGCAGGTCGCTCGTCTCGGCGATGATCCACTGGTTCTGCAGCCCGGGAGCGGTGTTGATGGCCTGGCTGATGCGTGCGTTAAACTGGCTCAAGGTGATGCCCTGAGGCTGGTTGGGGAAAAGTGACTGTTCTTGCATGGTTACTTGACAGGCTTGATTTTCAGACCGTTGAATCGGTAGCGGATGGTCGGTTTGAAGTACTGGGCAAAACGCTTGTACTCGCTCGGGGCGAGGAACTGCTCCAGTCCGTGGCTTGCCTCGATAGTGTCGTGCTTCTCGCCCGTGAAGCTGAGTTTGATGAGCGGGAAAATCATCCGGTCCTGCAGGTCAAGGCGCAGTTCGCGCGGCATCTTTCCCACGATGAAATCGTCGATGGCGGGCATGCTGAAGAGTTTCTCGCTGGTGAACCGCTGCCAGTGCACATTCCACTGGGTCAGGCGGCTGTCGGGCACAGGCGTCATGACCGTCTCGATGACGGTGATGACAGTGTCCTTGCCGGCAGTCCTCAGCAGCATTTCTACCTCACGGCTGCCGCTGGTCTTCACCTTCAGGTAGTTGTCGTCCAATTCGACGAGCTGGCTCGTCCCGGCCAGATTGTTCTGCAGGGCAACCGTCTGCCCGTTCAGCCAGTAGTCCACCAAGTCAAGCCGATTAGTGCGGGTGAGCAGGGGAAAGATGTTCCCCGGCTCACTCGCAAAAAAGTCGGTAATCGTCCTGCTCTCGCCCGTCAGTGGCGGCAATGCCATCATCAGGGCAAGCAGGCAGCAAAGGATTTGTCTCATCGCTTAGTTGCGGCCGTACTGCTTCTTAACCTCAGGCAGCCACTTGATGATGTCGTTGATGCGGGTGGCATGGCTCGGGTGCGAGCTCATGAACTCGGGCGGCTCCTGACCGCCGGTTGACTGCATCTTCTGCCAGAAGGTGACGGCTACATCGGGATTATAGCCTGCGATGGTCATCAGCACCAGGCCCATCTTGTCGGCCTCGCTCTCGTGCTTGCGGGAGAAGGGCTGCATCACGCCATACTGTGCGCCCAGACCATAGACCTGCTGCGCAATCTGCTGGGTAGCAGCGCTCTTGCCGCTGGTGAGGATGCCGATGGCGTTGGCGCCATATTGTGCAAGTACCTGCTGGCTCATGCGCTCGTTGCTGTGTTTGGCCACGGCGTGGGCCACCTCGTGACCGATGACGACAGCCAACTCGTCATCGCTGCTGACGAGGTTCATGATGCCCTCATAGACCACGATCTTGCCGCCAGGCATACACCAGGCGTTCACGTCATCACTGCGAATCAGGTTGAACTCCCAAGCGAAGTTCTGCAACTCGCTCTCGAGTCCAGCATACTTGAGGTAGGCCTCGGTGGCGGCAGCGATGCGCTGGCCCACGCGGGTCACCTGGGCGCTCTGGGTCTTCTTGCCAGAGATGGGAGCCGTCTGCATGAAGGTGGAATACTGCTCGAGGCTGGCCTGCAGTACTTCAGCGTCGCTGACAAGATTCAACTGTTTGCGGCCGGTGATGGGTACCGAGCCGCAGCTGGTGAGCAGCATGGCTGCCAACGTCAGCATTGCGATAATCTTTTTCATAATCAATAGACCGTTTGAGTTATACAATAAGAATAATATACTTGTTGATTAATGGGTTTGCACGACTTCGGTGGGAGGCAAGGTCTCGTTGCGGCGGTCGATGGCGGCGATCACGCGGGTGGCCAGCTGCTTGAAGGCAACGCCGCTCACGTCGTTCATCCTCACTACGGGCTGCCCGTCGTCACTTCCCTTGCAGATGCTGGCAACCATCGGGATCTGGCCCAGCAGCTCCACGCCCAGTGTCTCGGCGAGCTGCTTGCCGCCGTCGTGACCGAAGATATAGTACTTCTCGTCGGGGTGGGTGGCAGGGGTGAACCACGACATGTTCTCGACGATACCCAGCACGGGCACGTTCACATGCTCGCCCAGGAACATCGAGATACCCTTGCGGGCGTCGGCCAGCGCTACCTGCTGCGGCGTGGTGACCACGATGGCACCCGTGATGGCGAGCGTCTGCACCAGGGTCAGGTGGATGTCGCTGGTGCCGGGCGGCAGGTCGATGACAAAGTAGTCAAGCTCGCCCCAGTCGGCCTCGTTGATGAGCTGCCGCAGGGCATTGCTGGCCATGGCTCCGCGCCACAGTATCGCCTTCTCCTTATCTACCAGGAAGCCCAGCGAGAGCATCTTCACGCCATACTTCTCCAGAGGGATGATCAGGTTCTTGCCGTCCATCTCGTGCATATAGAGCTGCTCGTCCTCGGCACCGAACATCTTGGGCATCGAGGGGCCGAAGATGTCGGCGTCCAGCAGGCCCACGCGGAATCCCTGCAGGGCCAGCGCCACGGCCAGGTTGCAGGCGATGGTCGATTTACCCACGCCGCCCTTGCCGGAGCTCACGGCGATGATGTTTTTCACGCCAGGCAGGGGTTTTTCTATCTTGCGCACAGGGTTGTCCTGGGCGGTCTTCACACCGATGTTGCCCTTGATGTCCACCTCACTGCCCACATGGGCGATGATGGCAGCCTCGGCCGCCTTGACCACACTCTTGATGAAGGGATCGGTAGGTTTCTCAAATGTCAGCGACAGGCTGACGCGGTTGCCGTCGATGCGGATGTCGTCATTCACCATGCCCATCTCCACGATGTCTTTTCCCGTTCCCGGGTAACGCACCGTGCGCAGGGCATCCAGTATCAGATTAGGATAAATTGTCATTATATTTAGTTTTTAGTTCTATGTTTGTTTTTTAAATTGTCAATGATTAACCCTCCTCATTTCTAACTTCTGACTCATTATTCTTCTCCATCAGCTGCGGCATCTGGATGTAGCCACGGTTGTAGCTGCGGTAGGTGTCGGGCTCGATGTCGATGTCAGGTTCGATGAGTTCCACGCCGTGGGGCAGGGCAAAGCGGATGTACTTGATGGTCAAGCCCCGCTGCAGCCACTGCATCTCGTAGTGCGTCTTGATGTCCAGGATGTCGTCGGCCAGGCCGCTGGCATACAGGTCATCGGTGTCGGCCTCGACGGGCAGCCGGTTCTCCTCGACCAAGGCGTGGGTGTAGGTGTAGAGGAACGGGCTGTCGGTCTTCAGGTGGACAAGGCCTCCGTCGCACAGGATGTGCCTGTAGTTGTCCAGAAAGCGGGTCGAGGTCAGGCGCTTGTTCACCTTCTTCATCTGAGGGTCGGGGAAGGTGATCCAGATCTCGGCCACCTCGTCAGGGGCGAACATCTTGTTAATCAGTTCGATGCTGGTGCGCAGGAAGGCGACGTTGGTCATCCCCAGCTCGGTGGCCAGCTTGGCGCCGGTCCACATGCGGGCTCCCTTGATGTCCACGCCGATGTAGTTCTTGCCGGGGAAGCGCTGGGCCAGTCCCACGGCATACTCCCCCTTGCCGCAGCCCAGCTCCAGCACGATGGGGTTGTCGTTCTTGAAGTACAGCTCATTCCACTTGCCGCGCATGGGGCAGCCGCCCTCCTGTGTCACCACAGCCCAAGGGAACTGGAACACACACTCCATGCGCTCCATGTCGGCAAATTTCTTGAGTTTATTCTTTCCCATATAATTTTTAGCTATTAGCTTGTTGGCGAATGCGTCATCGCTGATCTCTAATCAGCGGCGCAGCCGCTTGTAGGGATGCAAATATAGCACATTTTCAATAAAACGTGAACAAATTCCTCAAAAAACGACTTTCTTAGGCTTTGACCTGCTGCTGTTCGGGAGTTTTCGGCTTCGCCAGTCCCACTTTGCGCATGACCCATTTCTCGAACGGGTAGGTCACGTAGGACAGGGCCGTGGACAGCACGAACACGAGCACCAAGTCGAGGATGAAGTTGACCGGCATGATGGAGCACTTGATGAGGCCCGTCTGGTGCAGTCCATAGACAAACCACAGCACCAGGCTTTGGTACAGGTAGATGGTGTAGCCGCGCTCGTTCCAGATTCTGAAGATGGTATTGTAGGGAAACGTGATTCTCCTGAAGACAAGCGAGAGGAAGGACAAGATCATCACGCAGTAGGAGAGGTAAATCCAGTCGGGCGGGAACTTGTGGTCCTGAAGCGGGACGAAGTGGCCGCCGAAGATGAATTCATTGGCGAGGATGAGTGCCAGGGCTGAAAAACCAATTATGGCCGTGATGCGCTCGTTGTCACGCTTGTAGAACAGGTAGCCCGTCACCGTGAACACGTTGTAGCACAGCAGTTCACGCAGGAAAGAAAGATCGGTAAAACCTTGAACCAGAAGGAAAAGGACGACGCACATGGCCAGATAGACATACCGGTTGAAGTACTTCATTACCTTGGTCTGCAACGCGAGCGAGCAGTACAGGATGATGTAAACGGGGATGAACCACAGGTGGGCCATGAAGGGGCAATGAGGCAGGTCCCAGCACAGGATGACGTCCAGCACATCCTGCCAGGAGTAGGCCGTGACGTCAAACGGTAGCAGTCTGAAGTATTTGGTCCCCTTCAGCAGCAGGGTGGAGAGGACGCCGATGCCGCCGAGCATCACCGCGGCATAGATGTAGAAGGGGGCGATAGACCTCTTGAAGCGGTTGACGAAGATGCCCCACAGGGTGATTTTCGACTTGCGCAGAGACATGGCGGAGCCCGAAATGAAAAAGGCCTGGGCAATCAGCAGCAGCACAAACGAGCGGTATGGCTCGACGGCATTGCCCAGCCAGTAGGCGTTGTGGGCAACGCAGGGAATGTGCATCATCAGGAGGGCCCTGTATATGTCTAGTTGACGGTCTCGCATTCAATAATCTGTTGATAATCGTTGCTGAATACTGGTTTGACAAAGGCTTCCCTTCCGGGAATAAAGGTCAAGTGCAGATGTCCAGTTCGCCATTTCAGCCCGCAAAGATAGTAAATATTCTTAGATTTCTTGCGCCACCTTGCTCGCAAACCGTTCTAGAAGAACGAGAATCCGATCAACCTGTTAGCCCGCTGGGGCCAAAATCCGTCCTAAATCTCAGCGAGTTAACCATCAGCAGGCCTGTGCGGATGCCAATCCGGGAATAATGCCAAATGATGGGGTGGTATGTCATCAATCAGTTGTTTGAATTATAACCGCCCTATGGGCGGGAAATTAAGCAAATTTTTAAATTAAAATTAATATTTTATTTATATTATTGAAAAATTTTATAATTAATTTGCTTAATTTCCCGTGCGATAGCACGGTTATATTACTGTGTCGCAATCATGACATAGTCTCTACGGGGCGGATGCCAATCAGGAACTAAAAACTTTTTAGTACCTTTGTGACTTGACAAATCTTGAATGGACATGAAGTTGAGACATTTCATCCTGTTGATGCTCGGGCTGACGATGACAGGAGCCATGGCCCAGTCGCAGCACAAGACCTTGAGAGAGTGTGGCTTCCCGACGGGAATTTTCGCGACAGGCCCGAATAATGCCATCACCGATGTGGCAGGCGTCACCGTGGGCCATGTGACCCTCATCGAGGGCGACAGCATCCGCACGGGCGTGACCGCCATCGTGCCGCACCAGGGCAACATCTTCCGCCAGAAGGTGCCCGCTGCCATCTATGTGGGCAACGGATTCGGCAAGTTGGCGGGCGTGACCCAGGTGCGCGAACTCGGCAACATCGAGACGCCTGTCATCCTGACCAACACCCTGGGCGTCGCGGCAGGCATTGAGGGCGCCGTCCGCTACACGCTGATGCAGCCTGGCAACGAGCGCGAGAACTCGGTCAACGCCGTCGTGGGAGAGACCAATGACGGCCGCCTGAACGACATCCGTGGCATGCACGTCACGCCCCAGATGGTCATCGACGCCATCACCAGTGCCCATGGCGGCCCCGTCGAGCAGGGCTGTGTGGGTGCCGGGACGGGGACCATCTGCTTCGGTTTCAAGGGTGGAATCGGCACCTCATCGCGTGTGCTGCCCGAGTCGTTGGGCGGTTACACCATCGGCGTGCTCGTCCAGACCAACTACGGCGGCATCCTCGAGATTGACGGCGTGCAGGTCGGCCAGCGACTCCACAAGTACGATTTTATCAACCATGTCCAGAAAACCGAGAATGTGGACGGCTCCTGCATGATGGTCGTCGTCACCGACGCGCCGCTCGACTCCCGCAACCTGGAGCGTGTCGCCAAGCGTGCCATGATGGGCATGGCCAAGACCGGCGGCATCGCCAGCAACGGCAGCGGCGACTATGTCATTGCCTTGTCAGTGGCGCCTGAGAATCTCATCGACAGCCGCGCCAAGACCATCACGAGTACTGTCCTGGCCAACAGCGAGATGTCCTCCATCTTTGCTGCCACTATCGAGGCCACAGCCGAGGCCCTTTGGAACTCCCTGTTCATGGCCGAGCCGATGACGGGCAAGGGCGGCTACCACGTCGATGCGCTCCCCGTTGACCAGGTCCTGGACATGCTCCGCAATAGAAATTAATCTAGATATTCTAGACCATCTAGACCATCTAGATATTCTAGAGAATCTAGATCATCTAGACCAACTAGTAACAACTGACAATATGAGACATTGGATAGCAACCTTATTGCTGGTCGTTTCGCTGGCTGTTGCGGCTGGCGAGGACGCCCGCATCCGCGTCGGACTCGCCTGGCAACCCAACGAGGCCGCCTATGAGCGCGTTGTCCTCTCTATCGAGGCGGCAGGGGGCGAGGCTGTGATTTTGCCGCAGTTGCGCCCAGCGGGTTTTGACTACGACAACATGGCCTTGTGCCCGAAATACACCGATGAAATGGGTGTTTTGCGGCAGCAGTATGCCGACATCGTCAAGCGCGACACCTACCACGGCACCGATGCCGACGGGCTGCTGGCCGGCGTTCAGGCGGTCGTCTTTCTAGGCGGCGGGGACATCAGTTCCACCCTGTTTGCCGTTCCGCAGTCGTGGCACGGCATTGCCGACGACAGTCCCGCCGATGCTACGCGCGACGTGTCGGAATTTCTCACGATGGCCTACTGCCTGGACCATGATATTCCAGTGCTCGGCCTGTGCCGCGGTATGCAGATGCTGGGCGTCGTTTCGGGGGCGCCGCTCGTCCAGGACGTGGGCAAATTCTTTGATGAAATGGGCAAAAATTACCATTTCCTGCACCGCATGCAGCGCGATGCCGAGGGCAAGCGCTACTATACGCCCCACGACGTCATCGTCACCGACACCACCTCGCTGCTCTATGCCATAGCGGGCACCGGTGTCATCCGTGACGTGCCTTCGTGGCACCACCAGGTCGTGGGCGACGTGACGGGCACGCCCCTGCGGATTACGGGCGTCACGCCCACCGATGGCGTTGACATCATCGAGGCCATCGAGCGCACCGACAAGACGTTTGCCCTGGGTGTGCAGTTCCACCCCGAAGAGGCCATCAAGAAGCACTTGAAAGATGAGCGCGATGCAGACCGCTTCATGCCCCTCGAGAAAGCTGTCAAGTATTTCACCGCCCTGATCTGTCATACAATAAAGACAACTTCTTATTGAGAGCATCCGCGAACACGTACTCACGCTAAGCCGCGAAGTCGCTATTTTTTTATTTGGATCTCGGGGTTATGGAAGGGGTGGATTAACTGGGGGTTGCCTCGGTTCTGAAGTACTGGATGTAGTCGTCGAGGCTGCCGTCTAGCTGGAGTGCTTCGGCGATACGGCGTTTTTTGTTATAGACCGAGTGGACGTCGTTATAACCCATGCACGCCATGATGATGGTCGTCGGCAGGTCGCAGCAGTAGAGGCTCAGGAAGTTGACGTCGCTCTCGCTCAACTCTGGGCATTCTGTCACCATATGGGTAATGATTCCGCCACATGTGCTGTCGGCATAGGCGCGCAGTCCTGTCCAGAATGTGCTGTCAGGCCTGTTGATGCTATAGGACTGATGGAACAGTTCGCTGAACTTCTTGGGGGCGTGTGCAAACTTCAGGTAGTGCTGCTCCACCAGTCGGGTAAAGACATCGATCTGGTTGCGGATGACCTGTTTTAGGTCCTCGCTCATCATCTGGTTTTCCCTGAGCTGTGAGGTCAGGCGTGCGGTGTCGCCCATGATGCGTTCGATGGCGTCATTGCCCTCCTGCAGCTGGCGCTTGCGTGTCGCCGCCTTTTTCCTGATGACCATAAGAAGGATGGCCAGCACACTGACAATCAGTGCAGCCAGCAGCAGCGATGTTAACCAGAAGGACTTGTACTTCAGTGCCTGATACTTCAACGCCTCGTTGTCATATTTCGCTTCCACCTCCCGCAGCTGCCGCTGCACCTCATTGGTCGATACAGAGTCGGACAAGTAATCGGCTCGTTCAAAATAATGCTGATATTGCGCGATGTCTCCTTTGTTGAGTGCCAACTGCGCCAGGCATCTGTTGTATAATACACGATGTCCCACGCTCTGCTCGTTCATGTCCTGAACCTGCTTCAGATACTGGAAGGCTGAATCCGACTGATTCTGCACGGCCAACGTGTAGGCTGCTATCAGTGACATGTGATCACGTTCAGAACGATTCAGTTTCTTATTGATCTGCTGCAATGCAATATCCTTGGCTATTTCAATGTCGGCAGACTTATTGCTAAACATCTTCATATCAGCGATATATCGTTGTATTGACTGATACTGATTGTCGTCATGCAACTGCCTTGCCCATTCCCTGGCTTGCTCAAGATAGTGCATCATGCTATCGGAGTTGAACTTCACATATGAACTGCCGATAGCAGACATACAAGTGAGGATATAGAAACTGTCTGGCACCATCTTGAAATATCTCAGGCTTTCCTTAAGCATGGCAATGTCACTGCTGTCGGCGACCATATTCTCACGGTAGCTATTGCCGATTCTTAACCGAGCATAGCCTTGATTGAAATGATCATCGGGGGCAGCAACCGTCAAGGCCCGCTTATAATAGGTCATTGCGCTTTCGGGCTCTCCCAGTTCTTCCATCACAGCCCCTTTATAGATGTAGGCGCGCGTGAGCTTTTCGGTCTCGTCACTGTGCCGCTGGTAATAGTCAAGGGCGATATTAATCAGGCTGTCGCTGGTGGCAATTACATAGCAGCGATAGCGGGCCTGCGAGAGCAGCAGGGCATGGTAGGCCCGGTCTGCCTGATGGGTCAAGGTTTTGGCATCAATGGCCTCGAGCGACCTTAAGGCACTGTCAGGACGTTGGTGCATCACGCTGTCGGCGACTGTCAATCGCTCGTCATAGCGGTGCATGCCATTTCTGCATCCGAAAAGCAGACCGCAAAACACGGCCAGCGATACGGCCAGAACGATGATTCTATATTTATCTTTCATTTCCTTGTTTATTAATGCGAATTTTACGAATTCAACTGATTACACAATATTAATTGGATGACTCGAAGCTATAGGTTCGTGAAAGTAGTGTAATCAGCATTGGCTATGCAGGGAAATATGCATAATGGATATAATTGCGACCACGAATCTTCCCATAGAAATAAACGCAAAGATAAACCCAAAATTGCCTCAAAAGTAGGCCTAAAAAAGCGGCACTGTACACGCGTTACATTTTTAAAAATTAAGTTGCCGATTATCAGGGCTTTAAGTAGCGGAGCGTTACATTGTTTTTCTTGGATTTTTGGGAACTTTGACCTATTTTTGCAACAAAACTTTTAGTCATTTTTAAATCTATGTATTATGAAACGGTTTGTATTTTTTTTCATTCTATTATTGCCCTTGGCACTGCAACTGAATGCACGAGATGATCTTACTGTGATTGTTTTGGGCAGTATCGGTGGTCACCATTCCGAGTATTATCCTCCTGCAGATATGCCAGAGGTTTACTACGACACTGACAATCTGGAGATTATCGTCGTTGCTGACGGCTTTGCTGCCTACTATGACGTGAACATCATCTCGCAGTCAACGTTGCTGGCGGTCATCTCCACCCAGATTGACGG
>CACWID010000015.1 GCA_902760865.1 uncultured Bacteroidales bacterium | reverse complement strand
AAAAGCGATGCAAAATTACAGCCGTCCGCCAGACTGGCAAAATATTTCCAAGAAAAAATCTAATATTTAACCTACATTAAGAATTAAATGGCGATTTTGTATCGCGTACATTTTATATATAGAAAATATATTTAGAAAACAGTCATCGGGGAGGCCCGCTGACGCAAGCCTCCCCGATGACGCAGAAAAGTTATTTTAGAACAAAGAGAGTTGACGCGGGTCCTCGCCGGGATGAGGAGGCAGCGAACCGTCATCTTCCCAGTCGATGTCGTCGATTGCACTCATGGCGGGATCGTCGTTGGCAAAGGGGACATCCTTCTGCTGCTCTGCACGCAGGGCGGCGGCTTTCAGTTCCTCAATCTGGCGGTTGAGGGCTGCGATGCGCTCGTCCTTCTCGGCGATGGCGTCACTCATGGCCTGGGCCTCATGCTGCTTCTTCTGCAGGGTGACCTGGGTGCGCTTGAGCTCTGCCCTCGCGTCGTCGCGCTCGCCGGTAATCTTGGCGAAGTTAGCGGCCTTCTCGTTGCCGTCTACTGTCAACGAGTTGTACTTGCGCTTGAAGTCCTCGGCCACGGCGCTCACCGAAGCGAGTTGCTGCTTGAGTCCGTCGATGAGGTTTCCGGTCTCAATGCTGCGCCTGTTCTGCACCTCGGCATTCTGCTTTGCGGCCTGCTCGAGCTGCTCGATATTCTTCTGCAGCGCATCGTTCTCATCCTTGAGGACGATGTTGGCCTTGCGAAGTTCGTCAAACTGTGACGAGCGACGCTGCAGGTCGATGATCTGCTGCCTGAGTGACGATATCTCAGAATTCTTCTTGTCCTTAAACTCCTCTACCTGCTCAACGGCCTTCTGGAGCTCCTCGGCGTTCTTGAGTTCCTCGGCTGCGGCGGCGAGACGCTCCTCAAGTTCGCTGACGTTGCCACGCAGGCGCTCAATCAGCTCGTCGCGCTGCTCCACCTGCTGCTGCAGCTGCTCTACGGTCGGGCCGTCGGTAGCGGGCATCGGCATGTTGTCGCGGCGCTCGATCTCGGCGTCACGCTCCTCTACCTGCTTCTTGAGATCCTCGATAGTAGCATTCAGCTCCTCAATCTTGGCGTTGAGTTCCTCGCTGTTCTCGCCCTTCACCTCCATGGCCTTGAGACGGCTCTCGAGGCTCTTCTTGTCGATGTCGGTCTTCTCAAGCTGCGACTCAAGCTCCAGGATCTTGTTGGTCAGGTCCGTTGCCCTGTTCTGCGCCTGGCGCCTGTTGGCCTCGTTGACCTGCATCTTCTCCTTGGTCTCCTCGACCAACTTGTCGGCCTGCTCGACCTTCTTCAATAGATCCTCGCGCTCCTTCTTCCAAGAGCCCTTGAGCATGTCGATGACGGCAGCCGTGTGCTCATTCATGAGCCGTACCGCCTTGTCGGCGAACTCGGCATCGATTGTATATTCTTCTTGCTTATCGACCTCGATCTGCACTTCATCCAGCACGCGCTCTTTATCGACAGCATTCTTGTCCTTGCTGAAGGGGTTCACAAATGTAGTGGTCTGTCCGAACACATCATACTCCTCGTCAGAGCCACCAAAGGCGCTCTTGATAGATTTGAAAAAAGACATAATTTAATCCTCTGTTTAAGTTAGGTTTGTTTTTTAGTAATCATACAAATTTGCAAGCCACCCCAAGGTCTCAAAGACCTTAAATAAGAACTTTATGTTTCATATCGTAGCTTATTATCAATCAAGCTGTTGATTGTGTCGCTTGCAATGAAAGTTCCAGGCGATTCTGCCGCCCATTCGCTCTCAGTCGGTAAAATTACGATGATTTTTTCTAATACAGGTAAAAAAAACAGATTATTTTCGATATTTGGACCAATTATTTATTTACAGCCCAAAATATCAACAAATAAATAAGGCTGTGTGACAGCATAATATGACACACAGCCTCAAGTGTAGCTTTAAATAATTTACTTTTTACTGTTCGTTTTCTTGCTGCCAGAAGCGGCCCGTGTAGCCCGTTTGCGAGTGGTACCTTTCGAGAAATTGGCCTCGTCGGCCACAATCGCCCTGCACTCCTCGAGGGTAAGCGCCTCGGCGTCCTTACCCTTGGGTATCTTGATGTTCTGTTTCTTATAGACGATATAGGGTCCGTAGCGTCCGTTCAGGACCATGAGTTCAGGTTCCTCGTCAAAGGTCTTGAGCACCTTCTTGGCCTCGTTCTCACGCTGGGCCATGATAAGTTCGATAGCCTCGTCAAGCGAAATCGCCGTGGGCGACATGTCCTTGGGGATGGACACATACTTGCCGTTGTGCTTCACATAGGGGCCATAGTGCCCCACGCCGATGGTGACGGTTGAGCCCTCGAAATCGCCAAGTTCACGCGGGAGGTCAAACAGCTTGAGCGCCTCCTCCAGGGTGATGGTCTCGATGCTTTGCCCCTTCTGCAGGGACGCGAAACGCGGCTTCGTCTTATCATCGGCAGTACCCATCTGCACCAGGGGTCCATAGCGACCGATCTTTACCATGACCGGGAGACCCGTCTTGGGGTCATTGCCCAGGAGCCTCTCACCCACCTTGTGCTCGAGCCTGAGTGATGAAACCTGGCTTATGCTGGGATGGAATCCGTCATAGAAGTCGGCGATTTCCTTGTTCCAAACCACGTTGCCCTTGGCCACCTCATCAAACTCATTCTCGACCCTGGCAGTGAAGTTATAATCCATAATCGAGGGGAAATACTTCACCAGGAAGTCATTGACAACCATACCGACATCAGTGGGGATGAGTTTGCCCTTTTCCACACCGAAGACCTCGGACTTCTTGTCGGTCGTGATCTTGCCGTCCTTGAGGGTGATGATTTCATACTCACGGCGGTGTCCCTTGTCCTCGCCCTTCTCGACGTAGTTGCGGTCCTGGATGGTGGAGATGATGGGCGCATAGGTCGAAGGACGTCCGATACCCAGCTCCTCGAGCCTGCGGACGAGCGAAGCCTCAGTGTACCTGTTGGGCTGCTGGGTGAAGCGCTGGATGGCGCTCACCGACGATGCCTTGAGTTCGTCACCGGTAGAGAGCTGCGGCAGGGTCCTCAGCTCCCTGGAGTTCTGAGACTGGTCATCAGTGCTCTCGAAGTAGACCTTGAGGAAGCCATCAAACTTCACGACCTCACCCTCGGCGACAAAGAGTTCCTTGCGACCCGTCACAGAGATGTTTGCAGTGGTCTTCTCGAGCTCGGCATCAGCCATCTGAGAGGCCACGGTACGCTTCCATATCAGGTCATAGAGTTTCTTCTCCTGAGGCGTTCCGCTGATGGTATGGTTGCTGATGTAGGTGGGTCGGATGGCCTCGTGAGCCTCCTGTGCCCCCTTGCTGGTGGTGCGGTAACGGCGTGCCTTGTAGTACTGCTCACCGATGTTCTCCTTGATTTCCTTGCTGATGGCACCGAGCGCCAGCTTGCTCAGGTTGACCGAGTCGGTACGCATGTAGGTGATGAGACCTTCCTCGTACAGGCGCTGGGCAAGCCTCATCGTCTGCTTGACGGAGAGGCCGAGTTTGCGTGCGGCTTCCTGCTGCAGGGTACTCGTCGTGAAGGGCGGAGCCGGAGAACGCTTCATCGGCTTGACCGTCACGTCGCTGACCTTGTACTGTGCCAAGCGGCAGTCCTCGAGGAACTTGTTCGCCGTTTCGCTGTCAGGCAGATGCTTGTTGAGGTCAGCTGTGAGTTCGGCATTCTGATTGGTGACGAACTGTGCCACAACGCGGTAATAGGGCTCAGAAACAAACGCCTTGATCTCCTTCTCGCGCTCAGCGACCAACCTGACGGCCACACTCTGGACACGGCCTGCCGACAGACCCGGCATAATCTTGCGCCAGAGCACCGGCGAGAGCTCAAAGCCCACGATACGGTCCAGGACGCGTCTAGCCTGCTGCGCATCCACCAGATTGAGGTCGATGTTGCGCGGATTCTTGATCGCCTCAAGAATGGCCGGCTCGGTGATTTCATGGAAAACGATGCGGCGCGTGTTCTCCTGATTCAGTCCCAGGACCTCAAACAGGTGCCATGCAATGGCTTCTCCCTCGCGGTCTTCATCACTAGCGAGCCAGACGACATCAGCCTTTTCTGCCTCACTCTTGAGTTTCTTAACCTGATCCTCCTTGTCTTCGGGGATTTCATATAATGGTTTGAATCCGTTCTCGATATCGATACTGAAGTCCTTCTTGTGAAGGTCACGGATGTGTCCGAAGCTGGACATCACCTTATAATCGCTGCCGAGGAACTTCTGAATGGTCTTGGCCTTGGCAGGAGACTCAACGATAACTAAGTTTTTTGCCATATCTATGCACTGTTATTAGAAAATCGGCTGCAAAGGTAATTGAATAAATCGAAATAACGCACACACGGGATTGAGATTTTTTCGTCTGCCACATCTTTAATAATATATATTATTAATGTCATTCAAAACTACCGTTTCTGATAGGAAGCAGAAAAAAGAGAGTGCGTCTTGACGGCTGGCAGTGTCGTCAAGACGCACCCGTGGTCATGGTTACTATATACTATAAAATGATACTATCCGTGTCTAGTTGTGTGAGCATCACTTCATCACCTTGACAGCGCTGGTGGTGCCGTCGGTGTAGGTGGTAACGACGATGGTCAGACCCTCGGCCTGCTGCATCTCCTGACCGGCCATGTTGAAGTAGCGTACGCCAGCAACGGCCTTGTCTGCGTTCATCTCGTCGATGCCGACAACGGGCGATACGTAGCACTCATAGGCAATCTGGTAGCTCTGGAGCTTACCCGGGGCAATAGCATAGGCCTCAACGCGGTACAGGCCCTCGCCGGTGAAGCTCAGGATGTCCTCATAAACAGCCCAGTCGCTGACAGTGCCGTCAGGATAGATAATGCGGTAGTAGATGGTGCTGGGCTCGGTGGGAATGATCTCAACGAAGTAGGCGTGGATGCCGTCCTCGGTGTAGCCGTTGAAGGTGGGAGCTGCGGTCAGCTCGGTGGGCTCAGTGCCCTCCTCGCCCTTCACCTGGAACTTGTCCATGCAGAAGTAGGCAGCGGTATTCATACCATAGTCGCCGACATCGGTTGAGTTCATGGTAAAGTAAACAGACTCTACCTCGCCCAGGCCGGACAGGTCAAAGAACGTCCAGTCATTGAGGGCCTTGAGCTCGCCATCGGTAAACTCTACCAGGTTGATGCTGACGGTCGTCTCAGAGCCATCGGCAGCAACACCGTGGGCAATCAGCTCAAAGTAGTCACCCTCGCCAAAGGGTTCGCCTAAACCGTCGCCATGCTCGCAGCCATAATAGGGCCAGGGGTGGTTGCAGACATACACGCCAACGGGCTCAAAGGTGGTCTTACCCTCCTTGTCCACGAACATCACCTGGTTGCTGGGACCCTCCATCGCCCAGTTGCTGTAATAAGCCACAAGATAGGGCTGTGCGGGGTCAGCGGTCACCGTGCCGTCAGCGTTGATGACACAGCCGCCACCTGCCATACAGCCACCAAACATGGTGGTCCAGCCAGCGCTGCTACCAGCCTGGCCGTAGTCCGTTTGGTCACCACCGATAGCGGGAGTGAAGCCATCCCAGTAGTAGCCACCCCAGGAAGCGCCCTCGCCGTCGATGAGGTGTGAGAGCATGAATTCGCCGTTCTCGTCGCCGAATTCCAACCACGTGTAGTCCACGTCGTTGTAGCACTCGGTCCAGACATTGTTGGCACCATACTCGATTACAGCGGGATTAATGGGCTTGTTCATGTCAAGCGTAATCACGCCAGCCCATGCTGCCGAAGCCATCAGGGCAACAGTTGCAAAAGTAAAAATCTTCTTCATAGTAAAAAGAATATTATAAGTAGTTAAACAATAATTAATGTCCATTTCTCAATATCAGGGCAATCAAAGCCGTCAGGTCGTCGATATTGATTTTTCCGTTCTGGTCGAAGTCGCATGCGCCCGTGTCATAAATGTTGAGCACCGAGCCGAGCATCACATTGATAAGCGCTGTCACGTCAGCGATATTCACCTTGCCGTTCATGTCCACGTCACCGGGAATCGGTGCTGTAGTCGTCGAGACCGTGAATGAGCAGGTGGCCAGGCGGCCGTTGCTGTCGGTGGTCACGGTGACGGTGGTACGGCCAGGCTCCACGGCATCGAGAACCAGCTGCAGGCCGCTCACTGTGGCCCTGACGACTGACGGGTTGGCACTCACAGCCGTGGTCACGGCCAGCGACGGCATGTTGTCGGCATCGCTGACGGCATCAAGCAGGTCGATAGCCACCTGTTGGCCCGAATGCAACACCTGTTCACCGATGGTCACCGTCGGTGCATACAGGTCAGGGTAAACGGCCATTGCCGGGAACCAATAGGCATCCTGGAGTCGCACCTGGCGCTTGAGCTCGCGTGTCGCACCGTCATAGAAGAGGACCCAGTTGTGGTTGAAGATCTGGTAGGCATACATCGGGGCAGCCTCAAGTGTCTGAACCACAAGGTCCCCCGTGTGCGGGTCAAAGCTCAACGCCGATGCATAGAGACCCTGCATGTTTTGCGTGCCGTCCCAGTTGATTTCGGCAGCCTCGGGCAGCTCGATGTATCGGTCGATGAACTGGCGGGTGATGAAGTCATAGCAGCTGATGTAGTTCTGGAACTCGTCATAGCTGTAATAGACCCGTTCCCTGGCAGGATCCACACAGAGCATACGGGCTCGCCAGGCGCCCCATGAGCTCAGGGCACCGTGAAGGGATCCCAGCTCATGCACCTCCATCACGTCAAAAGTGACGGGGTCGATGCGCGAGAAGTCGGCCACATAAGGTCCACTGCCATAGTCGTATATCTCACGGCTGTTGTTTGCCACATAGAGGTTACCGCCAGCAGTGACAAAGACCGTGACGATGTCGGGGAACGGCAAGGTGGCCACGACCACGTCGCTGACAGGGTCGATGACGTGGAGTCCCTTGCCCTGCTGCACAGCAAACACATACTGGCCGAAACGCACCATGTCACCGCACTGGCCGTAGTAGAGGCTGTTGTAATCGCCATTGGCGCTCGACTCGGTGCCGTGGATGGGGCCGCGTGTGGTCATCGCATTGACATCCAGCACAAAGATTCCCGCACTCGTGGCGATATAACCCTTGTCATTGTTCACAGCACAATAGCAGCGGCCATCGTACACGCTGTCGGGATTCTCACCGAAGCGCAACAGGCTGCCCTGCTGCTTGAGCGTGACGGCATCGAGTACCGCCAGGCGTGAGCCGATGGTGCTGCCCGATGCTTCGGCGCTATTGGCCTGCTTGCTGACGACGAAGAACCGGCCGCCGAAGAGCTGTCCATGCTGGGATGTGACACCCAGTTTGAGGCCGGGATTGACCATGGCATAGACATTATACTCCATCTCATTGTAGTCATAGTCATAGAAATTGATGGAGCCCTGGTTGGGGCCATAACGGTCCTCGTTGACGAAGAACACACCGTTGGTGAAGGTGAAGTCCTGGGCCCACCCCATCGCGGCAGCTAAGGTCGCTGCCAGTATGATCGCTAACTTCTTCATCTCTTGGTCAATAACTGGTTGATTAATGCTGTCACGTCGGCGATGTTCACGCTGCCGTCATGATTGATGTCGGCCAAAGCCTTATTATCTTCGGTAACCAGGCTGCTGAGCAAGAGCCTGATAAGTGAGGTCACATCGGCGATATTCACCGTGCCGTCATCGTTCACGTCACCCTGCAGCCAGGGCTTGGCATCGGGGTGCAGGTCTTCGGCCCCGCCCACCTCGGTCGAGGTCTCGCCCAGCCAACCACAGTAGGCCAACTGGCCGCAATAGACCTTGACGAAGTCGATGTGGTCAAGATTCACGGGATTGCCGTCCTCATCGATGGCCCAATCAATCTTGAAACCGGGCTCATCGGCATTGGGCAGGTTGTCCACATAGCCCTCGCCAAAGAATGGCTGAAACCAGTTGTTGCCGTTGCCGCCACTCATGTCGACGGCCAGATTGGGCAACTTGGTGCCGCGGAAGGTGAGCACCGTGTCCTCGATCCATAGCGGCCAGTAGGGCTGATTGTGGAAGGAATTGCGCCACACGTAGCCGTCGGACTCGTCAGGGTCGTTGCTGGTCCACTGGACGTACTCCATATCGGTGATAAAGCGCCAGCTCTCATGGGGCACACGGGGCTTGGCCTCGTCGGGCTTGTAATAAGTCACCTCGTAGCCATGCAGGCACTGGTCGTAGTTGGCGCCCTTGATTTCGTACCACATGTCGCCCTCACTGGGGATGCCGTTGTCGTCCATGTCCACGCCCACCATGATGATGCCGGGTTCGCAGCTGCCGCCGGCCTGATCGGACACGGCCTGGCTCTGCATGGCATTGCCATAGATCTTCACGTCATAGCCGTGCCTGTTGATCACCGGGTGGTCGAAGCCGAAGACGATGTAGCCGCCGTAGCTGCCCAGGCTGACAGTGGCACCCAACTTGCCGCACAGGGCGGTCTCGAGCTGGGCGTTGATGCTGTCCTGGGTATAACCGGGCTTGTAGGACGGATATACGTTGACAAATTGGCCGGGAGCCGGCATGTAGTCATACACGTGGGCAATGTAGGGCGAATTGTCGGCATTTGCCGTCAACGCTGCCATGGCCACCAGTGATGAAATAAGTAACGATTTCTTCATGTCACTTCATTGTTATTCGTTTCACATCTTGTTGTGAATCAAGCCGCACGAGTAACCGACAGCAGGCCGGTGAAGATGTCAAAAAAGGCACAGATTGCTCTGCATCATCTCACTTCGCCAGGGTTCAAGTGCCGCGTGAACCACGATAAACAGGCCGTGCGGAGGCAGGTCTTCTGACTTCTCCCCCATCGCCGTCGGCGCCTTCCCGGTGATGATGCAAGCGTGATGTCTGCAACCAGTGGCATGATGCCGCGCGATGTGATGTCAGGGAGTTACAGCAGCGGGTACTGTCCAGGAGTCTCACCTGGTTCCCTATTGATTCCTACCCGTTTCAGGTAAGGAAACCTCAACACGTTCAATTTGTTACTGCAAAGGTACAACTTTTTTCCAAAACAACAATAATCAATGCTTTTTTGCATCCTCTATCCACAAGAAAACGACACGCACAATCAATACCGTCAAAAGTACTTCATGCGGTCCTACTGGTGGTTGAGGATTATGTTGATGAGGGCGTTGACGTCATCGATGTTGACCGAGCCGTCGGCATCGACGTCGCTATACTCCGGTGTCTCGCCTTTGAGCAGCTGGTTGATCAGCTCGGTGAGGTCGTCGATGCTGGTGACGCCATCCAGATTGACGTCGCCTGACGTCGGGTCGATGGCGACGATATCGGCAAATTGGTTCCAAGGCGAGGTCGCTCTGTAGGCCTCGACAGCGTCGGCGGGCACCCTGAGGACTGCATGCTCATAAACATTCTCGAACGCGTTGCTGCGGATGTCCAGCGGCTCCGGCAGCAGACAGGTGACGGTCTTCAGGCTGTCGCAGCGAGCGAATGCACTGACATTGAGCGCGGTGACCGACTTACCGATGACCACGCTGCGCAAGTTGGTGCAGGAGTAGAAAGCATAAGAGCCGATGGATGTCACGGAATCGGGAATGGTGACATGCTTCAAGTTAGTGCACAGGTCAAAAGCCCTGTCGCCGATGGTAGAGACCGATTTGCCAAGGACCAATTCCTCCAGGCCCGAACACTCAAAGAATGCCTGGCCGCCAATTTTAGTGACCGCATCAGCTATTATCACCCTCTTCAAGCCCTTGCATTTATAGAAAGCGGATGCACCGATGACGGTCACCGACTTGCCGATGTCCAGTCTAGTGATTTTGGAACTCTTAGCGGCATTGCCAGGTATCACGATGACACTATCGCCAAAGGTCAACCACTCCACCGCAGACGGCAGCGAAGCCATATAGTCAAACCCGCATTGGCGGGCGTTCCAGATGAAGTGCTTCAGACTGTCGCAACCCATAAAAGCCTGGAATCGGAATACAGTGACCGAGCAAGGCATCGTGAACTCCTTCAAGCTGCGGCATCCATAGAAGGCATTTCTCCCGATAGCCGTGATATTGTCGTGCAGCGTGACGCTCTTCAAGTATTCACAACCAGAGAACATCCGGTCACTCACCGTGGTGATGCCCGTAAAATACTGGAATTCATCAAATGACGTGACCCCAGAAGCATAGAACTTGCTGATTCCGGTGATCGCCCGGGCCTCCTCGGCAGTCAGTGTCCCATCATCATCCACATCACCGGTTTGGAGGCAAACCGCCCTTGCCAAGGGATCGGCAAAACGGACTCCAGCGTCTGGTAAAGGCAGATTCGACCTGGGCTCGGCATGGACCACTGCACATTGATTCAGGTAAAAGTCCAAGAGCGCAGGGTCATCCGAGTCAATGGCCGTGAGCAGATAATAGCCCATAGAATTGGTCCAGCCCCAATTGATGTGGAAATAGCCCTCACCGTCATAACCGTCGCAGACAAAGGCATGCCCTTGATAAGAGGGCTTTCCCCCGCTATACACGAGGGGCCGCGAATTGCTCAATTCAGAATAGACGAGGTTCTCCCATTCTTCGTCCGACAAGCCGCTCTCGTTCCGGACAATGGCCTCAGCCTTTGAGCTATAATTGAAATAAGCGACCATCGCCATCGGAACGTTGGCCATCCTTGCCGTGGAGCCTCCCAGCGCATATTGCATGTGTACTGCAGAGCCACAATACCTCATGAGCCAGGCCACGGCATCCAGCTGCTCTTGGGTAGCCGAGACGCGCCAGTAGCTATCCAGGATATTGTCCCAATCGATAAATGACCCGGCCGGTATCGCATCAACATATACGCCGCCCGACGTGATGTAATCAGTCATTTCATGCGTGGTGTGCGTTACCGAATTGGCGCGGTGGTAGTTGAGCACCTGGGCCATCGCCGTGGCCACGCAGCCCGCCGGATAGTGGTTTCCGCTGGGTGTCAACGGACAGGCCCTGTTGAAGGGGTTTAGCTGGTCCCATCCAGTCGTCAGCAGCGGAGGAATGGCAGGCATGGAATCCGATCTTGCCCGTGTACGCGAACATGAGAGGCCATGGTCGCGCATGAACTGTATCTGGCTGGCATACTCGTCGAGCCACCCGCGCATGTTCTCGGGCATGGTGTTGGCGTCAATCGAGCCACAGTCGGAATAGCCGAGAACGGCAGGCGCACAGTCATCACCGCTGACAATGACGTAGCCCTGGTTGTCACCGATGTTGAACAGATAGAGCGGTTCGGCCGTCCATGTCGTGGAGAACCGCATCGGAGCGACGCGCAAGGAGGAAACAGCAACTGCCTTGCCCCGTTGTGCCATGAAGGCGATGGCATTCTGCTGCGCTTGCTGGCGCGTGATGGGCGCGGCCTGGGTCTGCAACGAGGTGGCGAGAGTCCCTATCAATAACAGGACGAAAAAGGGTGTCATTCTGAGTGATTTCATCATTTCCAGGTCATTTTTGAGGTGATCAATCCGTTTGGAGGTGAGTGCTTGACTTCACATTGCAAATATAGAAAATTGTCCCTAGATGGACAACAGGCAGGGAGAATTATTTGCTGGAATGAGGGAAATTACCTGACATGCCACACGGGAACTGCGACCATGGCAAAGCCATGGCACAGAAAACCTGGAAGAAAAGGGGCGGTAGAGTTATTGCCAGAGGGTGACGGTGCCTGTGGAGAGGGTGCGCTGGACGTCGATGAGGCGCTGGTTGCGGCTGCCGCGGAAGCGGAGGGAGATGTCGCGCTCGGCCTGGACGAAGGGGCCGTCCACGAGGACATCGAGTTCCTGCACGACGGCCAGCAATTCGGGGTCTTGCTCGATTTCCTCCCACGTGTAGCCGGTGAAGCACCAGACGTTGTAACCCAGCTCCTGCTTGATGCGGTGGATCAGGGCGCGGGTGCCTTCAGGCTGCTGCAGCGGGTCCCCGCCAGAGAGGGTGACGGGGGCCTCGTTATAGGCGATGACCTGCATCAGTTCGTCGAGGGTACGTTCTTCCCCACCCTGCGGATTCCAGGATTCCGGGTTGTGACAGCCCGGGCAACGATGGTTGCAGCCCGCCAAGTAGATTGACGTGCGCAGGCCCGGTCCATCGACGCTGGTGCCCTCAACGATGTGCAGTACTCGAAGCATTGTTTAGTTGTTAGCCTTTAGCTGTTAGCCTTTAGCCGTTAGCTATTAGCTTTTGAACCTTCAACACTGCTAAAGGCTAAAGGCTAATGGCTAAAGGCCAAAGGCTAAATTACTTATGTACGACGCGGTCCTTGAGTTCGGCAAGTTTGCCGCTGTTCCAGCGGTCGGTGGTGCCGACGAGGTAGCCGGTGATGCGCTGCAGGCGGTCGATGTTGTGACCGTGGCAGCTCGGGCATTCCTCAAGGCCCTCGGTAGCGTCCTCGTAGCCGCAGTCCATGCAGCGGTTGCGGTTATGGTTCACCGAACAGTAACCCATATTGTACTTGTCCATGAGGTCCACCACATTGGCGATGGCTTCGGGATTGTGGGTGGCGTCGCCGTCGATCTCGACATAGAAGATGTGCCCACCGCGGGTCAGCTCATGATAGGGCGCCTCGATCTCAGCCTTGTGCTTGGGAGAGCACTTGTAATAGACGGGGACGTGGTTGCTGTTGGTGTAGTAGATCTTGTCAGTGACACCGGGGATTTCGCCGAAGTCCTTACGGTCGCGGCGCGTGAATTTTCCGCTCAGGCCCTCGGCCGGAGTAGCCAACACGCTGTAGTTGTGCTGGTAACGCTCGCTGAACTCGTTGACACGGTCGCGCATGTAGGTCACAATCTTGATACCCAGCTGCTGGGCCTCATCGCTCTCGCCGTGATGGTGTCCCACGAGGGCAATCAGGCACTCGGCCAGGCCGATGAAACCGATACCCAGTGTACCCTGGTTGATGACGCCCTCGACCCTGTCGTCGGGAGCGAGCTCGCTGGCACCGTTCCACAGCTGCGACATGAGCAGCGGGAATTGCTTGGCCATGGCGGTCTTCTGGTACTGGAAGCGGGCGTCGAGCTGACGTGCGGTCACCTCGAGCATATTGTCGAGCTTGGCAAAGAAGCGGTCGATGCGCTCCTGCTTGTCCTTGATGGACATGCACTCGATGGCCAGTCTCACGATGTTGATGGTCGAGAACGACAGGTTGCCTCGTCCGATGGACGTCTTCTCGCCGAAGCGGTTCTCAAACACCCTGGTGCGGCAGCCCATGGTTGCCACCTCGTGCTTGTAGCGCTCGGGGTCATCGGGACGCCATTGCTCGTGGAAGTTATAGGTGGCGTCGAGGTTGACGAAGTTGGGGAAGAAACGACGCGCCGTCACCTTGCAAGCCAGCTGGTAGAGGTCATAGTTGGGGTCACCAGGCTTGTAGCTCACGCCGGTCTTCTTCTTCCAGATCTGGATGGGGAAGATGGCCGTCGAGCCGTTACCCACGCCGCGATAGGTCGAGTTGAGCAGCTCACGAATGATGCAGCGACCCTCGGCACTGGTGTCAGTACCATAGTTGATGGAGCTGAAAACCACCTGGTTACCTCCACGCGAGTGGATGGTGTTCATGTTGTGGATAAAGGCCTCCATCGCCTGATGGACGCGTCTAACGGTCTGATTAATAGCGTGCTGGAGGATGCGCTCATCGCCCTGCAGGAAATCCAGCTCGCGCTCGATGTAGTCGTCGAGCTTCACGTCATAGAGCCGACTGTAGTCCTGCCCCATCAGCGTCTCGAGGTTCTTCACCTCCTCGATGAAGGAGCGACGCACGTAGGGTGCCAAATAGAAGTCAAATGCGGGAATGGCCTGTCCGCCGTGCATCTCGTTCTGGGCGGTCTCCATGGTGATGCAGGCGATGACGCCGGCCGTCTCGATGCGCTTGGCTGGACGCGACTCACCGTGTCCGGCCATGTAGCCCTGCTTGAGGACCTTGTCGAGGGGATGCTGCACGCAGGTGAGGCTCTTGGTGGGATAGTAATCCTTGTCGTGGATGTGCAGGTAATTGCCCCGCACGGCCTCGCGGGCCTCCTCGCTGAGCAGGTAATCATCGACGAAGGGCTTGGTCGTCTCACTGGCAAACTTCATCATCATGCCGGCAGGCGTGTCGGCATTCATGTTGGCGTTCTCGCGGGTGATGTCGTTATTCTTGGCATTGATGATCTCCAGGAACATGTCGCGGGTCTTGGCCTTGCGGGCGACACTGCGCTGGTGGCGATAGTTGATGTAGCATCGGGCCACCTCCTTGCGGGGGCTCTTCATCAGCTCGAGCTCCACCATGTCCTGGATGTCCTCGACGCTCATCTGGCTGCGCCCGTGCTGGCCGATGCGGTCGGCGATGCGCTGTATGAGACTTTCGTCCTCGCCCGCCTCGGTGGCGAGCATGGCCTTGCGGATGGCGGCCTTTATTTTTTCCTCGTTGTAGCCGACAACACGGCCGTCACGTTTCAATACGGTCTGAATCATAAAATATATAAGGTATCAAGAAGTTTAAAGAAAAACCATTGCTATCGTAAAAAGAACCGGCGGTGCCGATTTGGGATTGCAAAGATAATACAGCGGTTTTAAATGGCAAACAGAATTAGGAAGAAATTTTTGTTTTTGGAAACTTTTTGGACTTTGTAGAAATATACAATACTGATTATCAGTGTTTTAAAAATATTTTTGGACAACTTTCTTGAGAAAGCCGATGATAAAAAATTAAATATTAACCAATTATCACATTTCAGGGATTAATCTTCAAGACATAGAGGGGGGAATGAATCACACTCTCCCGAGCCACGTTTAAAGAAAAAAAAGGATGCGCCTGATTTCAGGCACATCCTCTTGTTCGATTCAGGTCAAATCAATTCTTATTCCTGAGTGGGCCAGCTCTTGCTCAGCAGGTAGTTGATCAGAGCGGTAACGTCACCGATGGTCATCTGCTCGTCGAGGTTGGTGTCGGCAGCGGGAATCATCGGGTCGTTGCGGAGCAGCATGTTAACCAGTGCGGTAACGTCGCCGATAGTCACGTCCTTGTCACCGTTCACGTCGCCACGGATAAACTCGGGCTCGGGGGTGTCACCACCAACGAAGCCAAAGGTGGTCTTGGGGAAGAACTGCTCTACCGAAGCGGTGTAGTTACCCTTGACGAGGGCATTGTTGTAACCAGAATTCAGGCCATAGAAAGCTACGTCTTCCCATACAGTCGTGGTAACGACCTTGGTCTCGATCACGAAGTTGCCACCCTCATAGGTGAAGGGAGCTTCAAAGTTGATGAGAATCTCGGTCTCACCCTTGGTGAAGGTGATGTCAGCGACATGAGTCAGACCCTCAAGGGGAGAGGGGCTCCAGCTGGGGAACGAAGTCGTGGTAGTAGTACCGACCGAAACGGCCAGCAGACCGCCTTCGAGCTGGCTACCGCCCTCGTTGGCAACATAGAACTTAATCGAGTTGATCTCCTTGCCCACCAGCTCGGTCAGCTGATCCTCGGGCATGATGGTCTGGATGGTGTAGTTCTCGGTGTCAACATAATTGCCACGGATGGGCACTTTCTCGTTGGTATTAGTACCTTCGAACAAAGTGATTTCGCCAGCCTGCATCGTAGCAAAGCCAGCCAGTGCGATAAACAAAGCGCTCAGGAGTTTAAAGCTTTTCTTCATAATAATAAATGATTTAAGTAGTGATACAAAAGTGATATAAGCGTTTTTCAATTTGTTCCTTTATAATTCTATCAAGGGGAGACTTCTCCTTGAATATCTCCCCTTGATGAATTAATCAGTTTCTGACATGGGATTACCAGCTCTTGCTCAGCAGGTAGTTGATCAGAGCGGTAACGTCGCCGATGGTCATCTTCTCGTCGAGGTTGGTGTCAGCGGCGGGAATCATCGGGTCGTTGCGGAGCAGCATGTTAACCAGTGCGGTAACATCGGCAATGGTCACGGTCTTGTCACCGTTAACGTCGCCACGGATAAACTCGGGCTGAGGCTCAACCTTGGTAGCAACGCAGTTGATCTCACCGGTCTCGGCGTTGAAGGTGATGAACAGGTCGTAGTTGCCTGCCTCGTCAATGTTCACGATCCAGTTGTTGTTGTAACCCTGGGGCCACTCGTTAGCCCAGCTGTGGTCGCCGACAACCTTGAAGCCGAAGCTCTCGGTCAGAGCAACGTTCTCCTTGCTCCAGGTGTACAGACCGGTCTCAGCGTCGAGAGTCATGTTGTTGTTCTCGTCGTTGGTGTTCCACTCGCTGCCGAATACGTGCTCGGGACCTACTACGGTGTAAACATGCTCAATCGGATCAACCTCACCGACCTTGGTCAGCGTGCAGGTGATCTTGAGACTGTCAACAGCATCGGGATTGAAGGTGATCAGGATGTCATAGATGCCCTCGCCATCCTCCTCGGGCAGGTTGGCTACCCAGTTGTAGGGACCAACAGGCCACTCATAGATACTGTAGTCGTGGTTACCGACAACCTTGAACTCAAAGCCGTTATACAGGGTAACATCTTCCTTGCTCCAGGTGTAAACGCCAGTCTCAGCGTTGAAGGTCATGTCGTTGTACTCGTCGTTGGGGTTCCAGTTGCTGCCAAAGATGGTCTCGGGGCCAACTACGGTGTAAGAAGTGATCTCAACGGGAGTATCCTCAGCTACATAGCCGAAGGTAGCCTTGGGCAGGAAGTTGAAGACCTTAGACTCAAAGCCGAAGTCATTGTAGTAGCCATAGGAAGCAGCCTGAGCAGCTACACCATAGAACTTCTCGTAGCCATAGCTACCGGCCTCGGTCACGAGGGCCTCAACGGCCAGGTTACCACCAGTGTACTCAAAGGGCTCATTGAAGGTGAACACGAGCTCGGTCTCACCAGCCACGGGAGCGACATTGGCAACAACGGTCATGTCGGTGATAGGAGTTGCGCTTGCAAAGGCAGCCTCGTCGACAACCTTGATCGAAAGCTGGATGTTACCACCGTCCATCTTGTGGCTGGCCAGGTCGTGGTAGAATGCGAGAGAGTTGATCTTCTTGCCTACCAAGTCAGTCAGCATCTCGGCGGGATAGATCATCTGGCCCACGCCATCAGGACCGTCGTAGCTCATACCGTAAACGGGGACGTGACTATCGGTATTGGTGCCATCGGCAACAGTAACCTCGGCACGAACTTCACCAGTCAGAGCAACCTCGAACTCGCCAGCTGCACCGCAGTTGATGGTCATGGTCTGCTCATACTCGCCAACGGCATTGGGAGTCATGGTAACAACGATGTTCTTGGTCTCGCCGGGAGCAACCTCACCGACAGCCTCTACGCTGAAGGGAGCCGATACACCGCTGATGGCGGGAGTGAAGGCGTTCTTACCCAGGTTGGTGATAGTGATGGTCTTGCTGACAGCATCGGTACCCAGAACGAGCTTGCCGTAAGCAAGTGCCTTAGTGCTGATGGCAGCATAGTCGTCAAGCTGCTCATAGGTGAAGGTGGTCTTGGGATAGAAACCATCGGTCGAGGATGTATAAACACCCTTAAGCAGCACGTTGGCTACATTCGAGGCCTTACCCAAGAAGAAGTTGTGGGGATAATTACCTTTCTCAATCACCTTGGTCTCGATCACGAGATTGCCACCCTCATAGAAGAAGGGATCAGTGAAGTTAACAACAACCTCAGTCTCGCCCTGGGTCATCGTGATCTCGGCAACCGGGGTCACCTCAAGAGGGTCGGTGCCAGCAAAGCTAGTACGAGTGGTGGTACCCAGAGAAACGGCGAGCTTGCCGCCATCGATCAAGTTACCATTCTCTCCTGCAGGATAGAACTTCATCGAACTGATGAAAGTACCCTGCATCGCAGTAAGATCTTCCTCGGGAAGGATCGTCTGGACGATGTAACCCGGGGTGTCATAGTAATAACCGTAGATGGGCGAATACTCATTGGTAGCCGTCTCATCATACACGGTCAAAACATCGGCCTGTGCAGGCACAAACATAGCCAGCGTCATAAACGCTGCTAACAGAAGTTTAAAACCTTTCTTCATAAAAAAGTAAATGTTAATTGGTTAATTATTAAAACAATAGTGTTGAATCAATGTCGTCTGGCACAAACCGAAATCCCATAAATACAATAGTGAGATTTAAGCTGACACAATAGCGAAAAGAGGCAACATCCTTTCTCGCGGCAAAAATAACTAAAAAAATAAAATCTGCAAAATTATTCAGATTAGTTTTTCTCAAAAATATTATTTTCAGTAGAAAAGGCCTAATAGACTGCTATTTACATGCCGATGCGGCACATAATAGATTGATACGAATTATGGTATTTTCAAGGCAGATATCAAGCAATCAGGAACTGCATGGCGACAGCCTGAAAGCAAGCACGGTGGTGGCCGCTTCCAGGCTGTCCGGTTTTTTGCATAGAATTATTTTGTCTGCTAGCGCACAATCAGGTCAACGACTGCATTGATGTCACTCACGTTGACCTCACCGTCTCTGTTGACATCGGCAGCGGCGACATAACCGCCCTGGAAGATGACATCGACAACGGCATTGATGTCGCTCACAGTGACCTCACCGTCGAGGTTCACGTCGCCGGTTATCGGGACGGGCAGCTCGGCGTCGGGATGATAGTCGATGCCTCCGGCCACCTCGGTCGAAGTTTCTCCGATCCATCCACAATACTGATTCTCAGCGTTATAAATCTTGACGAAATCGATGTGCGTGAGATTGGCGGGACGTCCATTCTCATCGACGGCCCAGTCAATCTTGAATCCGGGATTATAGACCGTACCCTCCTGGGGGCGCCTTGCCGGATTATTGGGCATGTTGTCCACATATCCCCAGCCGAAGTAGTTGAGGACGAAATAGGCGTTGGCTCCCGCACCTCCCATGTTAAAGGCGTTGCAACGCAGTTTCGCGCCGCTGAAGGTGAGCGTCTCCTCGTCCTGGAGCCACAAGGGCCAGTAGGGCTGGTTGTGGAAGGTGTTGCGGCTCATATAGCCGCTGGTGCTGTCGGGGTTGACGTCGTTGCTGGTCCACCGGATGTAGGTCGTGTCGTTCAGGCTGGGGTCGGTCGTGCTGGGCGTGCGCTGCTTGTTCTCGTCGGGACGGTAGTAGGTGATGGTGTAGTCGTGCTGGGTCGAGGGGTGGCCATACTCGCTGCCGGCGAGCTCATACCAGCGGTCGCCGTCACTAGGCACCCCGTCGCCGTCGCTGTCCACTCCCACCATGACAATGCCGGGCTCGCAACTGCCGCCGTTCGAGGTCTGGTCGCTGTAGAAGGCGTTGCCCCAAATCTCGAAGTCATAGCCGTGCATATTGACGACCGGATGGTCAAAGCCCACGACCACGTAGCCGCCATAGCCGCCCAGCGAGATCATGCTCTCGGCCCAGACGGTGTCGATGCGGGTGACGAGTTCGCCGTGGAAGGTGAAGGTCGTCGTGTCGATGCGTCCGCAGATGCTGGCACGGCAGCGTGCCAGGACACTGTCTATCGGTTCCCCTACCCTGCAGGCAGGCAGCGTGTTGATGAACTGGCCGGGGGCGGGTCGGTACTGATAGACGCGCGTCAGCCACGGGTGGTTGGCCAACGATGTCAGGGCGACCAACATGGTCACTGACGCCAACAGAATGGTCCTTATCTTTTTCATATCGTTTTTAGTATTTATAGTCTATCTTTCATTGATGTTATTGCCCAGGAAGGCGAAGTGTGCCGGGATGTCGCCGGTGCGCACGTCCCACTTCTTGACCCCATAGCGGTCGAAGCAGAAGAGACGCCCGGGCGAGACATAGTCCTTGGCGTCGGTGACATAGATGTCGTGGGTGATGGGATTGACGGCTACGGCATAGGGGATGACGATTTCCTTGTCGGTGCCGTCGGTGATGAAGTTGTCACACACTTTCTCGCGTGTCAGGGTGTTGATGACGGCATAGGAGAAGGCATTGTTCATCGACACATAGCTCCACTCGGTGCTGACGACGTAGAGCGAGTCGCCGTCGAGCCACATGTTGCTCACGCGGCAGTCGATGCTGTCCACGAGCTGCTGCTTGCGCGTGTCATAGGCATATATCTTGCTCTGGCGGGTGTAGTAGTCGCCACGCGAGGCGACCCAGAGCATGCCGTGACGGTCACCCTTGACCCACGACAGGTTGATGGCGATGGGGATGCGGCGCTCCTCCTTGAACGTGGCTACATCGATGACCGACAGGGTGTTCTCGTAGTTGGGCACCATGTAGCCGCCCGAGTTGGCGACATAGATTTTGCCTTCAACAATCTCGAGTTCATCAGGCTGGAAGCCGACGAGGCAGGTGTCCACGACCTGCATGGTGACCGTGTCGATCTTGGCGACATAACCGCGTTGCTCGTAGTTGGGGTTGATCTGCACGGGGCCAGCATAGCTGGTCACATAGGCATAGCCGCCATAGAAGCGGATGAAGCGGCAGTTAGGGATGTTGATCTGGTACTTCTTCTTGCAGGTGTACTTGTCGAGCACGTCAATCTTGTTGGAGCAGTTGATGACGCAATACAGGTTGCTGCCATAGATGCCCAGGTCGTTGCCCACGTCACCCATCTCCTTGGGCACCATCGGGTTGGCATAGGAGAAGATATTCCTGAGATACTCGCCCTCGGCATAGTCATAGTAGTCGAGCGTGGCCTTATTCCAGCCCATGTTACCCTCGCACAGCAGGTAGAAGCCCTCGATGTCGGTGAATTCGGGCTGTGCCACCGACACGTGCTCCGGCAGGAAGATGGTCACCTCCTCGCGGCACCCCGCCAGCAGCAACACCAAAACCACAAAGTGGGACAAAAGAACCGTCCCCGAGTCCCAATATTTCTTTAATGAGTTCATCAGATGTCGAATTTGAGGATGAGTTTGTAGTTGCGGCCGGGCATCGGGTAGTTGAGGATGACGTCGTAGTACTGGTTGAAGAGGTTATTGACCTCGCCCGAGACTTTTAATGTCGTCTTGCCCAGGTGGAAGAGGTAGCCAGCCGAGAGGTCGTGGGTGTACCACGGCTGCTCGTGGTTCTCGCGGGTATTGGCACTGGTGTGGTAGCGCTCACCCACGTAGATGAAGCTGTAGTTCACGTCCAGGTCGTGCCAGCCCAGGTGGCCCACTACCGAACCGCTGTGCCAGGGGATGTAGGCCAGCTGGCCCTTGTAGGTGCCGCCGTCCCCGTTGTCGGCAGGGTTGGTGTAGTCCTGCGCCTTCTGATAGGTGTAGCTCAGGTTGATGTCCAGGATTACATCTGCCGGCAACCGCAGCGTGGTGCGAGCGCTGACGTCGATGCCGCGTATCTTGACGATGCCCACGTTCATCATCATCCATCGGTACTGTCCCGTTCCCTTGGGGACAGCGATAATCTTGTCGGTGATGTAGTTGTAGTAGGCATCGGCGCTGAGTTTCACGCCGGCCAGCAGGCCACGGTCGGTAAGCAGACGGTAGAGAAAGCCTACGTTGTACTGGGTGGCATACTCGGGGTCGAGCGTGATGTTGCCCATGTCGGTGTAATAGAGGTCGTTGAAGGTGGGCATGCGGAAGATGCGCTTGTAGAAGGCACGCAGGTTGAATTCACGGTCCTGCCAGGGCTGCCAACTGAGGAAGACGGCAGGCGTCAACTTATTCATGTACTTGCTCATCTTTCCCACCACCTGGCCGTCGAAACGTGCCGAGGAACGGTCATTGACCATCGTGTAGAGCAGGCTGCCCTGCGCCTTGAAGCCGTGCCAGGTCCATGCGCTCGCCAGCGCCGTGAGCACGGTGTGGCGGATGGGGTAACCGAAGCCCGTCAACGTCGCGTCGAGGCTGTTCCACTGGTAGTCCACCGAGAGGTTGACGTCCCAGTCGGTGAGGATGGTATATTTGTTGGCTGTCGAGAGGTAAATCTCGTCCTGCCAGAACTTGTTGTCGATGTACATCAGTGTGGTGTCGGGGTTGAGGTAGTGGAGGTAGTCGCGCGAGTACTTGGCATTGAACATCATCTCATAGCGGTCGGTGAACTTGCGCTGATAGGCCCCCTGGACGAAGAAATTGCTGTCCCACTGCTTCTGGGCATGCTTCCACACGTTGTTGACGATGGCACCGGGGATGCCCTTGCGGCTGTCATACCAGTAGGCCTTGGCATGCCACTTGCCGCTGGGCATGACGCCGAAGACGGCGCCCTCAACGCGATAGGAGCGAACCTCGCCGTTCTGGCGCACGGCAGTGGTGTCCCAGGCCAGCGAGCCGTCGCTGTAGTGACGCATGTAGCGGAAACGGTACTTGCCCGTGGCGTATGTGAACTCGCTGTTGAACGACAGGCTCACCGCGCGGCTCAACTTGTGCTCCCATCTCACGCTGGGATTCACGAGGCCGAAGGAACCCGTCTTGAACGACACATTCAGGTTGTCACGCTTGCCGACGGCAAACTTGGGTCGCCGGGTGCGCAGGTAGATGGTTCCGGCGGCCCCATAGTCCTTGGCGCTCTGGAAGATGTTGCTGCGCTGGCCGTTATAGAGGGAGATGGCCTCGATGTTGTCTAGCGAGAACTTGCCCAGATCGACCTGACCGTTCTGCGCGTTGCCGATCTGGATGCCGTCATAGAAGACTCCCATGTGGTTGGTGCCCATCGAGCGGATGTCCACGGTCTTGAGTCCCCCCACGCCGCCGTAGTCCTTGAGCTGCACGCCGGCAAAGTAGCGCACGGCATCGGCAACGGAGTGGCTATTGAGCCCCTCGAGCTGTTTGCCGGTGAGTTCCTGGGCCGGGATGACGTCCTCATAGGGACGACGGCCATAAATGATGACATTCTGGATATACTGCATCGAGTCGAGGCGCCCGTGCCCGACAGCGGCCATCACCGAGTCGACCTGGTGTGCAAGCAGGCCTTCCTGGGCATTGACGCACAGGACGCAGAGCACAAACATGAACAGAGCCACAAACAGTGATCGCATTACAGTCAAGTTACGGGTTTCTATGTTCACGACTTGGCAGGTCTTCTGACTCGCCCCTCCCCTACCTCAGTTGCATCTTGCCCTTCCCACGCCGGTCTGGCCGAACGCAGTGGTCAAGTGCGGGGGATTCCATCACAGGGGGGCACACAGCAGCACCGTCTGTCCGGGATTCTCACCCGGTTCCCTTTTCACCCGGGGCAGCGGCCCCAGGCACCAAATCTCGCCGCAAAGGTACAATAAAAATCCCATGCGACGATGATAACTCACAAAGAAATCAGCTGTTTATTTGTTAAGGAGATGGCGAAAGAAGTAAACGTGCATGATGCAGTAGAGCATAGCACGCAGCGCGTTGACCAGGCCGCGCCCCTCGGTGTAGAACAGATTGTGGCGGTGCTTGACATGATAACGGCACAGGCGCAACAGGTTGCCCAGCCCGGGCCTGCCCTCGAGGTCGGCCATGGCGGTAACGTCCTCGTAGGTCTCGCCCTGCGCCGGTATGCCCTGCAGCAAGCGATGGCGGCGCTGGAAGTAGTCGAACAGGTAAGGCTGCATCTCGCGATAGTGCTTCAGGGACCACAGCAGCGTGTACCTGCCGTTAGCGACGGACGGGCGGCGATGAAGGTCGGTGCTGGTATAGGTCTCGGCCTCGGGGTAGCGGCGCTGATGGACCAACACCTTGTCCACGAGCGAGATACTGTCCATGGCTGATGCCGTCATCGCCAGAATGACGTCATAGTAGAGCTTGCCCACCACATGATGGTCAGGGACCATGTCAAGCAGGCGGCGGTCGATGAGCATCGTGTGGCCCGCTATCGACGTGTAGAGCATGCGGGGGAGCTTGTAGTTGGGCGTGCGAGGGTCATAGCTGACGGGAGAGCCATCGGTCGTGAAGGGCTTGGTGCGGCACGTGCACAGCAGGTTGTCGCCGATGGCCGCCAGCTGGCACTCGATTTTGTCAGGTTCCCAGATGTCATCCTGGTCGCTGATAGCAATCAGGTCGCCGGTGGCACGCTGCAATGCGCTGAAGAAGTTGTTGTTGACACCCTGGCCCGCCTGGTTCCTGTAGAGGCGGATGCGCGGGTCACGGGCAGCATAGTTCTCGAGCAGCGCCCACGTGCCGTCGGTGGAATTGTCATCCTGGATGATGATTTCGTCGGGAAGACGGGTCTGCGCCAACAGGGAGTCTAACTGCTCGTGCAGGAATCTCTCCCCGTTGTAGGTACACATTACTATCGAGACACGCTTCTGTTCCATCGTCCGGCAAAGGTACACAATATTTCGCAGACGATGACGCGCCTCACCCACGAAAAAAAACTCCGGTGCGCTTCTCAGCGAACCGGAGCCTCAATAAACAAATTAACTATGGAAAATATATACGATTATTTCAACTTATTAATATTATCATTCAAAGTTGAATCTTGATGGCAATCATTGGGGGTGTCAATCATCATCAACTTCGGCAAACTCGCGCTCGCGACGCGCCTGCTCGGCCAGCGCCATCTCGTTCTTGTCGCCTACGACCAGAGTCTGATACTCGCGCAGACCGGTACCGGCGGGGATGAGGTGACCGCAGATAACGTTCTCCTTCATACCCTCGAGAGTGTCCACGCGACCGTTGATAGCGGCCTCGTTGAGCACCTTGGTGGTCTCCTGGAACGAAGCGGCCGACATGAAGCTGCTGGTCTGCAGCGCGGCACGGGTGATACCCAGGAGGATCTGCTCACTGGTAGCGGGCACGGCATCGCGAACGACGACGAGCTTCATGTCACGGCGCTTGAGCGACGAGTTGATGTCACGCAGCTTGCGAGCCGTCAGGATCTGACCGTTCTGGACCTCCTCGCTGTCGCCCTTGTTGGTGACAATCTTCTTGCCCCAGATGCGGTCGTTCTCCTCCATGAAGTCGCGCTTGTCGACGGTCTGCTCCTCGAGGAAACGCGTGTCGCCCGGATCGATAATGCGCACCTTGCGCATCATCTGGCGCACGATGACCTCGAAGTGCTTGTCGTTGATCTTCACACCCTGAGTGCGGTAAACGTCCTGCACCTCGTTCACGATGTAATCCTGAACGGCCGTGGGGCCCTTGATGCGCAGGATGTCGGCGGGAGTGACGGCACCGTCGGAAAGCGGCGTGCCGGCACGCACGAAGTCGTTCTCCTGAACCAGGATCTGCTTTGACAGAGGCACAAGATACTTCTTCTCCTCGCCGATGCGGCTTTTGACGGTAATCTCGCGGTTACCACGCTTGATGCGTCCGAACGATACCTCACCGTCAATCTCGCTGACGATGGCAGGATTGGACGGGTTGCGAGCCTCGAACAACTCGGTTACACGAGGCAGACCACCGGTGATATCACCGGCACCACCCGAGAACGAGCGCGGAATCTTGACGAATACCTCGCCAGCGGTGATTTCCTCGCCATCCTTCTTCATGAGGTGGGCGCGCACGGGCAACGAGTAGGACCTGAGGACATTGCCCTCACTGTCGATAACCTCGGCCTCGGGAATGCGGTTGTGGTCCTTGGTCTCGATGATGAAGATTTCGGCATTACCCGACATCTCGTCATACTCCTCGCGGTAGGTGACGTCCTTGATCAGGTTCTTGAACCTCAAGGTACCCTCAACTTCGCTGACGATCACGGCGTTGAATGCGTCCCACTCACAGATCTTGTCACCCTCGGCAACGTCGTCGCCGCTCTTGAAATAGAGCCTTGAACCGTACTCGATGGGTGCATGGGTCAGCACCATATTGGTGTGGGCGTCACGGATGGACATCTCAGCCATACGGCCGACAACAACCTCAACACCATCCTTGTCGGTAACGGTGCGCAGGTCTTCGATCTCGATGCGGCCATTGTACTTCGAAGTGATATTGGAAACAGCCGAGGCGTTGCTTGCCACACCACCGGCGTGGAAGGTACGCAGGGTCAGCTGGGTACCAGGCTCACCAATGGACTGGGCGGCGATCACGCCGACGGCCTCACCCTTCTGCACCATGCGGTGGGTAGCCAGGTTGCGTCCATAGCACTTGGCACAGACACCACGCTTAGCCTCGCAGGTGAGGACAGAACGGATCTCTACCGACTCGATGGGTGAGTTGTCGATGCGCGCAGCGATGGCGTCGGTGATTTCCTCACCGCTCTCGACAATCACGTCACCAGTGGTGGGATCGATCACATCATGAACCGAAACACGGCCCAGGATGCGCTCGCCCAGGGAGGCGACAACGCGGTCACCCTGGCGCACCTCGCGGCAAACGAGGCCACGGAGCGTGCCACAGTCTTCCTCGTTGATGATCACGTCGTGAGCGACGTCAACCAGACGACGGGTCAGATAACCGGCGTCGGCGGTCTTCAATGCGGTATCGGCAAGACCCTTACGGGCACCGTGGGTCGAGATGAAGTACTCGAGCACGGACAGACCCTCCTTGAAGTTCGCGAGAATCGGGTTCTCGATGATCTGGTGACCACCCTCGACACCTGACTTCTGCGGCTTGGCCATCAGACCACGCATACCGGAGAGCTGACGAATCTGGTCCTTAGAACCACGAGCTCCCGAGTCAAGCATCATGAATACCGAGTTAAAGCCCTGCTTGTCGGCAGTGATCTGCTTCATCAGCTCGCTGGTGAGCTCGGTATTGACGTTGGTCCAGATGTCGATGACCTGGTTGTAACGCTCGTTGTCACCGATGAGACCCATCTCGTAGCTGGCCTTGATCTTCTCGGCCTCGGCATCACCGGCAGCGATAATATCGGCCTTGCGGTCGGGGATAAGCACATCGTTCAGGTTGAACGACAGGCCACCCTTGAATGCCATGTAGTAACCCATGTTCTTGACATCGTCAAGGAACTGTGCCGAACGGGGCACACCGCAGTTGCGGATGACACGGGTGATGATCTTGCGCAGCGAGGACTTGGAAATCAGCTCATTGACGTAACCGATCTCGTAGGGTACGGTCTCATTGAAGATGATGCGGCCGACCGAAGTCTCCTCGACGAGCTTCTGCTCATGCTCACCGTTATTGTTGACAACGTCAACGACAACGCTGATGATGGCGTGCATACCCACCTTGCCCTCGTTGTAGGCGACCAGGGCCTCCTCGGGACCGTAGAACTTCAGTCCCTCGCCCTTGTCACCCGAGCGGAGCTTGGTGATATAATAGAGACCGAGTACCATATCCTGTGAGGGAACGGTAACGGGGTCGCCGTTGGCGGGATTGAGGATGTTGTGGGGCTCGAGCATAAGCATCTGAGCCTCGACAACGGCCTCATTGCCCAGAGGCAGATGGACTGCCATCTGGTCACCGTCGAAGTCGGCGTTGAATGCCGTACATGCCAGCGGGTGCAACTGGATGGCCTTACCCTCGATGAGCTTGGGCTGGAAGGCCTGGATACCGAGGCGGTGAAGCGTCGGTGCACGGTTCAGCAGCACGGGATGACCCTTCATGACGTTCTCGAGGATGTCCCAAACGACGGGTTCCTTGCGGTCCACAATCTTCTTGGCGCTCTTCACCGTCTTGACGATGCCGCGCTCGATGAGTTTGCGGATGACGAAGGGCTTGTAGAGCTCAGCGGCCATGTCCTTGGGAATACCGCACTCGCCCATCTTGAGCTCAGGACCAACAACGATAACCGAGCGGGCAGAATAGTCCACACGTTTACCGAGCAGGTTCTGACGGAAGCGTCCCTGCTTACCCTTAAGGCTGTCGCTGAGGGACTTGAGAGGACGGTTGGAGTCGCTCTTGACGGCGCTCGACTTGCGCGAGTTGTCAAGCAGCGAGTCTACAGCCTCCTGCAGCATACGCTTCTCGTTGCGCATGATGACCTCGGGCGCCTTGATCTCGATGAGTCGTTTCAGGCGGGTATTGCGGATGATGACACGACGGTACAGGTCGTTGACATCACTGGTAGCAAAACGTCCACCATCCAGGGGGATGAGGGGCCTGAGTTCGGGCGGGATGACGGGCAGGACCTTGAGAATCATCCATTCAGGACGGTTCACGTCCTTGCTGGCGCGGAAGGACTCAACGACCTGAAGGCGCTTCAGGGCGTCGGTCTTGCGCTGCTGCGAGTTCTCCTTATAGGCACGGTCACGCAGGGAGTTGGCCAGCGAGTCGAGATCGAGCTCGGCCAGCAGGTCATAGATAGCCTCGGCGCCCATCTTGGCGATGAACTTGTTGGGGTTATCATTCTCGAGTGCCTGATTGTCCTTCGGGAGCTTCTCCAGGATGGACACGTACTCGTCCTCGGTCAGGAGGTCATACTTCTGCAACTCGCGGGACTCGGTACCGTTGTCATACTTGACACCGGCAGGATTGATAACGACATAACGCTCGTAGTAGATGATCGATTCGAGCTTCTTGGTGGGGATACCCAGCAGATAACCGATCTTGTTGGGCAACGAGCGGAAGTACCAGATGTGAGCCACCGGCACGACGAGCTCGATGTGTCCGCTGCGCTCGCGGCGAACCTTCTTCTCGGTCACCTCGACACCACAGTGGTCGCAGACGATGCCCTTGTAGCGGATGCGCTTGTACTTGCCGCAATGGCACTCGTAGTCCTTGACAGGACCGAAGATGCGCTCGCAGAAGAGTCCGTCACGCTCGGGCTTGTAAGTACGGTAGTTGATGGTCTCGGGCTTGAGAACCTCACCGTGTGAATTCTCCAGGATCTCGTCAGGCGAAGCCAGACTGATGGTGATCTTGGTGAAATTATTCTTTATCTTTGAATCTTTCTTGAAAGCCATAGTGGTAAGAAGCGTTATTAATCGAGTTTCACATTCAGACACAGTCCACGCAGCTCGTGCAGGAGCACATTGAGCGACTCGGGAATACCCGGAGTGGGCATGGGATCACCCTTGACGATGGCCTCGTAGGCCTTGCTGCGGCCCACTACGTCATCACTCTTGACGGTGAGAATCTCTTGGAGCACATGGCTGGCGCCGAAGGCCTCGAGAGCCCAAACCTCCATCTCTCCGAAACGCTGACCACCGAACTGGGCTTTACCGCCGAGGGGCTGCTGAGTGATGAGGCTGTACGGGCCGATCGAACGTGCGTGCATCTTGTCCTCAACCATGTGACCGAGCTTCAGGAAGTAGGTCACGCCGACAGTTGCCTTCTGGTCGAAGGGCTCGCCAGTCGCGCCGTCATAGAGCTGCGTCGTGCCGGCACGCGGCAGACCAGCCTTGTCGGTCCACTCGTTCAGGTCATCCAGGCTGCAACCGTCAAAGATGGGGGTAGCGAACTTGACGTTAAGCTCCTTACCTGCCCAACCGAGGACAGCCTCGAAAATCTGACCCAGGTTCATACGCGAGGGCACACCCAGGGGGTTGAGCACCAGGTCAACGGGAGTTCCGTCGGCCAGGAACGGCATATCCTCCTGACGCACGACGCGCGAAACGATACCCTTGTTACCATGACGACCTGCCATCTTATCGCCGACGCTGATTTTGCGCTTCTTGGCGATATAGACCTTGGCCAGCTGCATGATGCCGGAGGGCAGCTCGTCGCCGATGCTGATGTCGAGCTTCTTGCGCTTGAGCTCGGCCTCATAGGCCTTGCTCTTGTGCAGGTAGTTCATGACGGTGGCACGGATGAGCTCGTTGCGGTGAGAATCGGCAGTCCAACGGCTCAGGTTGATGCTGTCAAAGTTCTCGATGCTCATGAGGATCTCACGGGTGAACTTCTCGCCCTTGGGAACGACTTCCTCGTCCATATAGTTCTTCACGCCCTGCGAGATGCGGCCCTCGGTCAGCGTGTTCAGCTTCTCGATGAGGATGCCGTGCAGCTCCTCGAGTCGTGCCTTGTACTCGTTGTCAAGTGCCTCGATCTCGGGGTCAACGCCACGGGTGCGCTTCTTGACGGCGCGGGCGAACAGACGGGTACCGATAACGACGCCCTTGAGCGACGGGTTGGCCTTCAACGAAGCGTCCTTCACGTCACCGGCCTTGTCGCCGAAGATGGCGCGCAGCAGCTTCTCCTCAGGCGTGGGATCGCTCTCGCCCTTAGGCGTGATCTTACCGATAAGGATGTCGCCGGGGATGACGTGGGCGCCGACACGGATGATGCCGCGCTCGTCGAGGTCCTTGGTGGCGTCCTCGCTCACGTTGGGGATATCGTTGGTGAGTTCCTCCATACCGCGCTTGGTCTCGCGCACCTCGAGGGTGTACTCATCGACGTGAACGCTGGTGAGGATGTCCTCACGCACGAGGCGCTCGTTGATCACGATAGCGTCCTCATAGTTGTAACCCTTCCAGGGCATGTAAGCCACCTTGAGGTTGCGGCCCAGTGCCAGCTCACCGTTCTGGGTTGAATAGCCCTCGGTCAGGATCTGGCCCTTGATCACGTGGTCACCCACCTCGCAGATGGGCCTCAGGTCGATGGTCGTGCTCTGGTTGGTCTTGCGGAACTTGGGCAGCTTGTACTCCTTGACAGCGCTGTCGAAGGAAACGAATTCCTCGTCCTCGGTGCGGTCATAGCGGATGCGGATGACGCTGGCGTCGACAAACTCGACAACACCAGAGCCCTCGGCCTGCAGCTGAGTGCGGCTGTCATAGGCCATGCGCTGCTCGATACCGGTGCCCACGATCGGGGCCTCGCTGCGCAGCAGGGGCACAGCCTGACGCATCATGTTCGCACCCATCAGAGCGCGGTTAGCGTCGTCATGCTCCAGGAAGGGGATGAGTGCCGCAGCGATCGAAGCGATCTGTTGGGGCGAAACATCCATGAGCTCAACCTCGTCGGGAGAAACAACGGGGAAGTCGGCGTTCTTGCGGGCCTTGACACGGTCACGCACGAAGTTGCCCTCCTCGTCCAGGGGTGCATTACCCTGTGCGATGATGCGGTTCTCCTCGTCCTCGGCAGTGAGATAGACGATCTCGTCATTGTCCAGGTTCACCTTGCAGTCCTTGACCTTGCGGTAAGGAGTCTCGATGAAGCCCAGGTTGTTGATCTTGGCATACACGCACAGCGATGAGATCAGACCGATGTTGGGACCCTCAGGGGTCTCGATGGGACACAGGCGACCATAGTGGGTGTAGTGCACGTCACGGACCTCAAAGCCGGCACGCTCACGGGACAGACCGCCAGGACCCAGGGCGCTCATACGGCGCTTGTGGGTAATCTCGGCAAGAGGATTGGTCTGGTCCATGAACTGCGACAGCGCGTTGGTACCGAAGAAGGTGTTGATCACGCTCGAGATGGTCTTGGCGTTGATCAGGTCAATGGGAGCAAACTGCTCTGTGTCGCGAACGTTCATGCGCTCGCGGATGGTGCGGGCCATGCGGGCCAGACCTACGCCGAACTGGTTGTAGAGCTGCTCGCCGACGGTGCGGACGCGACGGTTGCTCAGGTGGTCGATGTCATCGACATCCTCCTTGCTGTTGATCAGACCGATCAAGTACTTGATGATCTCGATGATGTCCTCCTTGGTGAGAACTCGCTTGTCGATGTCGGTGTCAAGACCGAGCTTGGTGTTGATGCGGAAACGTCCCACCTCGCCCAGGTCATAACGCTTCTCGCTGAAGAACAGGTTGGTGATCACCTCGCGCGCACTGTTGTCATCGGGCGGCTCGGCGTTGCGCAGCTGGCGGTAGATGAAGTTGACAGCTTCCTTGCCACTGTTGCAGGTGTCCTTGTTCAGCGTGTTGAAGATGATCTGGAAATCGGCCGTGTTCACATCCTCGCGGTGCAGCAGGATGGTAGTGGTGCCCGACTCGAGGATGTCAGTGATGTTCTCCTCCTCCAGGACAGTGTCACGGTCAATGATGATGTCATTGCGCTCGATGCTAACTACCTCGCCGGTATCCTCATCAACGAAGTCCTCAGTCCACGAGTGGAGCACGCGGGCAGCCAGCTTGCGGCCGACAGCCTTCTTGAGGTTGGTCTTGTTGACCTTGATTTCCTCAGCGAGCCCGAAGACTTGGATGATTTCATTGTCAGTTTCAAGTCCGATGGCACGCAGCAGCGTGGTCACCGGTAATTTCTTCTTGCGGTCGATGTAGGCATACATGACATTGTTGATGTCGGTAGCAAACTCGATCCATGAACCGCGGAAGGGGATGATGCGCGCCGAGTAGAGCTTCGTTCCGTTGGCGTGAAGGTTCTGACCGAAGAACACGCCGGGAGAACGGTGAAGCTGTGATACGACAACGCGCTCGGCACCGTTGATTACAAAGGTGCCCTTGTCAGTCATGTAAGGAATGGAACCCAGATACACGTCCTGAACCTCGGTCGGGAAGTTGTGGTCAGGATCGGTACAATAGAGTTTGAGTTTAGCCTTCAGCGGCACACTGTAGGTCAGGCCGATGTCCAGGCACTCGTCTATCGTGTAGCGAGGGGGGTCGATGTAATAGTCAAGGAATTCGAGCTTAAAGTTGTTACGGGTGTCTTCAATAGGGAAGTTCTCGGCAAACACTTTATAGAGTCCCTCGTTTTTTCGTTTCTCGGTGGGAGTGTCGAGCTGCAGGAAGTCACGGAATGACTGCAACTGCACGTCCAGGAAATCGGGATAGGGATAAGGATTTCTTACTCGAGCGAAATTGACTCGTTCTTTATTTGAAGCTGACATTGACAATTTTGTTTATTGAACTCTGATGAGATTGTTGATAAGCGAAATAATAGTCTGTTCAGCAGTCGGCAAATGGTACTCTCGACTGCGCGCAAATGCTTGAGGATCAATATCCATCGACGGTGTTGCCCCGGGTGGACTGGTCGCCCTGACGGGGCAACAGCCGATGAATCATGTTGTGCAGGTCAAATTTGACACAAAAAGGTTAAGAACCCACTCTCGGTGGTGATTCTTAACCCAAACACCCGTTAACAGGTGCTATTATTTCAGTTCAACCTCGGCACCCAGGCCCTCGAGCTCAGCCTTGAGAGCGTCGGCCTCGTCCTTGGTAGCACCCTCCTTGAGGGTAGCGGGAGCCTTGTCCACCATGTCCTTAGCATCCTTCAGACCGAGGCTCAGGAGTTCCTTCACCTTCTTGATCACCTGGAGCTTCTGGGCACCAGCGGCCTTGAGGACAACGTCAAACGAGGTCTTCTCCTCGGCCTCAGCGGCACCAGCGGCGGCGGGACCGGCAGCAACAGCAACAGCTGCAGCGGCGGGCTCGATGCCATATTCGTCTTTCAAAATCTGAGCGAGTTCGTTAACTTCCTTTACGGTAAGGTTGACTAACTGTTCTGCAAAAGCTTTCAAATCTGCCATAATAGTATGGATTTAAAATGTTGTTGTTTGTTGTTGATTAATTTTCTTTTTTGGATAAGGTTTCCAGGACTCCGTGGAGCTTATTGCCACCCGACTGCAGAGCGCTGATAACGTTCTTGGCCGGCGATTGCAGCAATGCAACAACATCGGCAATGAGCTCGTTCTTGCTCTTGATGGCCACGAGAGTGTCGAGGTTCTGCTCGCCTACATAGACGGTCTCCTCAACATAAGCAGCCTTGAAAGCGGGGATGGTCTCCTTCTTACCGCGGAATTCCTTGATGAGTTTAGCAGGCGCGTTACCCGTGTCGCTCAGCAACAGGGTCGTCGGACCAGCCAGGGAGTCATAGAGGCCACTATAGTCGATGTCACATGCATCCATGGCCTTCTTCAACAGGGTGTTCTTGACAACCATCATCTTGATGCCGGCCTTGAACGCTGCACGACGCAGGTCAACGGTCTTCTCGGCATTCAGCGAAGTGGTGTTAGCCAGATATACAACACTGTACTGTCCAAGAGTGTCCTTGATCTTCTCGATCATTAACGTTTTATCTTCCTTCTTCATTTCGTCTAATAGATTTTAATTAAGCCTCAATCGACTTGGGATCAACCTTGATACCCTTGCTCATGGTGCTCGAAAGATAAATGCTCTTGATGTACGTACCCTTAGCAGCGGCGGGCTTCAGCTTGATGAGCGTGTTGATGAACGCAGCAGCGTTATCGCGAATCTGCTCGGGGCTGAAAGACACCTTACCGATCGAGGTGTGTACAATACCACCCTTATCGACCTTGAAGTCGATCTTACCTTGTTTCACTTCCTTAACAGCCTTTGCCACATCGGAGGTTACGGTGCCGCTCTTGGGGTTAGGCATCAGGCCACGAGGACCCAGCACGCGTCCCAAAGGACCCACCTTGCCCATGATCTGGGGCTGAGTGATAATCACATCAATGTCAGTCCATCCGCCCTTAATCTTGTCGATATATTCGTCAAGACCGACATAGTCTGCTCCTGCTTCCTTAGCAGCAGCCTCTGCCTCCGGTCCACACAGAACCAGGACACGAACCTGCTTGCCGGTACCATGGGGCAGCGATACAACGCCACGGACCATCTGGTTGGCCTTACGCGGATCCACGCCAAGACGCACGTCGATATCGGCTGAAGCGTCAAACTTGGTGAAAGTGATTTCCTTAACCAATGCTGCAGCTTCCTCAAGGGTGTAAGCCTTCCCAGAATCTACCTTCGCGTTGTATAACTTCTGATTTTTCGTCAATTTACTCATAATCAATAAAGTTTTTAAACGTTCTCAGGGAATTGACCCTTTACAGTGATACCCATACTTCTTGCTGTTCCGGCCACCATACGCATAGCCGAGGCTAATGTAAAACAGTTCAAATCCGGCATTTTGTCCTCAGCAATTTCCTTCACCTGGTCCCAGGTCACGGAAGCCACCTTCTTGCGGTTGGGCTCACCGGAACCACTCTTGACCTTAGCGGCCTCGAGCAACTGTACGGGCACGGGAGAAGTCTTGACAACGAAGTCAAAACTCTTGTCGGCGTAGTAAGAGATCACTACGGGCAACACCTTGCCAGCCTTAGCCTGGGTGCGGGCATTGAATTGCTTGCAAAAATCCATGATGTTGATACCCTTAGAACCCAGAGCAGGGCCTACAGGGGGCGAGGGGTTTGCAGCCCCGCCTTTAATCTGCAATTTGATCTGTCCAGCAACTTCTTTAGCCATTGTACAAATTAAAATTTATCTGTTGATAAAAAACTTAGCAAGTGTGACACAGGAAGCGTAACATCATCCCGTCATCACTCGCGTTCGACTTGCGAATTATCCAACTTGAGCGGCGTCTCGCGTCCGAACACCTTCACCATCACCGTCAGCTCACGCTTCTCACGGTTGATCTCCTTGATCTCACCGATAAAGCCGCTGAAGGGGCCGAAGTTCACCTTCACAGACTCGCCAACGACATAGTCGCTCACCGAGTCGGCCGCCTCCATCTCGCGCACCTCCGCCTGGCCGAGCATCGTCTGAATCTGGTGCTCAGGCACCGGCTCAGGGCGACGCTCTCCCTCACGGGAGCGCACAAAGTTGACGACGTTGGTCGTGTCCTGCAGCGTCACCTCAATGTCAGCAGTAAGCGCCAGCTTGACGAACACGTAGCCCGAGAACATGACCTTCTCCTTGAGGACCTTCTTCCCGGCACGCGTGGTGTAGACCTTCTCGGTGGGGACCAGAATCTGCGAGATGTTCTCGGCATACACAGGATCATTCTTCCTGTAACCCTCGATCATCTCCTTGACCTTCATCTCCTTGCCCGAGATGGTACGCAGGATGTACCACTGGTGTTGCTTACCTTGAGACATAGTTATGACTAGTGCAGTGACAGTTTGTTAAACGATTGTTGTGACTTGAAACGACCGCACGCAAGAGTGCGCTGTCGGCTCTGGCGCCTTATCAGGCAGCCACGCCGTAAACGAGGTGCATCAGTTCGTTGATGCAGAGGTCGATTACCCAGATGACCAGCGCTGCAATGATGGAAGCAACCATGACAACGATGGTACTGCTGGCCAGTTCACTCTTAGTAGGCCAAGAAACCTTATGAACGAGCTCGTTATAAGATTCCTTGATATCCGTAAGCCTGTTATTAAAAAACTTCTTCATTTGTTTATTTGTCTATTTTTTTTGCACGGGAAGTAAGGCTCGAACTCACGACCTACGGTTTTGGAGACCGTCGCTCTACCAACTGAGCTATTCCCGTATGTTAAAGGGGTCCGGCTGGCTTGTAGCCAGACCCCTTTGTACCTTTGCCAATCACCATCCATGACGGCGCTTGGCGGTTGAGGCTAATCCAGGATTAGTCCTCGATGATGCCAGTGATCTGACCCGAACCTACGGTGCGGCCACCCTCGCGGATAGCGAAACGCAGACCTTCGCTGCAAGCAACCGGGGTGATCAGCTTGACGTCGATCTCGACGTTGTCACCAGGCATTACCATCTCGACACCAGCGGGGAGCATAATCTCACCGGTTACATCCAGGGTGCGGATGTAGAACTGGGGACGATAGTGGTTGTGGAACGGAGTGTGACGACCGCCCTCTTCCTTCTTCAGGACGTAGATCGAAGCCTTGAAGTGATCGTGGGGCTTGATAACACCCGGGTGGCAGATTACCATACCACGCTTGATGGTCTTATAGTCAATACCGCGGAGCAGCAGACCAACGTTGTCACCAGCTTCACCCTCATCGAGGATCTTGCGGAACATCTCAACGCCGGTAACTACCGACTTCATCTCGGCACCCAGACCCATGATCTGAACCTCGTCGCTCACCTTAACGACACCAGTCTCGATACGACCAGTAGCAACGGTGCCACGGCCAGTGATTGAGAAGACGTCCTCGATGGGCATCAGGAAGGGCTTGTCACGATCGCGCGGGGGCAGGGGGATCCACTCGTCAACGGCATTCATCAGCTCGCGAACGGTGTCTTCCCACTTGGGATCACCCTGGAGGGCACCCAGTGCCGAACCCCTGATGATGGGGGTGTTCTCACCGTCGAACTCATACTCGCTCAACAGGTCACGAACGTCCATCTCAACGAGCTCGATCATCTCCTCGTCAACATCGGGAGAGTCACACTTGTTCAAGAAGATAACCAGACGGGGAACGTTCACCTGACGGGCGAGCAGGATGTGCTCGCGGGTCTGCGGCATAACACCGTCGGTAGCAGCAACAACTACGATAGCACCGTCCATCTGAGCGGCACCAGTAACCATGTTCTTTACATAGTCAGCGTGGCCCGGGCAGTCAACGTGAGCATAGTGACGATTCTTGGTTTCATACTCAACGTGAGCGGTGTTGATAGTAATACCGCGCTCCTTCTCCTCGGGGGCGTTGTCGATCGAGTCAAACGAACGAACGCTGTCGCCGGCGATATCACCGTCCTTTGCCAGTACGGTGGTGATGGCAGCGGTCAGGGTAGTTTTACCGTGGTCAACGTGACCAATAGTACCGATGTTAACATGCGGTTTTGTTCTTTCAAAATGCTCTTTTGCCATAATGAATAGTTGTTATTGAAAATTGAATGATAATATTTTTAGTCTACCTTATTGCGTAAATCACTTCACCCCCTATTGATAACATAACCCGCAATCAGTGAGAGGCGAAGCGTTTTACATCTTGGAGCCGATGGCGGGATTTGAACCCGCGACCTCTTCCTTACCAAGGAAGTGCTCTACCCCTGAGCTACATAGGCAATATTCGTTTGTTTCTTGAGCGGAAGACGGGGCTCAAACCCGCGGCCCTCAGCTTGGAAGGCTGATGCTCTATCAACTGAGCTACTTCCGCAAAACATGTGGGTAGAGATGGATTCGAACCACCGAAGCGATGACGCAGCAGATTTACAGTCTGCCCCATTTGGCCACTCTGGAATCTACCCATTGTGTTATGTTCTTTGAGCCTCTTGTCGGATTCGAACCAACGACCCCGAGATTACAAATCACGTGCTCTGGCCAACTGAGCTAAAGAGGCATCTAACGCTGTGCAATGAGATACGGGGCGTTCTCGATTGCGGGTGCAAAGTTACTGCCATTTTTGAAACTGACAAACTTTTTCGCACTTTTTTTTCAAAAAAAATTGCCGAAGTTGTTAACAGTATCGCGTAACGTCATATGTATCAAGCGATTGTGCGAAATAACCATTTGTCGTTTTTTTGGCCCTGCCGATGCCCCTCACGCGCGCATTATTCATTAATATATATAAGAGGGGCCGAAAAATCGCCCCAGCCCATGGAGTGAGGGCCGGGGCGTTGTTCGTTCTCAATAGGGGATCAAACACCCCTGGCTGGGGCTCATCTGTCGCGGCGTCCCTTCTCAAGCTGACGCTTGAGGGCATCAACGCAATTGTCTATAGCTTCCTCAAAGGTGTCGGCCACCTTGTTGGCAAACAAATCCTCACTGCGCGGCACGTTCAGTCGCACCGATGCTTCCTTGTTCATGGCTGTCTCAGGTTTCACGACCTTGAGGATGACCTCTGCATTGCTGATCTCCTCGTTGTACTTTCCTAACTTATCCACCTTCTTATTGATGAAATCGTTCAGTCTTTCAGTTGCTTCGAAGTGGATGGCATTAATCTTAATATCCATATTAACCTCCTTTTTTAAGTGCCCGGGGATGGGCGAGTTCATAATTATGTTGTAATTCACTCAAAGTTACATGCGTGTAGACTTGTGTAGCCGCGAGGCTCTCGTGCCCCAGCAGCTCCTTGACGCTGTTGAGCTCGGCACCGTTGTTGAGCATGACGCTGGCAAAGGTGTGCCTCAGCACGTGCGGACTGAGTTTGCCGGTACCGCCCGCAGCAGCGAGGCCGCCGTGGACGACGTGGTACACGAGCGAGGGGTACAGGGGGCGTCCCTTGTCAGTGACCAGCAGGTTGTCGCACACGGGGCGCACGCCGGCGCGCAGCGTCCGGTAATGCTCGATGCAGGACTGCAGCTCGGCCCCGAAGGGGACGATGCGGTCCTTGTCGCGCTTGCCGTGCACCTTGAGCTCGCGCTTGGCGGTATCGACGGCGGTATCCTGCAGGCCGATGAGCTCGCTCAGGCGGATGCCCGTCTCGTAGAACAGCATCACGATGAGGCGGTCGCGCACCTGGGTGAAGTCATCGCTGTCGATGTCGGCGTCGAGGATGGCATTGACGGTCGTCTCGCGCACCATCGTGGGCAGCGGCTTGGGCAGCTTGGCCAGTTCAACCAGGGCGGCGGGATTGACATCAACGAGGCCGATGCGCAGCAGGTAGCGGTACAGTGCCCGCAGGGCCTGCAGGCGCACGCGCAGCGTGGCGGGCTTGTCGCCGCACGACGCGCGCTCGATGAGCCACTCGCGGATGTCGTTGGAAGTGACAGACGCCAGGTCGATGTCGGCCTTGCCGCGCGTCTCGTGCCCTATCCACTGCTGCAGGTCGCGGCGATAGCGGTCCACCGTCCTCGGCGACAGGTTGCGCTCGAGGCGCAAGTATTGCAGGAAGCGATCTACTGTAGTGTTCATAGGCATCTGTCTTCTGGTGCATCACTGGCGCACGATGTCCGGCCGGACAACAGGGCTAGTTTTGCGGTGCTAAAGTTAGCAACTATTTTTGTCAACTGCAAATTTTAGGCCAAAAAAATGACAGGAACCGGCATTTTTGCCGATTCCTGTCCTGTATGAGTTGTCGAGCGTATTACTCCTCGCGGTTGCGGAGCTGCTGAACATACTCGGCCTTCATCATCTTACGACGGTTGATGATCGAGGGCTTCTGGAATGCCTGACGGGTACGCAGTTCCTTGATGACACCGGTCTTCTCGGTTTTACGCTTGAATTTCTTGAGGGCGCGTTCGATGTTGTCGCCTTCCTTTACGGGAACAATAATCATAATGAGTTTGTTTTTTTGATTTTAATGTTATGTTTGTTTGTAAATTGTTTGGAATTTCTCCGGTTGTTTGCGGCTCTACATGGATGACACATCGCTGGCGAGCCACGGGCCAAGCGATGTCTTATCGGGATGATATGTACTGATAATCAATTTCTTAAGTCAGGTTAACCAACCTCCTTTCGATTTTTAGCGCCGCAAAGTTACATATTCTTTCCACAACTGGCAAGGGTTTTCTGAAATAATTTTCTCACCTGTTAAAAAAAACATTGCACGGGAAACAGTTAAGTCCCCGCGCAATGATTCTACTACTAACTTGCTTTATGAAACAAAAAACTCTTCTCTCTTCTTGTTTATTTCTTGCGGTTGCGCACTGAGCGCACACCAGTGTTGACCGATTGGGTCGAAGTCTTGGGCTTGCGCTCCTTGATCTTGGCCTTCTTGGTCTTGGATTTGGACTTGCTTGTAGAGGACTTCTTGGTGTCCTTCGACTTGCTGCCACGCTTGGTGGTGCGCGTCACGGTCTTCTCCTCTTCGGCACCGGCTTCGCCCTCGACCTGCTCAGCACCTTCTTCACCTTCCTCGAGTTCACCCTCGGCCTCGGCACGGGCTTTTTCCTCAGCCTCGGCACGGGCCTGGAGCACTTCGAGCGAGGGAACCCACAGGTCCTGGTTGAAGCTGCGCAGGCGCTGCTCGATGCTGTCCTGGGCGTGCTTGTAGGCCTCGGGGTTGTCGGGGTACATCTGCTTGAGAGCCATGTTGCGCAGGTTCTTGGTCTTGTAGATGTCACCGGTGTACATGTTCAGCTTGAAGAAGTCGTCAAGGCTGTAACGTGCCAGGTTGTTGTCATCGTCGGTGAACACATACTGCTGCGCCATATAGGGGCGGATGTCGTTGAGCTTCACCCAGAAGAGGGGGTACTTACCGGTCTCGCCGCTCCAGTCGTCCTGCTGGTGCAGCACGGGACACAGCGCCTCGACACGGGCCTTCATCTGGTTGCTGCGGGTGTCAAACTCCCACTTCTCGATGATATAGTAGCTCAGGCACTGGTTGGCACGGATGTCGGCGTCCTCAAACTCATAGATGCGGTTTTTCTCAGTGCTGCCTTTGGCCTCGGTATAGTCGATGCCATGGTTGTAGAACACCTCACCGAGGTCCACCTTGTGCTCATCGTTGAATATCTCGTCCTCATACTCATAGGCCGAAATCTGATTCTTGGCCAGCATGCGCATGATGATGAAATACAGGTTCTCGCCATCCTCGTTGGGCATCTCGGGATAGTACAGGGCCGCGTTTTTACCCTTCGTGAGGTCCACCTCGCGGTAGATGACCTTCATCCACTGCAGGTCGGCATCGCTGGGCTCCCTGACCTCATAGAAGGACTGCTGCCTGTCGGTGATGACGGGACCGGAGTTCTTGTCCTTCTTGCGGGGATCATTGCCCGTTCTCCTCGTCACTTGGGCGTTACTGCCGATGACGGTTCCAAGGAGCAGCAGTGCGATAATCAATCTAAGACTTTTCATATTCTTGTTATTGACGTTGTGTTGGTTTCTTGTTAGTTGATGATGACCTCCATGGTCGAAATCTCGCGGGTAATGCCGTCAGGACCGGTAGCCTTGACGCCCCTGATGAAGAATCGCTTGCCGTGCTGGAGGCGACGGATGCGCTCCTTCTGGCGCTCGGAGAACTGCGAGCCGTTGCTGGCCTCGGGGTGGAAGTCACCCATGGCATCGGTAAACAGACACTCGAAGGAGACGACCTTGAAATCAATGTTCAGAATATCGTCATCGATGGCGGCATCCAGGCCGGAGGCTGCCAGAATCTGATTCTTGGGGAATGCCTTACCGCCCTTGTAGCGCATGGTCTGGCCGTTGGCGTCCTTATAGGTGATGAAGGGCGACGGGTCGGGCAGTTTGCGCACGCGGAAGGTGGTGCTGCCCACGTTGGTGCGCTGGCCGTCCATCTCGGCAGTGACGGTGATGACACACTCGGCACCCACCTTGGTGGGATGGGCAATCCACCCGTCACCGCTCTTGGTGAGCGATCCGTTGGTCATCGTGGCGCTGATGCTGCCCTGAGGCACACCGGGCACAGCGATGCTGATGGGGTTGTTGATACCGGCATAGAGCACGTTCATCATCGTGGCGCTGATGGTTGCCAGCGGGTCGATGACGGTGTAGCTCGACTTGAAGTCACGCTTGGTCACCGAGCCGTCGCGGCCCAGCACCTCGATCCAACCCGAGTACTCATACTTGCCGGCCTTTCCGGCACCCACCTCATAGAGGCCCGTATTGTTGCCCAGGCGGCTGCCGTTGACATAGACGACGGGGCGCTGAGTGGTATCGATGGCGGCGAGCACGATCTGTGCACTGTACTTGGTGCCGCGCATGACGATGCGCGAGTCGGGCACGACGAAGGCGTTGACCAGGTTCACGCGCAGGTCACCCAGGTCGATGTTGGTCAACATCTGGTTGAGGACCTCACCCTCGGCATACCGCACATCATTCTGCAGCTTGGTAAGCAGCGTGATGGCAGCGATACAGGGCATGTTATCAAACATAGTCTCTTCCCAGTTCTTCTTGCTCATCTCCTCACCACGGGCCTTGGGAGGCACTGTCGAGAGGGCTGCTTCCAGGTTCTTGCGCTTCTCGGGATCATCAAGGAAAGAAGTCACGAACTGACGATACTGGTCGATGCGTGTTCTCAGGATCTTGCCATTTCCGGGCCGTCCCGTCTCCTTGGGAGGCAACATGACGATGCTGGCCGCCTCGGTGTTGTCGCGGCTGCGGATGTTGTTGACATCGCCATCCTCACCATCGGCAGTCTTGACGATCAAGAGCTTGAGCGAGTCTATATAGTTGTAAAGTTTATCGGTTTCACCCACCACATTGGTCGCCTTGTCAAGCCACACCTTGCCCTTCTCAGGGTTCTTCTCGTTGAAGGCCTGGAGTTGGGCATAGAGGGCCTGGTTACGCGCCATGATGGTGCGGTTGGAGCGAGTCAAGCCGTCCTGCACCTGACTGAAACCGTTGAGCACGTCGCTCGACACGTTCAGGGCAAGCATGGCCGTCAAGACGATGTACATGAGGTTAATCATCTTCTCTCGCGGCGACATGCGGTTGACGCTCTTATTTTTTGAGGTTGCCATCTATTTTATCTCTCTATCGGTTAAAATAGGATTTGCTTGTCGGTTGATAGTTAAAAAACGGGACGATACATCAGGCGTCCTGGTCGTTGTCAGGCTCGATACCGGGCATGCCGGGCATCGGGCGGTACATGTTGACGGTCATGGCCTTGACCATCTTCTCATAGACGCTGTTCAGCTGCTTCATGTAGCGAGCCATCTTCTCGGTCTCGTCACAGTAGTGGGCGCTCTCGGCGGCACTCTTCTCGTACATGTCGCGGATGTCCTTCAAGCCGCGGTTCACACGGTCGATGTTCTCGAGCTGCGACGAGATGCTCTTGAGCTGAATCTCGTAGATGGTGTTCAGGCCACTGATGTTGTGGTTGAGGGCCTGCATCTGATCGACATATCCCGTGGAGCTGTCGCTGATGGTCTGGCTGTTCTCGGTGATGGCACGGTAGCTGCCCAGCAGGGTCTGGCTCACATCGTTGAGGGCCGTGGTCGTGGCCTCGAGCTTCTGCATCTGCTGGCTGATGGCGGCCATCTGGCTCAGGTACTGCTGGGTGGCGTCGGTCAGTTCGGCCATTCTCGACAGCTGGTCGCTGGCGGCGGCCATCTTGGCGATGCTCTCGCTCAGCGACAGGGTGTCCTCCTCACTCAGGTTCACGCCCTGAGGCAGGCCGACGGCACTCTTGGCCTCGCTGACGCTGACGTTGATATCGCCGCCTTCATAGCCGCCCTCACCACCGGCTCCGCCGATGATGATACCGCCACCGCCATTAAAGTCGGGACGGTCTTCTGGATTCTGGCTGGCCAGCACAGGGAACACCTCTTCCCAGTGGTACTCCTTCTCGGGCTTGTCAAATGCCGTGAGCACGAACATGAGCACCTCGGTACCCATACCGATTGAAAGCAGGGCGTTACCAGCCGGCATGTGCAGAATCTTGAACAAGGCACCCAAGATAACGATAGCGGCACCGATACTGTAGGCAAAGTTGAAAAAACGCTGTCCGCTGTCACTCTTCAGGAAGCGGCCTGCTTTCTTTTTATATCTCTTGATCTTACCCATTTTTGCTAAAAGAAATGAAAATTGAGTTGGACGATTAGTTTACTTGATGTTATGCTATAAAATAATGTAAGGATTAGTCTTTGCAGCAGTTCTTGCGCTTGCCCTTGACGATACCCACCTTGGAACGGACGCAGCGGAATCCGATGTAGCTCCTCTGCTCGTTCTGGTACTCCCACATGCGCAGGTCGGCACGGATGTTGTGTACGACATCCTTCCATGAGCCGCCGCGGACAATCTTGCGCGACATCTTGTAGGGATCCTCCTTGGCCACATAGTAGCGGTACTCGGGGTTGATGTCGTCTGTCATGCGGTCGATGCTCTCGGTATAGGCGGTGGAGGTCCACTCGCTCACGTTACCGGCCATGTCATACAGGCCGTAGTCGTTGGGCTCATAGGTGCCCACGGGAGCAGAGATGATGTAACCGTCCTTGACGTAGTTGCCCTCATCGGGCTTGAAGTTGGCATAGAAACAGCCTTCGTCCACCGTCAGCGGCAGGTCACCCTCCCAGGGGTACTTGTTCTTGTTCTGACCGGCACGTGCGGCAAACTCCCACTCGGCCTCGGTGGGCAGGCGGAAGGGCTCCACATAGATGCTCTGGTTACCCATCGACTTCTTCAGGAACTCGGTCCTCCAGTGGCAGAAGGCGTTGGCCTGCTCCCAGCTCACGCCGACAACGGGATAGTTGTTGTAGTTGCCGTTGGCGAAGTACATGCGCACGTAGGGTTCCTGGTATGCGTTCTCAAAGTCGTTCACCCAGCACGTGGTGTCGGGGTATATATTAACAATGTAGGTGTTCAGGAAGTCATAGTCGCTCTGCAGGGCACGGGTGACGGTCTGGCGAACGATGCGGCCCTCGTCGTCAATATAGGCGGTGTCCTTGCTGATGGTCGGAGCGGTCATGTCGACCTCGTGGTCGGTGTTGTAGTCACGACGGGTGGGGTCAAAGCGGTGACGGCGCTTGGCTGCCTCGGTGAGGTTATAGACCTCATAGCGGTAGTTCATCTGAGAGGCGTCAAGCTCCTTGATGCCAGTGATGGGGTTGATGCGATAGACGCTCTCGATGGCACGCTCCTCGTCCTCGCTGGGGTTCTTCCAGGGGATGGACTTGCTCCAGTCCAGATGCGGGGTGACGGGGTTACCCTCCTTGTCCTCCTCAATCTTGAACTCCTCGTTGCCGCCATAGGCAGGGTCGGCAAGGCGTTCACGGATGATGGAGTCACGCACCCAATAGACAAACTGCTTGTACTTGGAGTTGCTCACCTCCATCTCGTCCATCCAGAAGGCGTCAACCGACACGCCGTGGGCGGTCGAGTCGGTTCCCCAGATAGAGTCTCGCTCGCTGGGGCCCTCACGCATCGATCCGACATCAACGAGCACCATACCGAAGGGGGTCGTCTCGTTAAACACGGTAGCACCCACACCGGTTACCTCACCGCCGCTGGTGCCTCCTTTTCGCATCGATCCGCATGACACAGTCGCCACAGCGACCAACAGTATCAAAATTAGTTTCTTCATATTCTATGCTTACATTAAGCGAACGCATTTTTGTTTGTTCTTGTTCTTCTCACGGCTGTCGAGCTTCACCTTATAGGTGATGAAAACCTCGTGGCTGCCGAAGGTCTCCTTGCTGATGGCCGACACCGGGTAGTCATAGGCATAACCGATGTAGGCATCCTTCAGGTTCACGCCGATAAAGGCAGTCACCGCGTCTTTCCAGCGGTACCCCACACCGATGTTGAGCATACGGTTGTAGCGCACCATGGTCGCAGCCTGTGCCGTCCACATGTTCTGGCTCATGGCGAACATGCCAGAGGGCTGTATTTCAAATAACGTATTATTAATCGGAATATTGCCGCCACCCATAAAATAATAGCCGCGGCTAGCCTTAAATTCATAGAGATCAAGGGCCTCGCGCGAGGCTTTCAGGTTGATGGTGGGATCGGTCACGTGGGTCACGGCGATACCGGCCCAGTAGTGGGGATGGGAGAAGAATACACCCACGTTGGCGTCAAATGCCGTTCCCGACACTTCACTCTTGGGCAAAGCCTCGTCAACGCCCTGATGGTACTCGTCGTCCTCGGGCATGATGACCTCCTTGCGGCGGAAGGTCTGGGAGAAAATTCCGGGCTGGATACCCACACTCAGCGTCATCTTGTTGTTCAGGCGGCGCTTGTAGGCGATCTGTGCGCCGATGCGGGTGTTGGAGTACAGACCGATGCGCTCATACTCTGCCTTGATGCCAAGGCCCAGGCGCTGTCCCAGCAGCTTGTAGGGAGCGTCCACCGTGAGGTAGAAGTTCATCGGCGCACGCCTGAAGTCCACCCACTGCATGCGGCTTCCCAGCGTCATGTTGATCGCATTGAGTTCGCCCGCTGCGGCAGGGTTATAGTAGCTTTTTCCCACCCAGAAGTGTGAGAAGGCGGCGTCGGACTGTGCCATTGCGGCAAGAACCACGACGACAGTCATTGTCATCGCGGCAAGCAGGCGTCTTATGTCGTGCGACTTTATTGTCATTCCGTCATATTATTCAAAGAAGAAGGTGACCACCACCATATTGCTCTGGATCTTGTTAACACTCTCGGTGAAGACCCGCGTCTTGTCATCCTCCATCAGGTCAGAACGGTTCTTTTCCAACAGGTTCTTCAAGCCGAAGCAGAACTTCACCTCAGGACACAACTTGAAGAACGGCATGTAGAAGTCACAGCCCATGCCCACGGTGAGCATCACGTCGCTGTGCTTGAGTTTCAACTGCTCGCTGCGGTCCTTGGCCAGGTCTCCCGTGTACATCGCTCCCGCGGTAAAGTAGGGGCGCATGTTGTGATAACGCTTGGCGCTCATCTTCAGGTCAACAGGGACCACTATATAGGTGGACTTGATGTTCTGGCTCTGCTTGTAGTGTTCCTGGTCAGGCCACTCTGAATTGCCGCGGTGATTGAGGAAGCGCACCATCTTGTTGCCGAAGAACAGACCCGGCGACACCCTCAGGTTGAAATGCTCGGCAATGCGGTAGTCGGCAAGCACGTTCACACTGAAACCCGGCGAGTGAGCGGGCACGTCGGCGTACCACTCCTCTCCGGCTTCAGAGACATTGCCGTTGTTGGTAATGGCCAGATTCTGGAAGTTCATGCCCACCGAGAAACCAAAGTGTACCTTCTTGGTGTCGGCGTAGGGGCGGTTCAGAATCATGTCATTATCCTGGGCGTGCGACACTGCGCACCCCATCAGCAACAGCACAATCCATGCAATATGTCTCAGCTTAGTGAGGTCCATTTACCACTAATAACGCAATTATTCGGCCAATATTGCTCAAAATGCAAAAAAGTGTTCCCTTACCCCCCTTTTTAACTGAATAATTGGCGATGTGGTGGGAATTGTGTACCTTTGCGGTGCGAAAAAAAACAAAACAACAAATAGATAACCTATGTCATTACAATGTGGTATTGTGGGTCTGCCCAATGTGGGAAAATCGACCCTATTCAACTGCCTGTCGAATGCCAAGGCGCAGTCGGCAAACTTCCCTTTCTGCACCATCGAGCCCAACGTGGGCGTCATCACCGTGCCCGATGAGCGTCTCAATGAGCTGGCCAAACTCGTCAACCCGGCACGCATCGTGCCCACGACCGTCGAGATCGTTGATATCGCCGGCCTGGTGAAGGGTGCCAGCCGCGGCGAGGGCCTGGGTAACAAGTTCCTGGGCAACATCCGCGAGACCGACGCCATCATCCATGTGCTGCGCTGCTTCGATGACGACAACGTGACCCACGTGGACGGCACCGTGGACCCCGTGCGCGACAAGGAAGTCATCGACCTGGAGCTGCAGTTGCGCGACCTGGAGACCATCGAGAGCCGCATCAACAAGGTACAGAAACAGGCCCAGACCGGCGGCGACCGCGAGGCCAAGGCACAATATGAAGTGCTCAAGCGCTACAAGGAGGCCCTGGAACAGGGACATAACGCACGCTCAGTGGAACTGCTCAACAAGGACGAGGAGAAAATCGCCCACGAACTGTTCCTGCTGACCAACAAGCCGGTGATGTACGTCTGCAACGTGGACGACAAGAGCGTGGTGAGCGGCAACGCCTATGTTGACGCCGTGCGCGAGGCTGTCAAGGACGAGGATGCCCAGATACTGATCGTTGCCGCACAGACCGAGAGCGAGATCGCCGAGCTCGAGGACTATGAGGAGCGCCAGATGTTCCTTGCCGAAATCGGACTGGAGGAGAGCGGCGTGAACCGCATCATCAAGGCGGCCTACTCCCTGCTGAACCTCGAGACATTCCTCACCGCCGGTCCCAAGGAGGTGCGCGCATGGACCTATCGCCGCGGCAGCAAGGCGCCGCAGTGTGCCGGAGTCATCCACACCGACTTTGAACGCGGCTTCATCCGTGCCGAGATCATCAAGTATGACGACTACATCCACTACGGCAGCGAGGCCGCTGTCAAGGAAGCCGGCAAGCTGCACATCGAGGGCAAGGAATATGTCATGCAGGACGGCGACATCGTGGTCTTCCGCTTCAACGTGTAACCATCCCTGACGTCCCTAAGGACCTTAAAGACCCTAAGGTCCTTAGAGATTAAAAATTGTCTTGAAAATCACCTCACTTGAAAATAAAGTGCCTGTTGTTGCGTTATTATCGATAGAACAACAGTCAATGTGATTGCCTATGGCTAAACGTGTACTCTTGGTCAATAAGTTTTATTATCCCCGAGGCGGCGACTGTGTCGTTGTCCTCAATACCGAGGCTCTGCTCCGTGAGAACGGCGTGGAGGCTCAGGTATTTGCCATGGAGTACCCACAGAACCTGCCGGCACACTATCAGGACAATTTTGCAAGCAAGGTAACCTTCGGCGGCGGCATGAGCAACCAGTGGCGCGCCCTGCAGCGCACCCTGGGACGGGGCGATGTGCGGGAATGCTTCGAGGCGGTACTCGACGACTTCAAGCCCGACGTGGTGCACCTGCACAACATCCACAGCTACCTGTCGCCCGTTGTCGGCGAGCTGGCCCACAAGCGCGGCATCCGCGTGGTGTGGACACTGCACGACTACAAGCTGCTGTGCCCGCGCTACGACTGTCTGCTGGGCGGCCAGCCCTGCGAGAAATGCTTCAACGGAGCCAAGCACAACGTACTGACACACAAGTGCATGAAGGGTTCACTGCCCGCCAGCGGAGTGGCATGGCTCGAGGCGCTGAAGTGGAACCGCCGCACCCTTGTCAAGAACACCGACATGTTCATCTGTCCTAGCCAGTTCATGGCCGACAAGATGATTGCCGGCGGTTTTCCCGCCGACAAGGTCACGGTGCTCAACAACTTCCTGGACCCTGTCAAGCTCAAGCAGTACCAGAGCATTGACCCGTCGCAACCCCGCGAGGACTACTACTGCTTCGTCGGCAGGCTATCGCCCGAGAAAGGCGTCGCCGACCTGCTGGAAGTGGCCGCCACCCTGCCCCACCGACTCAAGGTGGCCGGCAGCGGCACCCTGGAGCCCTCGCTGCGCATCAAGTATGCCGGCAACGAGAACATCGAGTTCCTGGGCATGCTCGACGCGCCCGACGTGGCACGGCTGCTGGCCGGAGCACGCTTCAGCATCGTGCCGTCGCAGTGGTATGAGAACAACCCGCTGAGCGTCGTCGAGTCGCTGTGTGCCGGCACTCCCGTGGCCGGTTCCAACATGGGCGGCATTCCCGAGCTCATCGACAGCACCTGCGGCATCGTGTTCCAGCCCTTCGACAAGGAGACGCTCAGGACTGCCATCACCATGTCGATGGTGCGCGACTGGGACCACGCCGCCATCGCCCGGCAAGCCATCGCCCGCTTCAATCCTGGTGCCCACATCGGCGTGCTGACCGACGATATCTACAGGCTCTGAAACTGTGTTTTCTTTTTTTTGCCAATTTTACACAATATTTTGCGTTAGTCATAGTTTAATAGTTGTATAAAGCTTATTGACGATAGCGATGAAGAATGTGATTCAGGGGAGTCTGATCACCACTTTCAGGTGCAACGCCCAGTGCAACATGTGCAACATCTGGAAGTTCCAGACCAACCCTAACGAAGAAATAGACGCCTCCTACTATGAGAAACTGCCCGCGGGATTGCGCATCAATATCACGGGTGGCGAACCCACGTTGCGTCAGGACATCGACAAGATTTTTGAAATCCTCTATCCCAAATCACGCCTTCTTGAGCTGAGCACCAACGGTTACAACACCAAGAAAATCGTGGAGCTCGCCAACAAATATCCCAACATCCTCATCCGCGTGAGCGTCGAGGGACTGCCCAAGATCAACGACACCAAGCGCGGCATCAAGGACGGCTTTGACCACGCCCTGCGCACGATGCTGGAGCTGAAGAAGACCAAGTGCAAGAACATCGGCTTCTCGGTGGTTATCTCGCCCGACAACTACAAGGACCTGGTCCACCTCTACGAACTGTGTGTGGCTCTGGATGTGGAACTGGGCAACAGCGCCGTCCACAACTCGTGGTACTTCCACAAGGAGGACAACCAGATTGAGAGCGAGGAGGCCCTGCGTCAGCACGAACTTTTCGTCAAGGCACTGCTCACCAGCAAGCGCCGCCACCTGAAGGACCGCCTCAAGGACTACGGCCGCGCCTACTTCAACCGCTCGATCCACCGCCGCCTGCGTGGCGACACCGACGAGTACCGTCCGCCCTGCGGCGCCCTGAGCGACTTCTTCTTCATCGACCCGTGGGGCAACGTGACCCCGTGCAACGGCAGCAGTGAGGAATGGAAATTGGGCAACATCAAGGAAGACAGCCTGGAGAATATCCTTGCCAGCGACAAGGCCAAGGAGGCGATGGAAAAGGTGCGCCAGTGCAAGCGCAACTGCACCTTCATCGTCACCGAGCGCCACGACATGGTACGCCGCCCCTGGGTCCCCATCAAGTGGATCCTCAAGAACAAGTGGCGCATCCGCAAGGGCCAGGACATCTGCTGGGACTAATCTAACTCAGTTAACAGAGAACAGTGAACAGTAAAAATCTGGGCCTTGTGATGATGATGTCAACTATAACTGTTCACTATTAACTATTCACTATTAACTATTCACTAATGAAGACGATAGCGGTGATCGGCACACGCGGGTTCCCTGGCATACAGGGCGGCGTAGAGGTTCACAGCTATTTTCTTTATACCCACATGAGGGATGCCCGCGTGAGGCTCTACCGCCGCCGCGCCTACCTGACCGAGCAGTCGGCCCGAACGTTCCCCAACATCGAGTACATCGACCTGCCCTCGACACGCATCAAGGGCTTTGAGGCCGTGTGGCACACCCTGCTGAGCGTGCTGCACATCGCCCTGCACCGTCCCGACGTGGTGCACATCCACAACATCGGTCCCGGCATGTTCGCTCCCCTGCTCCGCCTGATGGGCCTTCGTGTGGTGCTCACCTACCACAGCCCCAACTACGAGCACGACAAGTGGAACGGCCCCGCCCGCTGGCTGCTGCGCCAGTGCGAGAAGATTTCTCTCCACTTCAGCAACCGCGTCATTTTTGTCAACAAGTACCAGATGGAGAAATGCGGCGCCCTCGACAAGAGCGTCTTCATCCCCAACGGCATCGACGCTGTCACCCGCAGCGAGGCCACGACCTTCCTTGAGAAACACGGCATCCGACAGGGCAATTATCTGCTTGCCGTGGGACGCCTCACGCCCGAGAAGGGTCTGGAATACCTCGTCGAGGCCGCTAACCGCCTGCCGCAGGTGCAGCAGGTCGTCATCGCCGGCGCCAGCGACCACGACAGTGCCTATCGCGAGCAATTAGAGAAACTTGATATCGGTAAAAAAGTCATTTTCACGGGCTTCACCTCGGGCGAGGACCTGCGCCAGCTCTACAGCCATGCCCGATGCTTTGTCCTGCCGTCGGTCAACGAGGGTTTCCCCATGGTGATGCTCGAGGCGATGGCCTACGGGCTGTCCATCGTGTGCAGCGATATCCCCGGCACCCGCCAGGTGGAGCTGCCCGAAGAGGACTATTTCACCGTACGCGACGTCGATTCGCTCTGCGCCGCCATCACGCGACGGCTCAACGGCCCCAACGAGCCCCAGCACTACGACCTTGAGAAATACAACTGGGACACCATCGCCGCCACCACCCGCCAGCAACTCTTCCCCAACTGAACCACTTCAAGTCTTAAGGGTCAGTATATCATCATTATGCCTTGAAATATTTACCGTGCTATCGCACGGGAAATTAAACAAATTTTTAAATTAAAATTAATATTTTATTCATATTAATAAAAATTTTAAAAACAATTTGCTTAATTTTCCGCCCGCAGGGCGGTTATAATTCTGGCAATTGATTTATGACACAGCCTCTTAAAACTATTACAATTAAGTAGGGCCTCACGCCTCTTAGCCTCCCTCATTCCCCGACACGAGAACAGTTCTTGACTTCCACCGTATCATTCTCGGCAAGATAGCCCCATTGTGACTGGAGCCATGCGACCTTCTTGTTAAAGCAGACCTTGGTGTAATGGTTCAGGCGATAGATGGTATTGTTGCCTTGGTAAAGCGGCCAACGGACGTGGTCATAATTACCGGCAGTCTCGACACGGGCGGCAAAGGCGTCCAGGTAGGCCTCCATCGTGGGATAGACCTCCTCATAGAAGCGCTTCCAGTGATGCCTTACCCGCAGCTGGAAATGAGGGAACTTGGCAATTTCACGTATCCACCTGCACCGACAATAGCTGGGCTGGTTCTCATAGATGAACTCATTGAACGGGTAAGTCTTCTTGTAACGGACAAAAGAACTGCTGCAATCCCACAACGGACCGAAAACAAGCTTCGTGTCCTCGCCTCGCTCCTTGTGCAGATAGCAGCTGCCCGAAAAGGCCTCAGGATTATCGACAGCCTCCTGTACAATATAGTAGATGGCCAGCGAGTCGATATCGATGTAGCGTTCCCACTCGGTGCTCACCTTGTTGCCCACATAGATGGCCGAATCGGCCCGCAGCAGGAAGGAAGTGATGTAGTCCCGTTGCTCCTCGCTCAACACCTCGGGACCATGGGGCGTAACCCAGAACGGCTCGCCGTTGCCCTCGGTAAAGGTGATGTTGTCCGGTTCCTTATAGTTGTCGATTTCCAGCAGCCAGCCTCCGGTGATTCGCTCGGGGTCGGTCTCACCGTCCTGTTGCTCCTGGATGTTGACGCGGTCCTCGTCCACACGGATCTTCTCGGCAAGGTAATACAGGCCGATGTACTGACCGTTGAGCACCACCTCGACCGGTTCTTGCCGCGGATTCCACGCCATGCCCATGCGACGCCCGATCTCAAAGGGCAAGGCATCAGCCACCTGACCCATCATGTCAAGCGCCTGAGCCAGCAACACCCAGTGGCGGCTCGACGGCATGCCCATCATCGCCTGCTTCTTGTCCAACTTGAGGCGGAAAGGCTTCTTGTCCACATTGGTCCAAGTAGAATTGCCGCGTCCCTTTATTTCCATCTTCAAGGGCTGCTCGGGCGAGCCCATGGACTCGTAACGCTCGTCGCCCATATTGTCGAGCCACCAGTCGGCCTGCAGGTATTCGTCCCTGCTCACAATGTCGCGGTGCCCCTCGGTGTTGATAAACAGCACGGGCAGCGTGCCCGAATAGGACGGCAGCGGCAGCAACTGTCCCCCCAACAGGGCACCAACTAACAGATTGATGTCGGCGATATTGATTTCCTTGTCGCCGTTCAGGTCCAAATCATAGGTGTAGAACGGATGATAGCCGACTCCCTCCATGACAGCATCCACCAGTACGTTGACATCGGCAATGCCCACCTCCCAGTCGCAGTTCACGTCACCGCGCGGACGCAGGCCATCTTGGGCATAAGAGGCTATCCACGACATGGACAGCATGATCAATACCAGGGCCCTATAAACCGATTTCTTCATCACGGACATTTCACAACAATCCTAAGTTGTCATTCTTCTTGAGGTGGCTGTTCTGGTTGGTCGGGATCAACTGTGGTTTGCCCCATTGACTGTTAAGCCAGTCTATTTTGCGATGAATAAAGTTCTTGAAGTTCTTCTTCTCGGACTCGATATCCCTTACCATCCAACGTGCGACATCGGCCTGGAATGCCGGCCGGATGGATTCCACAAACTCATCAATGAACCCATCCAGGTCCAGCCCGTTGAAGTCACTCTCATAAAAGTCTTGCCAATGCTCTTTCACTACTTGCTGAAAATGGGGGAATTGAGCAATTTTCTCAATCCAGTGGTTGTTAAAGGGCGTCGGCTGCTGATAGATGAATTTGTTAAACTCAGTGTCACCGTAGATGGCCCAACGCTGAAATGCGTTGCCGAAGTCCCACACGGGGCCGAAAATCAGTTTCGTGCTGTCCCCGCGATGTTTATACATGTAGCAACTGCCCGCGAAGTGTTCCAGGTCGTCCATGATCTCACCCACGATGTAGTACATCGCCAGCGTGTCGATGTCGATATACTTTTCCCACTCGGTGCTGTTCTTGTCGTCGGTATAGATGGCGTCGTTTGCCTTTTGGATGAAATTCCTGATGTATCGCTCCTGTTGCCGAGAGAGATTTTCAGGCGATTCAGGAGTGACCCCTAACCAAGTGTTGTATTCCGGTTGCTCGAGAAAGTACAAGGTATTATCCTCAGGCGAGTTGGCAATTTCCAGCAGCCAGCCGCCAGTAATCTTGTCGGGATCGGTCTCGCCATCCATCTGCTCCTCGATATTGACACGCTGTTTGCCCACACGTATCTTCTCGGTCAGGAAATACAATCCGATGTACTGGCCGTTGAGCACGACTTCGACAGGTTCCTGGGCTGGCGTATAAGCCAAGCCGATGCGGCGGCTCATTTCAAAGCCCATCGTGTTCTTGAGACGTGCCAAGTAGTCGTCGGGATGTGCCATCAGACACCAGTGCCGGTTGCTGTGCATCCCCATCAACGGCTGTTTCACGTCCAGTTTGAGACGGAAGGATTTCTTGTCATACATGCGCCACGTGTAGTTGCCGCGCCCCTTGATGAGCATCCCCAAGGGTTCATCAGCAGACCCGATGGACTCGTATCCTGTGTCCGATCTAGATACGCAAAATCTTGCGTCGCCTGTCGAGGGTGAGGCATCTAGCCACCACTCGGCCTGCAGGTACTCGTCCTTGCTGACAATGTCGCGGTACCCCTCGGTGTTGATATACAGCACAGGCAGCGTGCCCGAATAGGACGGCAGCGGCATCAACTGTCCCCCCAACACGGCATCAACTATTAGATTGATGTCGGCGAGGTTGATTTCCTTGTCGCCGTTGATGTCGTAGGCATAGGTGTAGAACGGATGATAGTCGACTCCCTCCAAGACAGCATCCACCAGTACGTTGACATCGGCGATGCCCACCTCCCAGTCGCAGTTCACGTCACCGCGGGGACGCAGTCCGGTCTGTCCGTACGAACTAATCGCGGACAATACTGCTATCAATATAGCTATCAGCTGTGATTTTCTCATGATTATAAGGCTTCTAAGGTATCTATATTGATAACGCACGCCAAGTTGTTTTATTGTAATCAACAGGAAATAACACAGATAACATGAAGCAAGCCCAACTCCCAAAAAACTAATGTCTAAACCCTAACGTCTAAAATCTAATGTCTAATGTCTAACGTCTAAAGTCTAACATCTAACGTCTAAAGTCTAATGTCTAATGTCTAACATCTAAAACCTAAAGGCTAAAGGCTAAAGGCTAAAGGCTAATGGCTAAAGGCTAAAGGCTAAAAGCTAAAGGCTAAAGGCTAAAGGCTAAAGGCTAACGCCTAATACCTCGAATACTTATTCGAATCCACCTTACGCTTCTTCACGTTGGTCACGTTGCGCAATAAGTCTGACTCGTTCTTGACGCCCTTGAAGACGTTGCCCTTGAGCTCCAGCTGGTCAAAGCGCATCGAGCTAGTGCCGTTCTTGCCCCAGTGCGTCATGAACTCGCCGTCACCGGGGGTAACAGTGACATCGTTATAGTTGAACACGACGCTGCCCTTGGGCGCAAACTCCTGCAAGAAGAAGCACTTGTTGCTGCTCTTGAAGGTGTTGCCCGTGAAATTGAGCTTCATCTCCTTGATTTTGTGGCTATAGATGCGGGTATCGCCCTCAAAGTAGTTGTTGCTGGCATTGAGCTTGAACAACGGCGTGCCCTCGCCACCACCCACGTAGGCGACATAGGCCAGGCCCTTGCACACGTTGTTGGTCAACGTGACATCTCCACCCTCAAACTGGCACCACACCAGCTGCGCGCCGTAGGGCTTGCCGCGATACTTGCTGACCTCGTTGACAATCGTGTTGCCATCCACCTTGACGATGCCGCCGCGCGTCTGCAGGAACATATAGCCGGTGGTACCGCTGCTGTTGAGCACGACGGCCTTGTTGCGGACGTTATTACCGACGATACGGATAGTGTCGCCGCAGCTGCTCAGGTCATGGATCTCGATGTCCTTGTGGTAGAATCGGTAGTCACGGGGAATATCGCCGTTGATGATCTCATTGTTCTCGATATAGATGTCGCTGTGCTCGTCGGCCGGGTCAAAACCGACGTAGATGCAGCGGGTGGTCACCTCGTTGACATGGAACTTGTTGTTACGCAGATGGAAATTGCGCGTCACGCACTTGTCGCTGGTCTGCTTGTGGTCGGTAAACAGCGAGAACACCATGCCACAGTTGGCCTCGGGGTCCTTCTTGTTCTTGCCGTTGTAACCGCCGTAGAAGAACTCGTTGTCCTCAATGAAGATGTCGGTGCGTGAGGCTTTGCCCCTAACGTATTTGCTGGTGTTATCGACCACGCGGTCAAAGATGGCGAGCGTCTCGTCCTTGCCATACTTGAAGAACTTGTTGTTCTTGATCGTGACATTGTGCATCTCACCACGAATCCACAGGCAGCCGCCCGTCTCACTGTTGTTATAGTTGGAGATGGTGCAGCCGGTAACGCTGACGTTGGAGCACACGTGCATGTTGAAGTTGGTCATGTTGGCATTGTCCAGATAGCTGTCCACATCATGGATGTCAACGCGATTGCCATGATAGATCTTCACGGCATATCGCTCAATGCCCTTTCCTTCCCACCAGATGCCCTTGTGCTCCTTGAGCCAGAAGGAGAGGTCGCTGATCGACACGGCAATCGTATTCCTCAACGTGCCCGTGATGCGGAAGTATGTGTCATCAGGAAAGGCCTTGAAACCGGGCCTGTCACTACCGTTGTCAAGCACGATCTTCGTCTGCTCGCAGCCCGCACCCTTGATGATGGTGTGGCACTGCAGGCGGATGGTGCCGCTGACGGTATATGTACCAGGCCCGAAGTTGAGGTACACGGTGTCGTTGTAGCCGGCACGCGCACACTGGTCACGCAGGCTCTGGGTCAAGTCACCGCGACTGGGGCTGACGTTGATGTTATAGGTACGTGCCTGCCCCGTCATGGCCACCATGCAGGCAAGCGCTATCAGATAAGCGTATTTCAAGAACTGTTTCATAGTCAATCCATTTTTATCGGTTAGACTCCGTTACAAAGGTAATGTTTATTTTCCACATCAGCAAATTCAACTCCCGAGCAACTTATCTTTTATCTCTTATCTCTCATCTCTTATCTAAAAAAAACCTACCTTTGCAGACAATTACCGACACTACCGGCTCGCCGATGATTTACAACTCGTTGAATTTCATAGTGCTGTTCCCGTGCATCTTCTTGCTGTACTACGCCATCCCGGCTCGCTACGGCAAGGCCCGCAACGTGTTCCTGCTGATGGTGAGCTATCTGCTGTACCTGCAGTGGAAACCGGCCTATGCCCTGATTCTGCTGGGCGTCACCGCGGTGACCTATGGAGCGGCCAGGGCATTGGAAAAAACCCGTCATCCGAAAATCTTGTTAACGGCCGGCGCATTGTTGGCCATGTTGCCGCTGCTGGTGTTCAAGTACTTCAATTTCATCAACGACAGCATCACCCAGGGGCTGGCCCTCGTCGGACTTCATTTCAACCTGCCGGGACTGAACTGGGCGATACCCATCGGTATCTCGTTCTTCACTTTCCAGGCCCTGGGCTACCTGTTCGACGTGTATTACAAGCGTCAGGAGGCCGAGCGGGACTTCCTCACCTATGCCCTCTTCATCTCGTTCTTCCCCAACATCCTGTCGGGCCCCATCAACAAGGCCTCGCTGGTCATCCCCCAACTGAAACGTCTGCGCCCCCAGTACGACCGGGCTGCCGTGACTGCGGGCCTGAGGATGATTCTGTGGGGCATGTTCATGAAGGTGGTCGTCGCCGACCGTGTGGCGCTCTATGTGGATACGGTATTGCCCAACTACATGAACTACACGGGCCTGTCCTGTCTGCTTGCCAGCGTGCTCTATACGATACAGATCTATGCCGACTTTGCGGGCTACTCGCTGATGGCCATCGGCACGGGCAAGACGCTGGGCTTTGAACTGACCGAGAACTTCCGCCGTCCCTATTTCGCCGTCAGTGTCACCGACTTCTGGCACCGCTGGCACATCTCGCTGTCCACATGGCTCAAGGATTATGTCTATATTCCCTTGGGCGGCAGCCGCTGCTCACGCGTGCGCAACTACTGGAACATCTTCGTGACCTTCCTGGTGAGCGGCATCTGGCACGGCGCCAACTGGACTTTTGTCGTGTGGGGCATTATGCACGGCATCTGCCAGATTATCGAGAAAATGTTAGGCGAGCAACAGTGCCGCTACGGTCTCGTTGGCAAGACGGTCAAGGTCATCATCACCTTCCTGATTGTGAACTTCGCCTGGATTTTCTTCCGCATGCCGTCGCTGGGCGATGCCTGCCGAGTCATCGGGCGCATCTTCGATACCTCCCTGCCCATGTCGCTCTTCCTGTCGACCAAGACCGACCTGTTACTCATGGTCATGGGCGTCGGGATGCTGTTCCTCAAGGATCTACTCGACGAGTACCGGCCCGGCCGATACCGCCTGCTCGACAACCCGCGCCCCATCGTGCGGTGGCTGTCGGCCCTGACGGTGATGGTGCTGATACTGCTCACGGGCGTCTTCGGTGCCGACCAGTTCATCTACGCCAATTTTTGATTAGTGATTAGAGATTAGTGAGAATGATAAAACATCTGGCCAAAATATTGCTGTTCCTGGTAATCGTCGCCCTGCTCGACGTGGCGACGGGACTGGTGTTTTCCCGCTTGTCGCACATGGCCCGCGGCGGTGATACGGCCCGCAACGAGTACATCTGCAACGGCACGAGCGAGGACGTCCTCGTCTTCGGTTCCTCGCGCGCCATCCATCACTACAACCCGGCCATCATCAGCCAGCTGACGGGGATGACCTGCTATAATTGCGGCCAGGACGGCAATGGTGCCATCCTCAATTACGGCCGCTACCACCTCATCGCCCAGCGTTACCAGCCTAGGGTCATCATCTATGACCTGATGCCGGAGTATGACATCCTCACGGGCGAGGACAACCACAAGTTCCTGGGCTGGCTGCGCCCCTATTACGACCGCGACGGCATCGCCGACATCTTCGAGCGAGTGGACCCTAAAGAGAAGTACAAGATGATGAGCCAGATGTACCGCTACAATTCGCGTTTCATCCAGATGTTGACCGACTGCGTCCATCCCATGCAGGACGATGCCGTGAACGGATTCAGGCCGCTGGAGGTAGAGATGGACACGATGAGAATAGGAGAAAGGCCACCTGCAAGCAGCATAGACTCGCTCAAGGTTTTCTATATCAACAAGATGCTGGACGAGGCAAGCCGCAACGGCACCAGACTGGTCATGGTCGTCTCGCCCTACTGGAGCGGCATGGACACGACCATCTGTCAGCCCGTCAAGGAATTATGCCAAAGCCGTGGCATCCCCTTCCTGGACTACTCCAACGACCCGAAATACCTGCACAACAACGCCTACTTTGCCGACGGTGTCCACCTCAACGCCCGTGGCGCCGACGAATTCACCCGAGACATAACAGAAAAAGTAAAAACCATGCTGAAAAAATAGCAAATTAACCTAGACAAACGTCCCCCACCACACTATCTTAGCCCCATCTAGAAAATCTAGATTATCTAGAGCATCTAGTCCATCTAGAGCATCTAGAACACCCAGCACCCCGCCAGAGACCAAAACCCCTGGCAATCAACTAAATAACAATAAATTAACAGTATTTTAACACTTCCCCGCCCGAAAAAAATCGGTGTATAGGTCATTTTGCAGGATGAAATTGACTTATAGTGGTTCTATAGGTCAAATTGCAGGATGAAAATTCAAGAGGACTATTGCGTATCAGAAAA
>CACWID010000014.1 GCA_902760865.1 uncultured Bacteroidales bacterium | reverse complement strand
CATTGGGATAAGTTTGTGCGGAGACTGGCTGATGCTAAATATAGGGTATATGTGACGGGCAGCAATGCGAAGATGCTGAGCAAGGAGGTGGCAACTACGCTGGGCGGACGGTTCTTTATCTATGATGCGTACCCATATTCATTCAAAGAGTTCCTGGCGGCGCAACAGGTGGAGCTGAGCGAGCATTGGGAGTACGACACGATTCAGAGAAGCGAAGTGAAGCGACATCTGAATGAGTACTTCTATTACGGCGGTCTGCCAGAGATCCTGTCGTTTAAGAACAAGCGAGCTATGCTTTCGAGCTTGTACCAGAAGATCTATCTGGGTGACATCTGTGCCCGAAACAACATTAAGAACGACAGGGTACTGAACATCCTGATCAAAAAGATGGCAGAGAGCGTGAAGCAGCCGTTGTCGTATAACAGACTGAGGAACGTGATAGTGGCAACAGGGTCGCCCATCAGTGTGCCAACTACGATTGATTATGCTGGATATGCTGCAGACAGTTGGCTGATATTACCCATGCAAAATGAGGTAGGCAAACTGACAGAGAAGGAAACGCAAAAGAAATATTACTTTATAGACAATGGCTTACTTAACCTTTTCCTGATGAATTCCGAATCATCACTGCTGGAGAATATGGTAGCAGTGGAACTCTGTAGACGGTATGGAAAAGAGAATGTTTATTATATGAATGCAGATAAGGAAATTGACTTTATTATACCCGAAGGAAAACTGGCCATACAAGTCTCGTACAGTATAAAAGACCAGATGACGTGGGAGAGAGAAGTGCAACCGCTGGTGAAATATTCAAAAGGACATCAAGATTGGAAGTATTTGCTCATTACTTACGATGAGGAGAGCACGGAAGAAGGAATTCCCGTGGTGCCAGTGTGGAAGTGGCTGATGGATGTGTGACTTAGGAGGAGCAGTCTAGTGGCCATCCTCATGCGTTAATATCACGACTGAGGAGCTCGTAAACTTCATCAAAAATTACGAGGCTTTTTTCTTGCTAAATCAGCGAACAGTCAAAGTCGCCCAACTGGCCTTCTCCATGAGTTTTGTCAAAAAGACATCTGGTATTGTCCTATCAGTGACTAGACAATCTGAAATAATCCCGTCAGCGATGGGATTATCAGAACCATTCAGAATTTTCCACTCACCGAGTGGAAAATCCACAATTGTGAACGCACCGAGTTCACTATCTGCATGGGAAGGTATTATGCAATCACTGACTACAAAATATCCTATTCGACTCTCTTTGACTTATTACAGCATCATTTTTTGCAAACATGAGTGATCATTCGGTCAATACGACCCATTTGGGTATTGCGTATGATGTGACACGGCTGTAACTTTGCAGCGAAATTAGATCTAGTTTCGTCATGATATGTTATTTATAATATATTTTTACAAAGAAACAGCACTTCGTTGTGAAACGGAGTGCCGTTTTATTAATGCCATTAGGGTGCAGACAACGGATTAATATAACTCAAGTTAATCCAATAACTTGACCAGGTCTCTCTTCATTTCCTCATCAATATCTCGATACCGCTGGAAAGCCTTGCTGCCTTCCTTGTGACCTGATAGGGCTGAGACAAGGTTTGGGTCCTTGACTTTTCTGTAAATGTTACCGATAAAAGTCCTTCGCGCCATGTGGCTACTGGCTACCTCATAGATGGGACGTTTTACCTCTTCACGCGTCAGAGGGTCTAATGTGGTAACAATCCTATCAATGCCAGCGAGTTTGAAAAACTCCTTGATGGCCTTGTTGTATTTCTGCTCAGAAATAAAAGGAAGAAGGCCCGGACCTTCAAAGTCCTCGTATCGTTTGAGAATCTCTTTTGCTCTCTCATTCAGTGGGACTCGTACCGTTAAAGGTCGTCCTTCTTTTGTTTTCTTGGGGATATACTCGATGGCACCGTTGACAATACTTTGCTTTGTCATTCTGTAAAGGTCACTGACGCGACAACCTATTACCGATTGGAAAATAAAGATGTCACGCTGAATCGCGAGTTGAGGTCTTGCTGACAAATCCGCATTCCAGATCTGCTCCCTCTCGTCTAATGATATATAGACAGGTGTACCATACAGGCACTCTTCAATAGGGAATTTGTCGAATGGGCGATTGGTGGTCTTCCCATTCTCATAGCACCACAGGAAAAAAGTCCTGATACGTGAGAAACAATCTATCAGAGTGTTCTTCCCTCGGGGTTGAGGTGTGCGCTTTTCGGGTATGTTCTCATAGATTTGAGGATATTTCTCGAAGTACTTGTATTCGTTCTCAAAGAAATCCCACATATCAGCAAGCGTTTCCCTGGTCACTTCGTTCACGTCAAGAACAAAGTCTTTCCTGTTTCGCTTGGTCTTCTTGACATAAAGCTCATATCGAAGCATGGAACGTTTTACCACCCTGAAATTCTTCTTGCGAACTTCAGAAAGGCGGTGTTTCTCCAAAAACTCATCAAACATCTGCTCAAAGGTCTGCTTCTTGTTTCCTTCAGGTGTGAACTTTTCGGGATGATAATATCTGACAAGGACAGCTTTAAGCCAGTCTTTATCCAGATTGTCCTTGTCCCGTTCGTATTCCCTCTCGATAAAGCCTTTGAGTTTCCGGAGCTCTTCATTGATCTTTATACGGAGCTTTGAGTCACAAACAGCCTTAGACTTGACACACTCATTTTTCTCGTCCCAAAGATTAGGATTGATGGTGAGTTCTGTCTGGGCAACTGAATCCAATCTCCTGCCATCCCTCAGACGCAAATATATGGTTGCTGCCGATTCCGTGTCGTACCGTTTTGCCGTTTTTTTGATGATAAATGTAATTTTCATGTCTTTTTTATGGTTGTTGGGATAGTGTGTAAATAGCTTAATACAAAGGTAATACTTGTCCAAAAAATAACCAAAATTTTTTCCCCACATTTTCCCCACATTTTCCCCACATCTGCTAAAAACCTTGCAAAACGCTTAAATGCGCTTAAATCCGAAAGTTTTTGTAATATGTTGAAAATCAATAGGTAATAAGCGAAATTAAAGGGTTTTCAATTAAATGCCATTTAAGCCGTTTTAATATTTTCAATTGCGGCTCTGGGTACAGAAAACTAAGCGTAAGGCGCTGGAACTCATTGAGTTTTGGTGCCTTTTTCTGATTTCTACTGGAACAGTACTGGAAAATTTTGTTTTTAGACTTTCTTGTTGGTTCTGGGGGGGGTACATGCCGATGGTTTTGACTTGGGTTTCGAAGGTGTCGCGGTCGCCGAGGGCGCCGTTTTTTACTTTGGCGCGGTAGTTATAGATGGTGTTGACGGAGTAGTGGAGGAAGTCGGCGATGCGGCTGCTGTCCTCGATGCCGAGGCGGATGAGGGCGAAGATGCGTATGTCGGTGTTGAGGGTGCCGGGGTCGGGTAGGGTGATGCGACTCTCGGGGCGTAGCAGGGCGTTGAAGTCGTCGACGAAGTTGGGGAACAGGTGCAGGAAGGTGCTGTCGAACATCTGGTAAAGCTCTGACAAGTTGTTGTCTCTGAGTTCGTTGCCCTCGGTGAACTTGAGCAGGGCATCGAGTTCCCGGCCCTTGACCATCTTGTTGACGCGCTTGCGCATCTCGTCGAGACGGTCGATGTAGAAGGAGCAGAGGTGGATGAATCGTCCCACGTACTCGTCCTTGACGCGGTTGGACTCGTTTAGCTTGAGGTTGGTCTCACGCATCTGGCTGTTCAATTCTGATAGCTGGGTGTTGAGTTGCGCCAACTGCTTGTTGCTGTCGCTCAGGTCGTTACGCGCTCGTGCCAATTTCTTGCGCTGGCTGTTGCTATAGAAGAGGATGACCGAGAACAGTGCTGCCAGGAGGCTTGCCACGACGACCAGGACGAGCAGCAGCCTGTTGGCCTGCTTGAGCGAGGCCTCGTAGTTGTCGCTGATGGAGGTCATGACGGGCGAAATCTGGTTATTGCGCTTTAGGGTGTTGAACTTGCTGGCGCATTGCCAGGCGAAGCGGATGTAGCGGTACGCGCGGTCGATGTCGCCGTCGGCCATGAGCATATTGGCCAGTTCCCACAGTGCGCCCTGGTCCATGACGGCGTTGTTCACGTCGCTCAGTGCTGATTGCGTGACCCAGTAGCGGGACTGAATCGAGTCGCCCAGCAGCCGGTAATCCAGATGTCGATAAAAGGCCACAATGGCATACTCGTGGGTGCCCTCCTTGACCTGCTTGAGCCTCAAGTCGCTGAAGGCGAGGGCGCCCTTGGCATCCTGGGCTGCGAAACATTCCACCTCTTTGAACTGCAGGTATTCGTCGGAATTGTCCTTGGTGGCGGTAATGCGGCTGATGTACTGGTCGCGCTTGGCATAGTATTGCTGTTGCAGGGCCGGCACGTTGCAATAATAGCCCAGCTCCCCGTACAAGTGGCCCATGGAAATATTGTATAGCCGCAAGTTGCCGGCATCAAGTTGCTGTTCGTCAATGCCCTGCAGCAGATCGGCCGCCTCGTGATACATGCCGGACTCGGTACACTGGAAGGCCAGATGGATGTGGCACTCGTCGACGCGCGCCTTGTCGCCCATGGCCTGGGCCAACGCGATGCAGCGGTCGAGGTAGAAGATGGCCGAGTCGTTGACATAGGAATGATACTCCTCGTACAGGCTGTGGCACAGGTCATATTGTGCATTGACGGCACGGGTCACCTCGAGCGCAGTCTTGAGTTTGGCGATGCGTTCCTCACGGACCTGCACATAGCTGTCGCTCTGCTCGATGGCATCGTCAAGGCGGTGATATTCCTGCAGCAGGTTGATATCGCCAGCCGACACCTCGAGTGTGGCCAGCATCATCAGCAGGGTGAACAATAATAATATGTGGTATTTCATCGGGTTTATGTCATTGTTAGAAATCGCCACAAATATAGGCTTAAAAGTTCAATAAACGCAATAAAATGGTCGAAAAAACGCCAAAATTAATGGTTTTCATTACTTGGTATTACCATATTTTAACCACTTTTTAACGATTGGTAAGGTTTTGTATATATCTGACTATCTGATGCTTATATTTTTAGAGTGGACGAAAACGTCCACTTTTTTATTTTTAAGCCAGTTTACACATATTATTAATATATATTTTTGCGATGTGAGAATGGCGAAACCTCGCACAAGCCGCATAACCAGAAACAGTCATCGCCATATTACCGCAATGAAATAACCGAGACAACTATATATTTTTAATCAACCAATAAATAATGTGACATGAAAGAGAAAAGATTACTTTCGCTGTTGTTGACAGTCATGATGTCGATAGCAGTCTTTGCACAGAATCAGACTTTCACGGGCACCATCGTTGATCCCAACGGTGAGCCTGTGATCGGTGCTACGATTGTGCAAAAGGGAACGTCGAACACGACCGTTACGGACTTCGACGGCAATTTCTCCATCAACGCGCCCAAGGGTGCCGAGTTGGAAATTACTTACGTGGGTTATGGTAAGCAGACTGTGCTTGCCGGCGAGAACATGCAAATCACCCTGACCGAAGATGCCGAGTTGCTGAACGAGGTTGTCGTGATCGGTTATGGTGTGCAGAAGAAGAGCGTCGTGACCGCTTCGATCGCCAAGGTGTCATCCCAGGACCTTGCAGGCAAGACTCGCCTGCGCGCTGAGGACGCCCTGAAGGGTATGGCAGCTGGTGTCAACGTCACCTCCTCGTCGGGTCAGCCCGGTGCACAGTCGATGATCCGCATCCGCGGTATCGGCACCATCAACGACTCCAACCCCCTGTACATCATCGATGGCATGCCCACCGACCAGTACGGTATGGAGAGCGTGAACCCCAACGACATTGAGAGCATCGAGGTGCTGAAGGATGCCGCCTCGGGTGCCATCTATGGTGCACGTGCTGCCAACGGTGTTATCCTCGTGACCACCAAGAGGGGCAAGATGGGCAGGGCCAGCATCAACTACGACTTCTCCTATGGTTGGCAGAGCCCCTGGAGAAAGCGTAGTGTGACTGGTGCTACCGACTATGCCATCCTGCAGAACGAGCGCCGCCTGCAGAACGGTCTGTCTCCCCTCTATCAGGATCCCTACAACCTGACGGATGCCAATGGCGATAAGATTGTCGGTTTCGGTACCGACTGGCAGGAGCTGCTCTTCAACAAGAATGCGCCCATCATGCAGCATGACGTGAGCGTGAGCGGCGCCAGCGAGAAGGTGAACTACTACCTCTCCTTGGGTTACTTTACCCAGGACGGTATCGTGGGCGGTAACTACGGCCAGTCGAACTATGACCGTCTGACCATCCGCGCCAACAACCAGTTCAACCTCATCGATGCCACCAAGGAGCGCAACTTCCTGAACAAATTGGACCTGGGCGCCAACCTTTCTTACATGCGCGTGCACAGCACCGGTATCGAGGCCAACTCCACTTGGGGTTCACCCCTGGGTTCGGCCCTCTACTTGGCTCCTACCCTGCCCGTGACCCTGAAGGGTGCCGTGGCTCAGGAGATGATTAAACGCTATAGCGCCTTTGACCTCTTCTACGATGAGAACGACAATCCTTACACGATTCCCGGTTTCATCGGCAGCTATCAGGAGCAGAACAACCCCATCGCTATGATGCAAGGCAACCCCAACAAGAACTGGAGCCACAAGTTCATGCCCAAGTTCTCGATTGACCTGCAATTGTGGGATGCCCTGAAGTACCATTTCACCTACAGCGCCGAGCTCTCCTTCTGGGGCTACAACGGTGCTACCCTGCAGCAATATTACCTCTCGGGCAACAACAACGCCGACCACACCTCGGCATCGGCCTTCAAGGGTAATAACAACACCTGGCAGGTCGAGAACACGTTGACCTATGACAAGACCTTCGGCAAGCACACCATCGGTGTCGTGCTCGGCCAGAGTGCCCTGAAGTTCAAGGGCGACGAGCTGGGCGGTTCACACTGGTATCTCGTGAATCCCGATAAGCCCAGCATCAACTACACCACCGGCGGCGACCTGGAGATTTCCACCGATGCCGACGGCAAGATGACCGGTGCTACGAGCCTCGTGGGCGTGTGGGGTGGTCCCTACACCGAGCACAGGCTGTCATCCATGTTCGCCCGTCTGAGCTACAACTACGACGAGCGTTACATGTTCCAGGCTACCGTCCGCCACGACGGTTCGAGCCGTTTCGGTTCCAATCACAAGTATGGTATCTTCCCCTCCTTCTCGTTGGGTTGGAACATCATGAACGAGGCCTTCATGGAGAGCAGCCGCGACTGGCTGAACATGTTGAAGCTTCGTGCCAGCTGGGGTAAGAACGGTAACGACAACATCGGTGACTTTGCTTACACCACGCTGACGACAATCGGTAACACAAGTAACTACTACTTCGGACAGACCGCTGCCATGGTTTACGGCTCCAAGGCCAACCGCCTGGCTAACGAAGACCTGAAGTGGGAGGAGAGCGAGCAGACCGACCTCGGTATCGACCTCGGCCTTTGGAACAACAAGTTGACCTTCAGCGTTGACTACTATATCAAGAAGACCAATGGTATGATCATCGAGATGCCTATCCCCAGCTACGTGGGTGAGGCTCGTCCTCTGGCCAACGTCGGTGACATGGAGAACAGTGGTGTTGAGTTTGAGCTCGGTTACCGCTGGAACGTCGCTGATGCTCACTTCGCTGTCAAGGGCAACGCTTCCTATCTGAAGAACAAGCTGAAGAACCTGGGTAATGACACCGGCTTCCTGAACTACGGCATCAGCCAGTTCAGCGACGGTGGCACACGCGCCGAGAACGGCCAGCCCTTCCCCTTCTTCTATGGCTACAAGACCGACGGCATCATCCAGACCATGGCCGAGGCTGAGGCCTATAACGCCAAGTACGGCACGAACTGCAATCCCGGTGACTTCCGCTTCCTGGACACCAACGCCGACAACGTGATCAACAGCGACGACCGTACCAACATCGGTAACGGTGTGCCCGACTGGACCTTCGGTCTGACCTTCGACTTTGACTGGAGAGGCTTCGACTTCGGCGTATTCTTCCAGGGCGTTCATGGTGCCGACGTCTTTGATGCCACCTACCGCCAGGATATCGCCTCGGGTAACTATCCCACTTGGGTGCTCCAGCGTTGGACTGGTGAAGGCACCAGCGACAAGGTTCCCACCCTCGGTGACTCCAAGAACTGGGTTTGCAGCGACATGTATATCCAGGACGGCAGCTACCTGCGTCTGAAGAACATCACCCTCGGTTACACCTTGCACCCGCGTCTGACCAACAAGATCGGTATCAGCCGCCTGCGCATCTTCGGCCGTGCCGAGAACCTTATCACCTGGACCAAGTACTGGGGCTTCGATCCCGAGATCGGTTCCGGTGCCACCAGCCTCGGTGTTGACTATGGTGTTTATCCCCAGGCCCGCACCTTTACTGTCGGATTTAACCTCTCACTCTAACAATCCAATAAAGAATTATCAATATGAAAAAGCATATTTCTATCATAGCAGGCTTGTGTGCAGCATTTCTTGCACTGACTTCCTGCAGCGACGATTTTCTTGAGGTGAAGAACCCGACGGGTGAACCCCTTGAGGAATATTACACCGACGAGGAGACCCTGAACGAGGCACTCACTGCTGCCTACGCTCCTCTGCACTGGCCCGACTGGGACGGCTCGGCCTACAACGACCTGACCGTTGACGGTGAGATTATGGGCGACGACTTCTGGCCCGGTGGTGCCGACAATACCGACAACCAGCACTGGCACCGTCTGTTCAACTTTGAAGCCGACGGTAACAACACCCTCGCTACCCTGTGGGGCGACTTCTACAGCGGTATCAAGCGTTGCAACGACGCCATCAAGTATGCATCGTGGGAAACCGAGGCCAGCGATAGCTTCCGTCGCTCGATGGAGATGCAGGCTCGTCTGCTGCGCGTGTACTATTATAATATCCTGTGGCACTACTACGGCAATGTGCCCTTCTATCTGGAGAACCTCACTCAGCCCTACACTGCTCCGCAGCTCAGTGCTGACGAGATTTACAACAATCTCATTCCCGAACTCGAGGAAATCATTGCCTCCAATGTGCTGCCCATGCGTTGGCCCAATGCCGAGGCTGGTCGCGTAAGCCAGGCTTTTGCCTACATGCTCTATGCCGAGATGGTCATGTACCAGAACGACAACGCCCGTTATGCAACTGCTCTGGGTTACATGAAGCAGATCATCAGTGACAGCAGCTACAGTCTCAACCCGAGTTTCAAAGACTTGTGGCAGGAGAGTGGCGAGTGGTGCGCCGAGAGCATCTTCGAGATCAATTATAATGACGACCAGGCCCAGCGCGACTGGGGTACTCCTCTGGCTGCCGGTGGTACCGTATTCCCCACCCTGTGCTCGCCCAACGGTTGGGGCGGTGGCGAAGGCTGGGACAGCGGTAACGACGGTTGGGGCTTCCTGCCCATGCGTCTCAATGCCTACAGCATGTATGACGAGAACGACAAGCGTCGTGACGTTACCTGCTGGGACCTGCGTGGCTATGACTACACCCAGCGCTATCAGGACACCCACATCTGGCACGGCAAGTATCGTCCGCAGTCTGCCAACAATCAGGACTGCCCGACGTCCAAGAACCTGAACTATAACAACAACAAGCGCATCTACCGCTATGCCGAGACCCTGCTCAACGCTGCCGAGCTGATTCTCCAGACCGGTGGCAGTGCAGCCGAGGCTGCCGGCTATGTGAACGAGGTTCGCGCACGTGCCGGTCTCCCCGCTTTGACCGCCGTGACCATCGATGACATCTTCACCGAGCGTCATCTGGAATTCTGCGGTGAGGGCAAGCGTTACTTTGATCTCGTGCGTGCCGAGGGCATCGCTGGAGCCACCCAAAAGGCTTCCACAGTGCTCGTTCCCGACAACTACGGCTACCGTACCAACTCGTGGACACCCAGCAAGAAGTACATTCCTCTGGCTCAGAGCGAGCTCGATGCTGATCCCACGCTGGTTCAGAACAACTATTAATCAATCAATAAATAGAAATTATGATGAACAAGATATATAACAAGGTGACATCAGGGGTGCTTTTCAGCCTCTTGGCCTGTACAGCTTTGCTCTTCACTGCTTGCTCGCCCGAAGAATTTGAAGGCGCAGATCCCAACGGCCTTCCCACTGTGAGCGGTGTTGACTTCAATATCTCCGTTGATCAGGAGACCAACCAGATGACAGCTAGCTATACCCCGCAAGCGGGCACCTATCCTGTCTGGATCCTCGACGGTACGTCCTACTCCACCCTGCAAGAGGTGGGTTACAAGAACAGCGAGGCCGGTACTCACACTATCGAGCTGCGCCTGGGTAACCGTAATGGCATCAGCCAGACTGGTATCAAGAAGGAATATACCTTCAATGAGTCAAAGATTGACTATAGCAATGACTTCCGTCGCATCGCCAACAAAGAGTGGCGCATCGACCACAAGGAAGTGGCTCACATGGCCTGCGGTCCTGCCGGTACTGCTGGTACAGGATGGTGGTCGGCTCAACCCGATGAGAAGAAGGACTTCGGTGTGTATGACGACCGCCTCATTTTCTCGGCCGATAACCTCAAGGGTGGCGCTTTCACCTACAATTCAGGTGTAGATGGCCTTACCTATGTAAACAAAGGTACCACTAAGTGGGGCGCCCCCGCGAATGAAGACTGGGATGCTATCGTCGTTGATGGTGATGGCGAGCAGATTTCCAGCTGGAGCTTCGAAGTGTACGACTGGGAAGATGCTGACGGCAACGTGACCAAGCAGACTTACATTCAGCTTGCTCCCAACACAGCTTTCCCCTACATCAGCTCTGATGAACAGTACGAGAACCCGCGCTTCCGCATCGAGACGCTGACTGCCAAGAAGATGGTGCTCATTTATGAGCCTAAAGATCGCGGCATTGCATGGCGCTTCATCTTCACCAGCGATCCCGAGGAGAAGGGATTCTTCGGTTTCGACGCTAACAGCGACTTCAACATGTGGAAGAACGTTGAATACAACATGTTCTTCTGGTATGCTCCCGGCTGGAATCAGATTGCTGACCCCGACTTTGAGGCCAATGGTAATGACTATACTGTATTCCTGCCCGAGGCAACTACCGACCAGTGGCAGGCTCAGATGGCCTTCAAGACCACCAACATCTCGACCACTGCCGATAAGAACTATGACTTCTCTTGCCACCTCATCAGTGACAAGGACATTAACGGTGTTACCGTGAAGCTTGTGATGGACGGCGATGACAACGTCTTCTATTTTGCCGACCGCATCGACCTGAAGGCAGGCGAGGACTATATCTTCTGGAAGAGCGACATGCCCGGTATCGACATGGAACGTGTGAACCTGTTCTTCGACTTCGGTGGCTGCCAGGCCGGTACGACCGTCAACATCTTTAACATCGTGCTCAAGGACCATGCCAACGACGACGGCACTGTGCTGCCCGTTATTCCCGACGAGCCCACAGTTGAATGGGTTGACGTGAACTCTGACGAGAACCTGGGTGCAGGTTTCAATACCGCCGGCACAATGAGCTTCTGGTGGGCTGACGCCAGCTGGTCACAGGTTGCTGACCCGGGCTTCTCCTATGCCAATGGTGTCTATACCATCACGGCCAACCAGGCTACTGTAGCTCAGTGGCAGGCCCAGTGCGCCATCAATGGCGTGCCCCTGCACATCGAGAAGGGCCAGGGCTATGATGTGCGTGTCACCATCACCACCAATATGGAACTGGGTGGTGTCACCGTCAAGGTCAACAAGGATCCTGACGTGACCAATGACCCCAACACGCTTTGCTACAAGAGTGACTTCTACCTGGAGGATGGCGAGAACGTACTCCAGTTTGTTAACGTCGTTGCCAAGAATGGTGATGATGAGATCGAGTTTGATCAGGGTAAGTTCATCCTGGACTTCGGTGGCTGTCCCGCCGGATTTGAGGCCAAGGTGAGCAACATCATCATCCAGAAGCACAAAAATTAGTCGTCAGTCATCAGTTGTCAGTGGCATCCGCTCTCAACTGATCACTGAAAAATGAAGAACTGAAGCAAATGAAACGATTCATGCTTTGTACACTATTGCTTTCTCTCACCGTAGCCCTCTGGGGCTGCGGTGGGGACGGCAAAGACGAGCCGAAGCCTGCTGTGACGATAACTGTCTCGCAGGAAAGCATCTCGGTCCCTGCCGGCGGTGGTGAATACACCGTCAATGTCACCATCACGGGCAAGGAGTGGGGAGCCTATACCAATAATCAGGACTTCATCACGTTTGACACGAAAAATACGTTGTCACAGTCGGGTTCAGTGACGATTACGGTCGCCGCCAACCCGTTGACCGAGGTCCGCAAGGGTGAGGTCATCATCCAGTCGGGAGCCGCCCGCAAAACCATCACCATTACGCAAGAGGCAGCCGAGGAGTCTCCCTACTATGCTCCTGAGGGCTACAAGCTGGTTTGGCACGATGAGTTCGACAAGGGCTCGGAGCTGAACGGTGACGACTGGAGGCATGAGGTGCAGAACAGCGGTTGGGTCAATCACGAGTTGCAGAACTACGTGAACCACAAGACCCCCGAGGGACGCCTTGTGACCGAGATTCGCGACGGCAAGCTTCGTATCACCGCACTCAAGGAGAACGGCAAGATTTATTCTGGACGCGTGTACGCCAAGGATAAGCAGGGCTGGAAGTATGGCTACATCGAGGCCAGCATCAAGCTGCCTAAGGGCAAGGGAACCTGGCCCGCCTTTTGGATGATGCCTGTCAACTTCCATTCATGGCCCGCCGACGGCGAGATCGATATCATGGAAGAGGTGGGTTACCACCCCGACTATGTGTCGTCGAGCCTGCATGCCAATGCCCACGTTCACTCCAACGGTACTCAGGTCACCCACGAGATGTACTGCAAGGGTGCTGAGGGCGAGTTCCACACCTATGCCATCGAATGGACGGCTCAGAACATCACCACCTACGTTGACGGTAAGGTGCAGCTGAGCTACAACAACCGTGGCCTGGGTCGCGACGACTGGCCCTACGATGATCCCTTCTACATCATCTTCAACCTCGCTTGGGGTGGTGACTGGGGTGGCGCTCAGGGTGTTGATGAGAGTGCCCTGCCCGTCACGATGGAAGTGGACTATGTACGCGTTTTCCAAAAGAACTAACGCTTTAACCTAGAAGACTTTATGAGAGGATCATTTTTTGTCATACTCTCTTTGGTTCTTGCCTTGGGGCTTCATGCAAAGCCCCAAGGCAAGTTTGTCCGTGTGGAAGGTACCGACCTGGTGCAACCTAACGGAGAGAAACTTTATATTCAGGGAACGAATCTGGGCAACTGGCTCAATCCTGAGGGCTACATGTTCGGTCTGAGCAAGACCAATTCGCCCTGGATGATTGACCTGATGATCAAGGAGGCCGTGGGTCCTGACTTTGCAGCCGAGTTCTGGCGCCAATTCAAGGACAACTACATCACGCGTGCCGACGTTGCCTTCATCGCGCGTCAGGGAGCCAACACCATCCGCTTGCCCTTCAACTACAGGCTCTTCACCGACGAGGACTACATGGGCCGTGCCAAGGATCAGGACGGCTTTGCCCGCATCGACTCGGTGGTGAACTGGTGCCGTGACGCGGGTCTCTACCTGATTCTCGACATGCACGACTGTCCCGGCGGACAGACGGGCGACAACATCGACGACGGCCATGGCTACCCCTGGCTGTTCGAGAGCGAGCCTAGCCAGCAGTTGTTCATCGACATCTGGCAGCGCATCGCCGCCCGCTACAAGGACGAGCCGGTGATTCTCGGCTATGAGCTGATGAATGAGCCCATCGCCCACTACTTTGAGAACAAGGAGGAGCTGAACAAGCAGCTCGAGCCGCTCTACATGCGCACTGTCAAGGCCATCCGCCAGGTGGACCCCAACCACGTGATCCTGCTGGGCGGTGCCCGCTGGAACTCCGACTTCTACATGTTCAGTGACTGGAAATTTGATGACAACATCATGTACACCTGTCACCGCTATGGTGGCGATGCCACAGCCGAGGCCATCAAGGATTACATCGACTTCCGTGACAAGACGGGTCTGCCCATGTATATGGGTGAGACCGGCCACAACACCAACGAGTGGCAGGCGCAGCTGGTCGACGTGATGAAAAAGGCCAACATCGGCTACACCTTCTGGCCCTACAAGAAGATTGACGGCTCGTGCATGATGGGCATCACCCGTCCCGAGATGTGGGACAGCATCGTGGTGAAGTACTCCGAGGCTCCCCGCAGCACCTACAAGGAACTGCGCGAAGCCCGTCCCGATCAGGAGACCTTCCGCCGTCTGCTGATGCAGTATGTGGAGAACAGCCGCTATGAGCACTGCATGCCCCAGAATGACTATATCCAGTCGTTGGGCCTGACGCAGCGGGTGCCCATGTATCTTGACGAGACCTTGCCCATCGAGGCACGTGTCGAGGATGCCTTGTCACGCATGACGCTCGATGAGAAGATTGCCGTCATCCATGCACAGAGCAAATTCTCCTCGCCGGGCGTGAAGCGGCTGGGTATGCCGGACTTCTGGACCGACGACGGACCTCACGGCGTGCGCCCGGACGTCCTCTGGGACGAGTGGGAGCAGGCAGGCCAGACCAACGACTCGTGTGTGGCCTTCCCGGCACTGACGTGCCTGGCAGCCTCGTGGAATCCCGAGCTGGCGCGTCTGTATGGCCGCAGCCTGGGTGAGGAAGCACGTTACCGCGGCAAGGACATGATCCTGGGTCCTGGCGTGAACATCAACCGCACGCCACTGAATGGCCGCAACTTTGAATACATGGGCGAGGATCCTCTGCTGGCATCCCTCATGGTGGTGCCCTACGTTCAGGGCCTGCAGAGCACGGGCACATCGGCCTGTGTGAAGCACTTCTGCCTGAACAACGATGAGGAGCATCGCCACCAGGTGAACGTCATCGTGAGCGACCGCGCCCTGCGTGAGATTTATCTGCCCGCATTCGAGGCTGCCGTCAAGGAGGGCCACACCTGGGGCATCATGGGTTCCTACAACCTCTACAAGGATCAGCACTGCTGCCAGAACCAGTACACCCTCAACGAGATTCTGAAGGGTAATTGGCAGTATGACGGCGTGGTGGTCAGCGACTGGGGCGGCGCCCATGACACCGAGATGGCTGTCAAGAACGGACTGGACATGGAATTCGGCAGCTGGACCGATGGTCTGGCATGGGGCGCAAGCAACGCCTACGACGCCTATTTCATGGCATTGCCTTATAAAAAGATGATTCAAGACGGTAAGTTCACGACCCGCGAGCTGGACGACAAGGTGCGTCGCGTGCTGCGCCTGTTCTATCGCACGACGATGAGCAACAAGCGTGCACGGGGCTTCCTGTGTAGCGAGGCACATTATGATGCTGCGCTCAAGATTGCCCAGGACGGTATCGTGCTGCTCCAGAACAAGGGCGGTATCCTGCCCATCAACGTGGACAAGGCCAAGCGCGTGCTGGTTGTCGGCGAGAACGCCATCAAGATGATGACCGTCGGCGGCGGCAGCAGTTCGCTCAAGGTGCAGCATGAGATTCTGCCCCTTGAAGGCCTCCAGAAGCGTTTGGCGGGCACCGGCATTGAGGTGGACTATGCCCGCGGCTACGTGGGTGACACCACCGGCGAGTACAATGGCGTTGTGGCCAAGCAATCCCTGTCCGAGAGCCGCTCGGCCAGCGAACTCATCGCCGAGGCTGTTGCCAAGGCTCAGGGTGCCGATTATGTCATCATCTTCGGCGGCTTGAACAAGAGCGAATATCAGGATTCCGAGGGCCATGACCGCAAGCACATGGACATGCCCTACGGTCAGGACGCCCTGGTTGAGGCTTTGACCCGCGTGAACAAGAACGTCGTGTTCGTCAACATCTCGGGTGATGCCGTGGCCATGCCGTGGCGCGACAAGGTCGCAGCCATCGTGCAGGGCTGGTTCATCGGCAGCGAGGCGGGCAATGCATTTGCCAGTGTCCTCGTGGGCGACGTGAACCCCTCGGGCAAATTGCCGTTTACCTGGCCTGTAAACCTCAATGACCTCGGTGCTCATGCCACAGGTTCCTATCCCGGTACCTGGCGTGAGGACCACAAGATCATCGACGAGGAGTACAAGGAAGGCATCTACGTGGGCTACCGCTGGGTGGACAAGCAGAAGAAGCGTCCGATGTTCGCCTTCGGCTACGGACTGAGTTACACGACTTTTGCCGTGAGCAACCTACGCATCGACAAGCGTGAGGTCGCTGCTGATGGCACCGTGACGGCAACCGTGACCGTCAAGAACACCGGTAACCGTGCCGGCGCCGAGGTCGTTCAGCTCTACGTGAGTGACCTGAACAGCGCCGTCGAGATGCCCGTGAAGGAGCTGCGTGCCTTCCAGAAGGTCACCCTGCAGTCCGGCGAGAGTCGCGACGTCACTATGACCATCGGCGGTCGCGCCTTCCAGTATTGGGACGAGGCCAAGGGCGATTGGACAACCTCCCTCGGCACACGCACGATGCTTGTCGGCACAGCCAGCGACAACCTGCCTCTCAAGGCCACATTCACCGTCCGATAACCAGTTCTCAAGTATATTAGTGAACACGGGTTTTACAATTCCTTTTGCAACTCGGTTGTGCAAAAGTTTGTAAAATCCGTGTTCATAACTTTTTGTCAGTTAGTTTTATACGACTGATTCTTGACTGTCCAACTTCAAAAAATGGGTTAAAACTATTGACAAACGCCCGTGGATGTAGTAATTTTGCACGAAATTGCATTGATATGCCCTCAAGGGTTTTATCACAAAACAACTAATAAGAAAGAGCAAATAAATGGCAACTCAAGAAAAGAAAACTCAAGTCGAGAACAAGACAGGAAAGAAAGTGTCCTATCCGTTGGGCAAGATCAACTTCATTCTCATGGGCATCTGCCTGCTGCTGATCGTTATCGGATTCTGGCTGATGACGGGCAGCGCCAACACGGGCGACACGTTCAACAAGGATCTGTTCGAGAGCAGCCGCATCACCACGGGTCCTATCATTGCTTTCCTGGGCTTTGTACTTATGGCATTTGCCATCATCTACCGCAAGAAAGACAAAGATAACGACAACGAAGTCAATCAGTAAACGTTATGAGTTGGTTTGAAGCCTTGATTCTGGGCATTGTCCAGGGTCTGACCGAGTATCTCCCTGTCAGCAGTAGCGGACACCTAGCCATCGGCAGTTACCTGTTCGGTATCAACGGTGCCGATAACCTGGCGTTCACCGTTATGGTACACGTGGCAACGGTGTTGAGCACCTTTGTCATCCTGTGGAGTGAAATTGACTGGATTCTGAAGGGTCTGTTCAAATTCAAGATGAACGACGAGACCAAATACTTCATCAACATTCTCGTGTCAATGATTCCCGTCGGCATCGTGGGCTTGTTCTTTAAGGACAAGGTGGAGGAGATCTTCGGCAGCGGACTGCTCATCGTGGGCTGCATGCTGTTGCTGACTGCGGCCCTGCTCATCTTCTCCTATTATGCCAAGCCGCGCCAGAAGGAGAAAATCTCGTGGAAGGATGCCTTCATCATCGGTATCGCCCAGGCGTGTGCCGTGATGCCCGGCCTGTCCCGTTCGGGCAGCACCATCGCCACGGGTCTGCTGCTGGGCAACAAGAAGGAGAGTCTGGCTCAGTTCTCCTTCCTGATGGTGATCCCGCCCATCCTGGGTGAAGCGCTGCTCGACGTGCTCAAGGCCGTCAAGGGCGAAGATGCCTTCGGCGGAATCGACACGTTGCCGCTGGTGGTAGGTTTCCTGGCTGCGTTTATTGCCGGATGTCTGGCCTGCAAATGGATGATCAATATCGTCAAGCGGGGCAAGCTGGTGTGGTTCGGCGTGTATTGCATCATCGCCGGTATTGTGGCTATCGCCCTGTCCCAGCTGATGCCCGCTCCCGCTTTTTAAATAATAGATGGCGAATGCCAACTAGGGACTAAAAACTAAGGACTAGGGACTAAGAGTATGCTCAACCCGATAGAAGGAGAAATATTCTGCATCGACAAGCCGCTGAGGATGACCTCGTTTGCCGCGGTCAAGAAGGTGCGCGCCGTCCTGCGTACCCATCTAGGCACACGGCAGGTCAAGGTGGGCCATGCCGGGACATTAGACCCGCTGGCCACCGGCGTGCTGCTGCTCTGCACCGGGCATGCCACCAAGCGCATCGACGAGTTGCAGGCCGGTGTCAAGGAATATATCGCCGACCTGCGTCTGGGCGCCACCACCCCCAGTTATGACCTGGAGACCGTGGTCGATGCCACCTATGAGTGGCAGCACATCGACCGGGCGCTCATCGACCGGGTGCTGCAGGAGCAGTTCACGGGCAGTATCGAGCAGGTGCCCCCCTCGTTCTCGGCCTGCAAGATCGACGGCAAGCCCGCTTACAAACTGGCCCGCAAGGGACAGGATGTGGAAATCCGTCCCAAGACGCTGGTCATCGACGAGATCGAGGTGCTGCAATGCGGCCTGCCGGCCGAGCCCACACTGCAAATCCGCGTGGTGTGCAGCAAGGGTACCTATATCCGCGCCCTGGCACGCGACATCGGCGAGGCGCTGGGCAGCGGAGCCCACTTGACGGCCCTGCGCCGCACCCGCGTGGGCAATGTGACTATCGACGATTGCCTCACCCTTGAGCAACTGGTCGAGAAACTGGACGGGGAACAATATGTCTCGCCCGAACAGGCCGCTGCCGAGCGGCTGGAGCGGGAGCGCCAGGAGAACCGCGAGCGTGCCGCCCGCCAGAAGGCCGAGCGCCAGGCCCGCAAGCAGGAAAGGAAATGTGACGCACCTCCCAAACGCACGTCACAGATCAAGTAAACAACAATTTCTAGAACATCTAGAACATCTAGTGCATCTAGAACATCTAGATTGTCTAGATTATCTAGATCAATAACATAAAAAAACCTGATAGATTATGAAACTTTCAGAATTCAATACCCGCATGCCCGAGGAGCTGATTGCTTCGCATCCCGCTCCCGTGCGCGACGAGTCGCGTCTGATGGTGTTGCACAAGAAGAGCAACCAGATTGAGCACCGAGTTTTCAAGGAAATCCTTGAGTACTTCGGTCCTCACGACCTGTTCGTGTTCAACGACACACAAGTGTTCCCCGCCAAGTTGTTCGGCAACAAGGAGAAAACCGGTGCCCGCATCGAGGTGTTCCTGCTGCGCGAGCTCAATCCCAACAACAAGTTGTGGGATGTCCTGGTCGAGCCTGCCCGCAAGATCCGCATCGGCAACAAGCTCTACTTCGGCCTGGATGACTCGATGGTGGCCGAGGTCATCGACAACACGACCTCACGCGGACGCACGCTGCGCTTCCTCTATGACGGTGACCACGACCAGTTCAAGAAGGACCTCTACAACCTGGGTAACACGCCGTTGCCCTACTATATCAACCGTGATGCCGAGCCCGAGGACGCCGAGCGCTACCAGACTATCTTTGCCCGCAAGGAGGGTGCTGTGGTGGCTCCTGCCGCCGGACTGCACTTCTCGCGCGAGCTGATGCGTCGCATGGAGATCCGCGACATCGACAGCGAGTTCCTCACGATGCACATCAGCCTGGGCAGCTACCGTGACATCGAGGTCGAGGACCTGAGCAAGCATCGTATGGACAGCGAGGAGATGGACGTCAGCGTCGAGCTGGCCGAGAAGGTCAACACCCTGCGCGACGGCGGCAACAAGGTGTGCGCCATCGGCACGTCGGTGCTGCGCGCCTTCGAGACCTGCGTGGGCATGAACGGACACATCAAGCCCTATGGCGGCTGGTCCAACAAGTTCCTCTTCCCGCCCTATGTCTGCACGACCTGTGACGCTCTGGTGACCAATTTCCACATGCCTTATTCCATCATGCTGATGGCCCAGGCATCCTTCGGCGGCTACGAGCAGACAATGGAGGCCTACCGCGTCGCCATCGAGGAGAAGTACCGCTTCGGCGCCTACGGTGACGCCATGCTCATCCTCAACGACTAAACTTCACATTCAATCTCCACTACAATGAAAAAACTGTCTATCCTCGCACTGCTGCTGGCAGTGGCACTATCGGTGCTGGCCCAGCGCACCCCCACCATGGGCTGGAGCTCGTGGAACACGTTTGCCCTCGACATCAACGAGGACCTCATCCGCCAGCAGGCCGACGCCATGCACAACAGCGGACTGCAAGAAGCCGGATACCGCTACATCAACATCGATGACGGCTACTGGTCAGGGCGAGGCGAGGATGGCCACTTGATACTGAACCCGGTGCGTTTTCCCAGCGGGATGCGGGCCCTTGTGGACTACATCCACTCGCTGGGTCTTAAAGCGGGAATCTACAGTGATGCCGGCGACAACACCTGCGGTTCGGGCAACCGCCAGCCGTGGGGTGTCGGTGTGGGATTTTTCGGACACGAGGAGCAGGATTGCCAGCTCTACTTCCGTGATTGGGACTTTGATTTTATCAAGGTGGACTGGTGTGGAGGTCGCCATCTGGGCCTCAACGAGCGGGAGCAATATACCACAATCTCTAACGCGATACGCAACTGCGGCAAACCGGACATCGTGTTCAACATCTGCCGCTGGGCCTATCCCGGCAATTGGGTCGCCGATGTCGCCGACTCATGGCGCACGACGGGTGACATCTACGACAACTGGAAATCGGTCAAGGAAATCCTTGCCGAGAACCTCTACCTGAGCGCCTATTGCCATGACGGTCACTATAACGACATGGACATGCTGGAGGTGGGACGCTCAATGTCCCAGACCGAGGACGAGACCCACTTCGGCATGTGGTGCATCATGTCCTCGCCGTTGCTCATCGGCTGTGACATGGCAAAGATCAAGCCCCAGGCCTTGCGCCTGCTCACCAACCGTGACCTCATTGCCCTCAACCAGGATCCGTTGCACCTGCAGGCCTATGTGGCCGCCAAGCAGGGCGAGTGCTTCATCATGGTCAAGGACATCAAGCAGCTCTACGGCACGGAGCGCGCCTTTGCCGTCTATAATCCTAGCGATAAGAGCCAAACCGTCAACCTTGATTTCCAGACCATTGACCTAGGCGGCAAGGTTGAACTCTATGACTGCTTTGCACAAGAGAATGCCGGCACAGCCACGACATCGATGGTTATCAACGTGCCTGCCCACGGCACCAAAATCTACCGGGCAAAGGCGCAGCAACGCCTCGAGCGCAAGATCTATGAAGCCGAGACCGCCTATTTGAGCCAATACCAGGAACTGCAATGGTACTATGACTTGTGCACTCCGGTTTGTCTCCCCAACGAGGCCGCTTCGGGCGGCTACACCGCCTGCTATGTGGGCTACCGTCCCGGCAACGACATCCAGTGGAGAAACGTCCGTGTGGACAAGGCCGGCCGCCGCACTATGACGCTGCATTTCTTTGCCGGTGAATGGCGCGAAATCCGTGTCGAGGTCAACGGCAAGCAACTTGGGGCTTATTCCGTCAACGGCAAGGACTGGACTAAACCTCAGACCCTGAAGATCAACATCGACCTCCAGGAAGGCAACAACGTCATCCGCCTGTGGAACGATGGTGTATGGCTCCCCGATATGGACAAGATGGAACTTGACTAGCCTCTATATTTCATCATAACCACACCATGACTCAGAATTCCATCAAAATAGCCATTATCAGCGACTTGCACGTCATGGCGCCAGAGTTGCTGATCAACGAGGGCAGCGCATTTGAGGAATACCTGGCCAAGGACCGCAAGATGCTGCGCGAGAGCCTCGAGATTCTGGACACCTTGGTTGCCGAAATCCTTGAACTCAAGCCCGACCTTGTGCTGGTGACCGGCGACCTCACCAAGGACGGTGAGCGTGTGAGCCACGAACAGGTGGCGGCACAGTTGGAACGTCTCACTGACGCCGGCATACAGGTGCTTGTCGTGCCTGGCAACCACGACATCAACAATCCCGATGCCCGGGTGTTTGACGGGGACAATGCCACATCAACCGACACCATCACTCGACGTGAGTTTGCCGCCATCTACCGCCATGCGGGCTACGACAGTGGTTCGCGGCGCGACCCCGACTCGCTCAGTTACTGCCGCGACGTGACCGATGACCTCACCATCCTCGCCATCGACGCCTGCATGGACCGCCTCAACACCTTCGTCTCGCGTGGTGATGCCCGTGACCACTGCAAGACCAGCGGACGCCTCGAGCCTTCGACCCAGCATTGGCTTGTCCGTCAGGCCGAACACGCCACCGCTGCGGGACGACGCGTCATCGCGATGATGCACCATCACCTGGTCCCCCATTTCCACATGGAGGACACGCTCGCGTCACCCTATATGGTTGATGATGCCGGGCAACTGTGCCAACGGCTCGTCAAGGCCGGTGTGCACGCCATCTTCACGGGACACCTGCACATCACCGACGTCAGTCAGGTCAGCTACCATCACGGGACCATGGTTGAGATTGCCACCGCGGCGGCAGTGGGTTATCCCTGTCAATGGCGCGTGGCCACCTGCAACCCCAAGTCCGGCAAGATGTTGCTCCACACCCGCACGCTCTTCAGGCTTCCCTCTGAACCCGACTTCGGCGAGAGAGCCCGTGAAGTGTTCACCCAGTGCATTCCCACGATGACCCACGGCGTGTTGACGCGCTATTGGCCCGAGATCAGCCAAGCCATCGCCGACTACAGCATCAAGCATCCCTTCATCATGCGATACGTGAAACTCCCCGACACGCCACAGGGTATCGCCGACCTGATGCTCAAGCACCTGCAACACCCGGTCACTAGAGCCTATATCGCCTTTGCCGAGGGCAACGAGGGGACCATCGGTGACAACAAGCAACTGATAGAAGAACTCATCACAGGAGCCGACCGCGTGGTCAATGAGACTGTCACCGGCATCCTGCGGCCGTTTGCTAAGGCGGCCCTGCGGCTGCGCATCTATAACATTGCCAGGCTCGTGCTGCGCAGCATTCTCGAGGACCGCAACGACATCGGAACCCCCCACGAGGCTGTCATCAACGACCACACGGCGATCATCGACCTGTGATCAGGGCTGTTGGGACTACTGGTTCCCATTGCTTCATCGAATTTAGGATTCTATCTGATATGGAGTGGAAAATGATGTTTGCCTGTTGCAAATGGTTGCAAAAATTAATATTTATCTACTGAAATTTATAGTTTTGATAACATTTTGTCTAAATTTATGCTATTTTGTTTGGTTTGATAAGTTTTCCTATTTATTTTTGCAAGTACGTTGTAATTAGCAACTTATCAAAAAACGTTATATTTATGAGTGCCCCCAAAATTGAACTGACTTCCAGAGAAAAGGAAGTACTCGAATTGCTGTCATTAGGGTATAACAGCAAAGAAATAGGAGAGAAGATTTTTATCTCCTCCAATACTGTGGAGTATCATCGCAAACAATTGTTGCGCAAGACTAACTCCCGCAACGTCGCTGAATTAATCGGTAAAGCATACCGCACAGGTTTGTTGAAAATCAACGATTAACGCAATTCGAAAGCATCAAGGGCCGTCCCGTCTTTGACGGGTTCGGCTCTTTTTTTGTACGTGTTGATGACAAGCGTTTGGCCCTATTGTTCAAAAGCCTCGACGACTGACTTCAGGTTATCGATGATGCTGATGTGCTGGGGGCACTGGGCCTCGCACTGGCCGCACTCGACACAGTCGCTTGCCTTGCCGTGGCTCTTGGCCAGCAGATCGTAGTAGAGTTTGCTGTTATTCTTCAACTCTGGAAATTGCTGCTGGGTGTTGTAGAGGTTGAAGTACACGGGGATGGCAATCTGCATGGGGCAACCGTCGGTACAGTAATGGCAGGCGGTGCAGGGGATGGCGATGGACTCGCGGATGACCTCGGTGGCACGGGCGATGATGCCCTGCTCCTCGTCATTGAGGGGCTGGAAGTCTTCCATATAGCTGGTGTTGTCATCCATTTGTTCGATGTTGCTCATGCCGCTGAGCACCACATACACATTGGGCAACGAGGCACAATAGCGGATGGCCCAGGAGGCATTGCTGGCATCGGGGTTGTAGTCCTTGAACAACCGCTCGATGGCCTCGGGAACGTGTGCGAGCGTTCCGCCCTTGACGGGCTCCATGACGATGACGGGCTTGCCGTGCTTCTCGCACAGTTCGTAGCAGGTCCTCGACTCGATGGCAGGACTATCCCAGTCCAGGTAGTTGATCTGCAGCTGTACAAACTCTGCCTCGGGATGCTTATCGAGGATTTGTGCCAGCAGGGTTGCCTCGTCGTGGAACGAGAAGCCGATGTGGCGTATCTTGCCCTCAGCCTTCTTGCGGGCAATGAAGTCCCAACCTCCCAGCCGTTCCATCACCTCGACGCGCTCATAGTTGAGAGCGTGCAGCCAGTAGTAGTCAAAGTAGTCCACGCCGCATTTCTCCAACTGCTCGTTGAAGATGCGTTCCAGGTCGGCCTCCTCCTTGATAGCCCACACGGGCATCTTGCTGGTGACGGTGAAGGACTCGCGCGGGTAACGCTTGACCACGACCTCGCGCAGGGCCGTCTCGCTGGCGCCGCCGTGATAGGGATAGGCGGTGTCAAAGTAGGTGAACCCTCGCTTCATATACAGGTCAACCATCTCCTTAAACTTCTCGATGTCGATACTCGTCTGGTCATCAGGGTTGACCAGCGGCAGACGCATCAATCCGAATCCGAGCTTTCTCATTGTATTTCAGTTTTTAGTCGTCAGTAGTTATGAGTTGGAAATATTCAATTCGGTGAACTGTTTCACGCCGCGCAGGTAGTGGGCCGTGATGATGTTGACACGCTCCTCGGGCAACTGCTTCAGGAGGTTAACCATGGGTTGTGACTTGTAATTGGAACGCATGCGGCGGAAGTCGCGATGGGCACGGATGATGGCCCATGCGTCGCCGAAGTGGAACTTGGCGATCGCCATGCCGAAGGCCAGTGTGTCCATCAGGCGACGGACAAGCAACAGCTGCTTGCCGTCTTCCCGCGGCAGGTTTTTGTGCAGTAGCAACAGGTTGTTGCGGAAGTTGAGGTAGGTCTTCCGGGGGTTGCCATAGGCCAGGCTGCCACCTCCCAGGTGATAGACATGGCTCGTGGGCACCATGACCAGGTCACTGCCAGCAAGACGGATGCGCCAGCACAGGTCGATTTCCTCCATGTGAGCAAAGAAGTCCTTGTCCAGACCACCCACAGCCCGATACAGGTCACTGCGCACCATCAGGCAGGCACCGCTGGCCCAGAACACGCTCTTGGGACCGTCGTCATACTGGCCGTGGTCGTCCTCGACGTAGTCAAAGATGCGCCCCCTGCAGTAAGGGTAACCGTGGCAGTCGATGTAACCGCCTGCTGCTCCGGCATATTCAAAGGATTGCCTGCCGCCCTCACGGTCTTTCAGCATCTTGGGCATCACGGCGCCCACATTAGGATGGGCCTCCATATAGTCCAGCAGCGGGTTGAGCCACCCCTTCGGTGTACGCACATCGCTGTTGAGCAACACCGTGTAGGGGTACTGCACCTCGGCGAGGGCGACATTATACCCTTGGGCAAAGCCTAGGTTCTCTTTAAAGCTGAGCACCCTGAGCTGCGGGAAGTCCTGTTGGAGCACGTGCAGGCTCTTGTCGGTGCTGCCGTTATCGACGACGATGATGTCGGCGATGGCGTAATCGGTACCCTCAATCACTGTGGGCAGGTAGCGGCGCAGCAATTCTGCTCCGTTCCAGTTCAATATGATGACAGCAACTTTTTTCATTCTCTTATGATTTCAGAATCGACGCTCAAGTCGTCGTTGAGGGTCAGTAATTTCACGTTCACGATGCGGTTGGCGAGTGCCATGTCGGGTTCCACATTGATGCGGATGTAGTTGTCGGTGAAGCCATGCATCATGCCCTTGCCGCGGCCATGCTCCATCAGCACGGGGCGCACGGTGCCCAGGTAGCGCCGCGTGAAGTCGGCCTGTTTCTCATCGCTTAGGGCAATCATGCGGGCCGCACGTTCCTGTTTGTCCTGCTGGGTGACGATGTAGGGGATGCGCAGGGCCATGGTGCCGGGACGCTCGCTGTAGGGGAATACGTGCAGGTGCTGCACGTTGAGCCCTTTGATGAAGTTGTAGCTGTCTTCAAACAGCTCTGGCGTCTCGCCCCTAGTACCCACCATCACGTCCACGCCGATAAAGCAGTCGGGCATCAGTTCGCGGCACCGTGCCACCTTGTCGGCGAACAGCTGGCGGTCATAGTGGCGGCGCATCAGCTTCAGCACAGGGTCACTGCCGCTCTGCAGCGGGATGTGGAAGTGGGGCATGAACGCCCGTGACCCGGCACAGAAGTCGATGATTTCGTCGGTCAGCAGGTCGGGCTCGATCGACGAGATGCGGTAACGCTCGATGCCCTCAATATCATCGAGGGACCTGAGCAGGTCGATGAACTGCTCACCCGTGTTCTTGCCGAAGTCGCCGATGTTGACGCCCGTGATGACGATTTCCTTGCCGCCCTCGGCAGCCACCTCGCGGGCTTGCTGCGTGAGTTGGGCGATGGTGCCGCTGCGGCTGCGTCCTCGCGCGGCGGGGATGGTGCAGTAGCTGCACCAGTAGTCGCAACCGTCCTGCACCTTGAGCCAGTAGCGGGTGCGGTCACCGTGGTCACACGATGGCGAGAACGAGCGGATGTCGAGCGACGGCGTCACTGCCAGCTGTTGCTTGCGGTCCTCGAACCATTGCAGCACATAGCGGGCGATGTCGGTCTTGTGCTCACTGCCCAGCACGATGTCCACCCCGTCAATCTCGGCAATCTCTTTGCCCTTGAGCTGGGCATAGCAGCCGGTGACCACCATCAGCGCGTCGGGGTACTGGCGGATGAGGTGACGGATGTGCTGGCGGCACTTGCTGTCGGCCAGGGCGGTGACACTACACGTGTTCACCACACACACGTCGGGCTGCTCGCCGGGGGCAACAGGCAGGATGCCATGCTGGGCGAGCAGTGACTGCATGGTAGCGGTCTCCGAGAAGTTCAGCTTGCAGCCTAGCGTCTCGAGTTTTACCCTATGGAGCGTCTGTTGACTCATTAGCGGCGACGGGGCTTGCCTGAACGGTTACTACGGCCACTCTTGCCACCCTTGCCGCGGGCCTCTTTGGCCTGACGGCGGGTGCTGTTGCCGCGGTTGCCGCGCTGCTGGCGCCGTGAGGCGCTACCGCCCTCATACTGCGTGCGGCGACGCTCGTCACGTGTCATGCGGTCGCTGGTGCTGCGGCTGTTCTGCTCGGTGATGGGTTCACGGTCGATGCGGTGGCTATTGGCGGGATTCTCCTTATCGACGAGCACAAAGTCGAGCTGCTTTTTGATAAGGTCGGCGCGGGCCACTTGGATGGTGATGGGATCACCCAGGCTATAGACCTTGCCGCGGCGGCGACCACGGATGCAGTAGTTCTTCTCGTCGAACTCGTAGAAGTCGTCGTCCAGGCCGCGGATACCCACCAGACCCTCGCAGTGGGTCTCGTCGAGCTCGACATACAGGCCCCACTCGGTCACGCCCGAGATGTGTCCCGTGAACACGCCGCCCAGGCGTTGTCCCATGAACTCGACTTCCTTATATTTGATTGAAGCGCGCTCGGCATTGGCTGCGAGTTGCTCCTGGGCGCTCATGTGCTTGCACTGGTCCTCGAGCTTGACGGGGTCAACGCTCTTCTCGCCGGCGGCATACTTGTCCAGCAGGCGGTGGACCGTCAGGTCGGGGTAGCGCCTGATGGGGGAAGTGAAGTGGGTATAGTAGTCAAACGCCAGACCGTAGTGGCCGATGTTGGTGGCGCTGTAGACGGCCTTGGCCATCGACCGGATGGCCAGGATGGCGAGCATCTCCTCCTCGGGTTTGCCATCGGCCTGTTCCAGCATCTTGTTGATGGACTTGTTGATGTCGCGGCCGGAGCCCTTGGTGCGGACCTTGTAGCCGAAGTGGGCAGCGATGTCGGCAAAGTTCTGGAGCTTGTCCAGGTCGGGCTGGTCGTGGACTCGATAGACGAAGGCCTTGGCGACCTTGTTCTTGGGCACCTTGCCGATGTGCTCGGCCACCTTGCAGTTGGCCAGCAACATGAATTCCTCGATGAGTTTGTTGGCGTCTTGGGCCTCATGGACGTGGACGGCGGTGGGCTTGCCTTGCTCGTCGATGTCAAACTTGATCTCTTCACGGTTGAATGACACCGAGCCACCCTCCTCAAAGCGGCGGCGCCTCAGCTGCTTGGCCATATCGTTGAGAATGGCCAGTTCCTGGGCCAGGTCGCCCTCGCCCGTCTCGAGGATGTGCTGGGCCTCCTCGTAGGAGAAGCGCCTGTCGCTGCACGTCACCGTGTGGCAGATTTTGTATTTTTTCACCTTGGCCTCGGCATCCATCTCCATGACGACCGAGTGGGTGAGTTTGTCCTCATGGGGTCGCAACGAGCAGATGTTGTTGCACAGCTTCTCGGGCAGCATGGGGATGGTGCGGTCCACCAGATAGACCGATGTGGCGCGCTCATAGGCCTCCTTGTCGATGATGGAGCCGGGAGTGACATAGTGGCTCACGTCGGCGATGTGGACACCGATTTCCCAGTTGCCGTTCTTCAGCTGCTGGATGGAGAGGGCGTCATCAAAGTCCTTGGCGTCGGCCGGGTCGATGGTGAACGTGGTCACGTCACGCATGTCGCGGCGCTTGGCGATTTCCTCAGGAGTGATGCCGTCATCCAGGGCCTCGGCGGCCTGGGTGACATTCTCGGGATACTTGTAGGGGAGTCCGAACTCAGCCAGGATGGCATGGATCTCGGCATTGTTCTCGCCGGCAACACCCAGCACGTCAACCACCTCGCCGATGGGCGAGTTGGCATCCTCGGGCCACTCGACAATCTTGACTACCACCTTGTCTCCGGTGCGGCCGCCGGACAGCTTGTCCAGCGGGATGAAGATGTCGGTGGCCAGGAACTTGCTGTCGGTAGCCAGCTGGGCAAAGTACTTGAGTACCTGCAGCGTGCCGACAAACACCTGCTCCTTGCGCTCCAGGATTTTCACGACTTCGGCCTCAGGCTCCATGCCGGGGCGAGCGGCACTGATGTGGACCAGCACGCGGTCGCCGTTCAGGGCGTGCATCGAGTTGCGCTCGGCAACCATGATGGGCTCGCCGTCGTCGGTGGCGGTGTCCACACTGTTCTTGCCGTTGCTGCGGCGGATGAAGATGCCCTCGGCCACCTGCGAGCGGTTGGCTGCCTTGTAGCTGCCGACACCCACTTGAACCAGGAAGCCGTCAACAGCCAGTTGCTCCAGTATGTCGACGATGAGGGTCCTGCGCCTGGGGGTATTGGCGCCCACGGCTGCCGACACCTGCTTATAGTTGAACGATTTCTCGCCCTGCTCATTAAAAAAATTGATGACCCTGTCGTGATATTCACGACGTTCCTGCCTCAATGACTGTAATCCGTATTTCTTTGCCATATTGTATCGATATGTTCTTTTTGTCGGGATGATTAACCTACAAAGATAATGTTTTTTATTGAAAATATGTGACAACGGGGCGCTTTTTCGCTTTTTTTTAGATAAATGTCCTTGGATTTTCTGTAAAAACCAAAAAACTGAAAGTTGAGGACCGAAAACTGAAAACTTATTTATATCTTTGCAAGTTATAAAGTTTTTGAACCGCAATAGATGAAAGTCAAAATCCATCACGAGGGAGAGAACATACTGCTGATGTTGTTCTTGATAATAATGGCGAGCGGAGCGCTGGCTTATAGCTTCTTTGACTACAAGCCGGTGGCTTGGGCCTTGATAGCGCTCATGGCGATCCTGTTCCTGCTGGTACTTAATTTCTTCAGGCTGCCGCGGCGTCATTTCAAGGGCGACAACAGCGACGGCACCGCTGTGGTATCGAGTGTAGACGGCACGGTGGTGGCCCTCGAGGAGGTGTATGAGGACGAGTACCTGCACCGCAACTGTATCCAGCTGTCGGTCTTCATGACCGTGTTCAATGTCCATGCCAACTGGGTTCCCGTCAAGGGCGAGGTGACCTACTACAAGCACCACTCGGGACGCTTCCTGGCTGCCAATCTGCCCAAGTCGAGCAGCGACAACGAGCGCTCGTCTATCGTCATCCGCAGTGCCACGGGCGAGGAAATCCTCGTGCGGCAAATTGCCGGCGCCGTGGCCAGGCGCATCGTTACCTATGTCGAGCAGGGCGAGACGGTCGATGTCAACGACTTTATCGGCTTTATCAAGTTCGGTTCCAGGGTGGACATTTTCCTGCCCCTCGACACCGAGATTATGGTCAAGCTGGGTGACCGCACCTGGGGCGGCGAGACGCTTGTTGCACGCCTCAAGAACAGGTCCTAGGTTTTAGGTTTTTTTGGAACTGCAAAGAACAGAATCAACTATGAACGCCATCCGCAATAATATCCCCAATGCCATCACGTCGCTGAACCTGCTGTTCGGCTGCATGGCCTGCATCGCAGCGTTTAATTGCTATGACCCGGTCTGCGGCGGACTCAAGGGCTATGAGCTGGCCTTCCTGTTAATCGCCCTGTCGGCGGTGGCCGATTTCTTTGACGGACTGGTGGCTCGGCTGCTTCATGCCGTGAGTGGAATAGGCGCGGAACTGGATTCCCTTGCCGACCTGGTGAGCTTCGGGCTCGCTCCGGCACTGGTCTTGTATAACATGATGCTGGGGCATGGAGAGGGCCACTGGGCCCTGGTGGCTTTGTTGCTTCCGGTGTTCGGCGCGTTGCGCCTGGCCCGCTTCAACGTCGATACCAACCAGACGACCACTTTCACCGGTCTGCCCATTCCCGCCAATGCCATCTTCTGGATCGGTTTCACGGCATGGTATGCCCTCCACCGCCTCCCGTTGTGGGCGGTGTTGGTCTTGATTGTCGTTCTGTCGCTGCTGATGGTATGCCCGCTGCGCATGTTCTCGTTGAAGATGCACAATCTGTCGTCACTCCGTCAGAATTGGGCACAGTATTTGCAGGTAGTGGCAACAGTGGCGTTTGTCGTGTTCATGGGTCTGCCCGGCCTTGCTGCCGCCATCGCCCTGTATGTGATTTTGTCCATCATTAAAAGAGAGAAATAATGAGTTTTCTGTTATTCATACTCCTGGTCTTGCTGCTGATGGTAGGAATTCCCCTGTTGCGTGGATGGCTATATATGCAGAACCTGAGGCGCCGCGTCAATGAGTCCTTCCGCGGCCGCCAGCAGCACGAGCGGCCACCCCGCAAGCGATATGAAGAGGATGAAGAATACACCGAGACCGGCGAGCGTAAAATCTATCGCACCGGTGAGGGCGAATATGCCGACTTTGAGGAAGTAAGCGGCACCATCGTCGAGGAAACCACCTCTACGGGAGAAGCCCGCACGGTGGTCGAGGAACAAGTCACCGACGCCGAGTTCGAGGAAATCTAAATCAAATCCCTATAGGAACTATAGATGCTATAGTAACTATAGGGATTGTTGTGTATTTACAGTAACTGTGTTTTACAGCTTCAGGTCGTCCTCGCTCTTGGGGGCGGGGGGATAGTCGATGGTGTAGTGCAGCCCGCGTGACTCCTTCATGTCCTTGGCCTGGCGGGTGATGAGGTAGGCCACGTTGATGATGTTACGCAACTCGCAGATGCGGCGCGACACCTTGCTGGTCTTGAAGAGTTTCTCGGTCTCCTCATAGAGGATGTCCAGGCGGTTCCAGGCACGGTCCAGGCGCAGGTTGCTGCGAACGATGCCCACATAGGTCGCCATGATTTCTCCCACTTCCTTCTCGCTCTGGCTGATAAGCACCATCTCTTCGGGATGAGTCGTGCCGGCATCGTCCCAGTCGGGGATGTCCTCACGCCAGGAATATTCGTTCAGGTGTTCGATGGCATGCTTGGCGGCCGCGTCGGCATAGACCACCGCCTCAATCAGCGAGTTGCTGGCCAGGCGGTTGCCGCCGTGCAGGCCGGTGCATGAGCATTCTCCCACAGCATACAGGCGCTTGATGCTGGAACAACCGTCCAGATCGACCTTGATGCCGCCGCACAGGTAGTGGGCCGCAGGAACCACGGGGATGTACTCCTTGGTGATATCGATGCCCAGGTCCAGGCAATGCTTGTAGATGTTGGGGAAGTGGTGCTTGGTCTCCTCGGCATCCTTGTGGGTCACGTCGAGATAGACGTGGTCCTCGCCGCGCTGCTTCATCTCGTTGTCGATGGCGCGGGCCACCACATCGCGAGGAGCGAGCGACAGACGCGGGTCATACTTCTGCATGAATTCCTCGCCTCCCAGGTTGCGCAGCACGCCGCCGTAGCCGCGCATCGCCTCGGTGATGAGGAATGCGGGACGGTCACCAGGGTGATACAGTGCCGTGGGGTGGAACTGCACGAACTCCATGTCCTGTACGGTGCCCTTGGCGCGATAGACCATCGCGATGCCGTCGCCGGTGGCCACCAGCGGGTTGGTCGTGGTGCGATAGACCATTCCGACGCCGCCCGTCGCCATGAGTGTCACACGCGACAGGAATGTGTCTACCTCGCCAGTCTCCTGGTTGAGGACATAGGCGCCATAGCACTCGATGCCCGGTGTGCGGCGCGTCACGATCTTGCCCAGGTGGTGCTGGGTGAGGATCTCGACAGCAAAGTGGTCCTCAAACACATCAATATTCGGGTTGTTCTTGACGGTTTCGATGAGCGACACCTGTATCTCGTGGCCCGTGTTGTCAGCGTGGTGCAGAATGCGGAATTCGCTGTGGCCACCCTCGCGGTGCAGGTCAAACTCGCCCTTCTCGTTCTTGTCAAAATCCACGCCCCAACCCAGCAGTTCCTGGATTTGGGCGGGAGCCTCGGTAACCACCTTCTTCACGGCCTCGGGGTCGCTGAGCCAGTCACCGGCTACCATCGTGTCGTGGATGTGCTTGTCAAAGTTATCCACCTCCAGGTTAGTCACGGTGGCTACACCGCCCTGTGCGAGGTCGGTGTTGGCCTCTTCCATCTTGGACTTGCACACCAGTGCCACAGTCCCGGTCTTTGCCACCTTGAGGGCAAAACTCATACCGGCTACACCCGAACCGATAATGAGATAGTCATATTTTCTTACCATAATATATTGCTAAGTTATTAATTTATCATTCCATATTTTATTGAATCACCCAACTATTTCCAGCATTAACGATTACCGTACTCTTTTGCTATGAGAATAGATCGGTTCAACTTGTCAATAAACCACTGTTTATCTGGCAGGCAAGTCAGATACTGAGCTACCTTTATACGGTCTTCGTTCAGCATCATGAGCTCAATGTGCTCGGTATTGCCCTCGCTGCACAGCAATAACCCAATCGGGGGATTTTCATCTGGTTGCATATCATATTTCTGCAGATACTTCAGATAGAGTTCCATCTGCCCCTTGTATTGAGGTTTGAATTTCCCAAGCTTCAAGTCAATGGCTACCAAGCATTTTAATTTCCTGTGGTAGAACAGCAAGTCCAAATAATAATCCGTTCCGTCAATCGTAAAACGTTTTTGACGTTCAAGGAATGCAAAGCCCTGCCCCAACTCCAAGATGAAAGCCTCCAGTTGTTTAGCAATTGCAGCTTCTAATTCTCCCTCTGAGTAATAGCCACTGAGTCCCAGAAAATCTAAAACATAAGAATTCCGCAGGACAGCATCAGGCTCCATGTGGGTGGGTGATACTTGTTCTAGCGTTGTAATGATTTCGTTTTCTGGCTTAGCAGCGATGAGTGATCGCTCATATGCCATTTCATCTTGTTTGTCACGTAATTGTCTTACGCTCCAATGCTCGGCAATTCCCATTTGCTGATAGAAAAGGCGTTTGGTGTCATCTTCAATGGTGATGAGTTCCAGGAAATGGCTCCACGTCAATGTTTGCGACAACGTCGCAAACATTCCTTCCTCATTGTAAATCCTGGCAACCTTCATCATTCTTGTGACCGCTGAGTAGGTATAGCCTTTTCCGTAGAGGGCTGTTAATCTTTGTGACAGTGTCGCAAGAATCTTGTCACCATAAGCCGAGTATTGCTGATATCCCATATCCTCATTGATGAAATGGCCTATATGCCAAAACATCATGTTGGCGTGTTTGTTGACATACACAATGACATTTCGCTTTGCATCATTGATAATGTCAACTACACCTTTATAAAGGTGATCACTGACCAACTCTATTGCTTTGGTATCGATAATCTTGTTTGCCATGTTCCCCTGATTTTTTCAATCAATCTTATGATGAGGATGAGACGTGCTTAGATGTAGGCAATCTGCCGTTGGCAAGATTTGCTGCTTAAAGGATTGGTTTACTCTTTCTCGCCGTAGAGCAAGTCGCCGCAATCGCCCAGGCCGGGCACGATGTAGCTGTGCTCATTGAGCTCGTTGTCGATGTCGCAGGTCCACAGCGTGGTCTTGTCCTCTGGCAGATGCTGGCGTACGACCTCAATGGCCTTGGGCGTAGCCACGACGCTTGCCACATGGATGTGGGCGGGGTGGCCCTTGGTCACCAGGGCCTGGTAGGCCAGCTCCATCGAGGAGCCGGTGGCGAGCATCGGGTCCACAATGACCAGCGTCTTGCCGTCAAGGCGCGGACTGGCGATATACTCGATGTGAACGACAAAGTCGTCGGTCTTGGGGAAGTACTTCCTGTAGGCCGACACAAAGGCGTTCTCGGCGCCGTCAAAGAAGTTTAAGAAGCCCTCGTGGAACGGCAGACCGGCGCGCAACAACGTGGCCAGCACTACATTGTCGTCCAGTACATTGCACTGCTTCACACCCAGCGGCGTGGTCACTCCGACGGTCTTGTACTGGAGTTTCTTGGAGATTTCATAGGCCATAATCTGACCCAGGCGCTGGATGTTGGCGCGGAAACGCAGGCGCTCTTGCTGCAAATCCTTATTGCGGATTTCGCTCATGAACTGTCCCACGAGCGAGTTGTGTTCACACAAGTTGAAGATTTCCATATAGATTCAGTTATTTAGTGGTTAAGTATTCGTTGAGAAGTCGCTGCGCGTTGTCGCGGTCCAGCGTGAGCTGATGCTTGAGCTCATCGAGGCCGCACATCTTGAATTCCAGCCGCAGGAAGCTGATGAATTCCAGCGCGATGTCCTGACCGTAGATGTCCTCGTCGAAGCCGAACAGGTTGACCTCGATGCTGATGCTGTTGCCGTTGTCCAGCGTGGGGCGCTTGCCGATGTTGGCCATGCCCTGCAACTGCCGGCCGCCCACGTGGGCCAGCACGGCATACGCGCCGTTGTGGGGCAGCAGCACGTCGGCAGGCATGTCACCGACGTTGGCGGTCGGGAATCCCAGGCCGCGACCGTTGTGGAAACCGTGCACCACCTTGCCGCGGATTATGTGCGGACGCCCCATGCAATGCATCGCGTCAACGACCTTGCCGGCGGCGATGAGCCCGCGGATGATGGTTGAGCTGACGGGCGCATAACGGCCCAGATATTCGGGGGCCTTGACCACCTTGACGCCCAGCTGCTCGCCGTGGCGGCAGTAGTCCTCAAAGGTCTCCCCCTTCTTGTGGCCGAAGCGGTGGTTATAGCCGGTTACCAGCGTTGACACGCCGTAGCGGTCACGCAGCAACTGGATGAACTGCATCGAGTCGAGGCGGGAAAGTTCATGGGTGAAGTCAAGCGGTAACAGCAGGTCGGGCTCCAGGGCCTCGAGGTGCTTGAGGCGGTCTTCGGGCTGCATGATGAGCCGGAACGGTTCATCGGGATGCAGGACCTGCCGCGGGTGATGCAGGAAGGTGATCACCAGTGACTGGCGCCCCAGTGACTCGGCCTGGCTCTTGAGGAAATCAACCAGTGTGACGTGCCCCAGGTGGACCCCGTCAAACATGCCAATCGTGGCGACAGTGCTGTCCTGAGGCAGCCGGTCGTTTTCATCAAGAATCTTCATTCGCCAATCGCAGCTAGCTAAAACCTAAAGCCTATTTATCCAAATGCTCCTTGAGGATGCGCATCGTGTCGTTGCACACACGGATGAACATCTCGCGGTTCTTGAGCATTGTCGATGTCTTGACCTGCTTGTCGGTACCCGAGAACAGGTAGCCCGTGTCCTTGCTCTCCAGGGCGCGCAGGGTGGGCACAACGCCGGCCTCGGGGCTGGGGATGTTGCGGCTCAGGTAGTCGGGCACACGGTCCATCCACCGCGACATGGCCAGGGCGCCACTCTTCAGCAGGCCCGGATTGACGCAGTTCACCGACACGCGGCGCGTCTTCATCACGCTCGACATATATATCGAGAACAGTGTCAGCGCCAGCTTGCTCTGGGCATAGGCACCCCAGGGCGTGAAGTGTGACACGGCAGGGAATTCATAGGGTAGGGTGACGAAGCGTCGTGACACGCTGGTGGACAGGATGATGCTGCCTCCCTCCTGGATGAGGGGATAGACCAACATCGACAGCAGCACGGTGCTCAGGTAATTGACCTGTACCGAGTGCTCAAAGCCGTCCTCTGAAATCTCGCTGCGGCGGGGCAGCAGGCCTGCATTGTTGATCAATGCGGCAACAGGGCGGTTCAGCGCGCGCAGGCGGTTGACGAAATCCCTCACCAGTGCAAAGGAGTTGAGGTCGAGCTGCAGGCAGGATATGTCCTTGTTGCGGGTCACCGTGCGCAGTTGCGCCGCATAGTTTTCGGCTTTCTGGATATCACGGCTGGCCAGCAGTACGGCCTTGCCCTGCTCGGCGAGTTTGCGCGTGATCACGCTGCCCATGCTGTCGGTTGAACCAGTGACGATATACAACGGTTTTACGTCAGGATCCAGCACTTTATCGTTATCGGTCATCATAATCGGTTCTTTTTAAGAGTTTATGTCGTTCCAACCTGCAAAGTTACATAACTTTGCCCAAAGTCCCTATCTTTTCATCCGAAAAAGTGTGTTGCCGGTCCCTATCTTTTTAGAAAAAAGGTTATCTTTGCGCTATCGAAAGGGACTTTGGCAAACCAGTGTCGCCTCTTCTGATATTAAATAACGTGAGTTCGACGAAAATATCTTCTGTGAATGAAAGCGTTAGCAACTGAGGGTGTTTCATAATAGCGACTCGGTAATATAACCGTGCTATCGCACGGGAAATTAAACAAATTTTTAAATTAAAATTGATATTTTATTCATATTAATAAAAATTTTAAAAATAATTTGTTTAATTTCCCGCCCGCAGGGCGGTTATAGTTCTAGCAGTTGAATTATGGCACAGCCTCTAGGCGGGCGTTGATGCTACTACAGGTTTTGCTTCGGTAGCATATCATACTCCTCCTGCGCTCTGCGCCACCTCCCCTATCTTAGGGGAGGAGTTGAGTATCAGTGTTTTGTTTTCCTCAAGTTCACGTTGAAAAGAATAATGGCTATTCACAACTCAATCATCTTCTAGAAATGAAACTGCAGCTCAAAGCACCGCAACAGGCATGTGCATCCATTGCCTTACCGACGTCCAAGAGCATCTCTAACCGGGCGCTGATGATTGCGGCACTGTGTGGCAATGAACCACAGGTGCTGCATCCTGCCTTGTGTGATGACACGGCGGTGATGGTCGATGCGCTGGGCAGGCAAGGCAACGATCTTGACATTGATGTTGGGGCCGCAGGCACCGCCATGCGATTCTTGACGGCCTATTTTGCTACACGCGATGGCGTTACCGTTAGGCTTGACGGGTGCAGCCGGATGCGAGAACGCCCTATCGGCGTGCTCGTCGATGCCCTGCGCTCGCTGGGCGCCAGCATCGATTACCTCGGCCAGGAGGGCTATCCTCCACTGTGTGTCTCAGGCACTGCCATGCATGGCGGCGACGTGGAGATGGAGGGCGGCGTGAGTTCGCAGTTTATCTCGGCGGTGATGATGGTACTGCCCGTTATCGGCGGGGGAACGGTGCGCCTCAAGGGCGATATCGTCTCGATGCCCTACATCAGTATGACGGCTGCCGTGATGCGTGACATGGGTGCTGTGGTGGACGTCAGTGGCAACGTCATCAGCGTCGGCAACGGCTATGCGGGCAATGATTATGTCGTGGAGGGCGATTGGAGTTCAGCTGCGCCGTGGTATGCTCTGGCAGCCTTGCTGCCCGCCTCGTCGCTCAGGCTCGAGGGCCTCTGCCGTGACAGCATCCAGGGCGATGCCCAATTGGTGGAACTGGGTGCCAGGTTGGGCATCGCGTCCCGCTTCGACGCCAGCGGAGTGGCGCTCGACTCGAGCCGCTTCATCGACTGTTGCTGTTCCAACTTCGCCGACATGACCTCCACCCCCGACCTGGTGCCGTCGTGGGTCGTGCTGATGTGCCTGCTGGAACGGTCCTTCCGCATGACGGGAGTGCGCACGCTGCGCCTCAAGGAGAGTGACCGCATCGAGGTCCTCAGGCAGGAGCTGGAGAAACTGGGCTATGTCCTCAAGATTGAGGGCAATGATGCCATCTCGTGGTATGGCGAGCGCGTCGCAGTCGGCACGCAACCGCCGGTGATTGACCCGCATGGCGACCATCGCATGGCGATGGCCTTTGCCCCTGCTGCCGTCCGTTTTCCCGGACTGATCATCAACGATGCCGATGTCATCACCAAGTCCTACCCCGCCTTCTGGCGTCATCTGGAACAAGCAGGATTTGAGATAGTTAGAAGTTAGGAGTGAGGAGTTAGAAGTTAATCAAAGTCTATCGTCTATCGTCCAACACCTAACATCTAACACCTAACGTCTAATGTCTAATGTCTAACCAAGTTGGCACAATAAATGCAATAACAGGTCTATGAATATGAGAACAAAACTGATAATTATAATGATTATAACCTCATTGCTCGCGTTGGAATCGGCGGCTCGGTCTGCCGTCGGCCGCATTGTCGTCATCAGTGACCCCCACCTGCTCAGCCCTGAGCTCGTCACCCCAGGCAGCGCCATCAGGAGCGCTGATGCCGGTGACAGCAAGATGATGGCCCAGAGCGATGACATCATGAGGGCTTGGACCGACTCCATCATCGGCCTCAAGCCGGCTCTGGTGCTCATTGCCGGTGACCTCACCTACAACGGTGAGCGATTGAGCCATGAACGCATGGTGCAGCATCTGGACCGCATGGCCGCCCACGGCATCCAGCCGCTTGTCATCCCGGGTAACCATGACTGCAACAACCCTTATGCCGTTCGCTTTGAGGGTGATGCGACGGTCCCGACGGCTACGGTCACGCGAGATGAGTTTGCCCAGATATACCGCGACTATGGCTATGGGAGTGCCTCACGGCGCGACCCGGCGTCGCTCAGCTATTGCTGCGAACCCATCAAGGGCCTAGTCATCATCGGCATCGACAGCAATATGGACGAACTCAACACCCTGACCGCCCGTGGCGACAGCGCGAATTCCTACCATAACGGAGGCCGCATCAAGCCCGAGACCCTGCAGTGGGTCATCGACCGTGCAACCGAGGCCAGTTCTAAGGGCAAACGCGTCATCGCGATGATGCACCACCACCTGGTGCCCCACTTCGACCAGCAGGAGCGTCTGCTGGCCAACTACATCGTCAAGGACCACGACAACATTTCCAGCCAGCTGATGCAGGCCGGCATCCATACCATCTTCACGGGGCACCTCCACGTGACCGACGCGGCAACCCGCTTCAGCCCCGACAAGACGGACAGTATCGTGGAGGTGGCGACGGGTTCGGCCATCTGCTACCCCTTTGCCGTGCGTGTCGCCACATTTGACGGCAAGCGCCGGACGCTTGACATCGACACCCGCTGGCTCACTGCCACATCGACGTGTGCCGACCTCAGGGAGCAGGGACGCCAGCGCATCATCAATTCAACCCCTGGCCTGGCGGCCATGATCTCAGGCAAGGCGTGGAGCAAGCTGGGAGGTCGCATGGGACAACTCAAACGCATGCTTGAGGTGGGCGGCGGAAAGGTGGAGCTGCCCGAGACGCCCCAGCAGGCGACGCAACTGGTCCTGAGACACTTGAGCGAAGTATTTTCCAGAACGCTGCTCGCCGTGGTCGAGGGCAACGATCAGGAATGTGACGTGCAGGACATCATCAGCCAGGGTAAGCATGGCGTGCGTGCCATGATTGAAGAAGTGGCGCCCGATCAAGCCGAAGCCTTGTGGAATTTCTTTGATTGTGACGTTTATCCCCAGCTCGAACCGCTCGTGCGCAGCATCCTGGAGGATCGCAATGCCGTGGGTACTCCGACCGAGTCACACACCGACGACCTGCGCCTCAGCGTCAAGTTATAACTATTCATGGATTGCCCGTAACGGGCCCCACTAACAACCGTAGTGCCGACGGCAAAATGGCACTGCGGTTGTTTTTTTACACTTAATAATTGAAAAACTGAAAACTGCTAACTGAAAACTGAAAACTTTTTTATATCTTTGCAGATTATTAACGTATCAACGGAACAATCAATTCAATTAATAACTAAAAAATCATCAATTTTTATGTGGTTAACTAATTCATCTGTAGGACGAAAGATTGTGATGTCGGTAACCGGCCTCTTCCTCGTCCTATTCGTCACATTTCATGCGCTGATGAATGCGGTGGCCGTCATCAAGTTTGAGTACTATGACGCTATCTGCGAATTCCTCGGTGCTAATTGGTATGCCGTGCTGGGTACTTTGATCTTGGCTGGCGGCTTTGTCATTCACATCATCTATGCGTTCATTCTCACGCTGCAGAACCGCAAGGCGCGTGGTAATAACCGCTATGCTGTGACCTCCAAGCCCAAGGATGTTGAGTGGGCTTCCCAGAACATGTTCGTGCTGGGTCTTATCGTTCTGTGTGGCATTGTTCTCCACCTGACTCAGTTCTGGGCCAAGATGCAGTTGCCCGAGCTCATGGGTGAGCATGTGATGAGGGGCCAGGACTACCTGCGGGCTACCTTCAGCCAGCTGTGGGTTCTCCCCGTTTACCTGATTTGGTTTGCTGCCCTGTGGTTCCACATCAGCCATGGTTTCTGGAGCGCCTTCCAGACCCTGGGCACCGCTAACGACAAGTGGATTCCCCGCTGGCAGTGCATATCCAAGTGGTGGGCCACCATCGTGTTTATCCTGTTTGCTGTAGAGGCTTGCTACTTCACCTGGTTCTTTGCCCTCTAATCGCTGAGTATTAACCTTATTAAATTTGTTACACAAATGGAAGAAAACAAAATGAACGCTCAGCCCATCGATTCCAAGATTCCCGAGGGACCCATCGCTGAGAAGTGGACCAACTATAAGGCTCATCAGAAACTCGTCAACCCCGCCAACAAGCGCCGCCTCGACATCATCGTCGTGGGTACCGGTCTGGCTGGTGCGTCGGCAGCTGCCACGCTGGGCGAGATGGGCTTCAACGTGCTGAACTTCTGCATCCAGGATTCGCCCCGCCGCGCTCACTCGATCGCTGCACAGGGTGGTATCAACGCAGCCAAGAACTACCAGAACGACGGTGACTCGGTTTACCGCTTGTTCTATGACACCGTCAAGGGTGGTGACTATCGTGCCCGCGAGGCCAACGTGTATCGCCTGGCTGAGGTGTCGAACAATATCATCGACCAGTGCGTGGCACAGGGTGTTCCCTTCGCCCGCGAGTATGGCGGCCTGCTGGCCAACCGTTCGTTCGGTGGCGCTCAGGTGAGCCGTACGTTCTACGCCAAGGGTCAGACCGGTCAGCAGCTGCTGCTCGGTGCCTATTCGAGCCTGAACCGCATGATCCATGCCGGCAAGGTAAAGAGCTACAACCGCTATGAGATGCACGACGTGGTCATCATCGACGGCCGTGCCCGCGGTATCATCGCCAAGAACCTGGTGACCGGTAAGCTCGAGCGCTTTGCCGCCCACGCTGTGGTTATCGCCACCGGCGGTTACGGTAACACCTACTTCCTGAGCACCAACGCTATGGGTTGCAACTGCTCGGCTGCCATGGCTTGCTATCGCCACGGTGCCTACTTCGCTAACCCCGCCTACGTGCAGATTCACCCCACCTGTATCCCCGTTCACGGTGACAAGCAGTCCAAGCTGACGCTGATGAGTGAGTCGCTGCGTAACGACGGCCGCATCTGGGTGCCCAAGAACATCGAGGACGCCAAGAAGCTGCAGGCAGGTCAGATCAAGGGTAGTGACATCCCCGAGGAGGAGCGCGACTACTATCTGGAGCGCCGCTACCCGGCCTTCGGTAACCTCGTGCCCCGTGACGTGGCCAGCCGTGCCGCCAAGGAGCGCTGCGACAAGGGTTTCGGTGTGAACAACACCGGAAAGGCCGTATTCCTGGACTTCAGCGAAGCCATCAACCGCCTGGGTATCGACGTGATCCGTCAGCGCTACGGCAACCTGTTCGATATGTATGAGGAGATTACCGACGTGAATCCCGGCGAGCTCGCCAACGAGATCAACGGCGTGAAGTACTACAACCCGATGATGATCTATCCCGCCATCCACTACACGATGGGCGGTATCTGGGTTGACTATGAGCTGCAGACCAGCATCAAGGGTCTGTTCGCCATCGGTGAGTGCAACTTCAGTGACCACGGTGCTAACCGCCTCGGTGCTTCGGCGCTGATGCAGGGTCTGGCCGACGGCTACTTCGTGCTGCCCTACACCATCCAGAACTACCTGAGCGACCAGATCACCGTGCCTCACTTCTCGACCGACACGCCCGAGTTTGACGCTGCCGAGAAGAAGGTACAGGCCAACCTCGACCACCTGATGAGTATCCACGGCAAGCGTTCGGTTGACAGCATCCACAAGGAGCTAGGTAACGTGATGTGGGACTACGTCGGCATGGCTCGCACCAAGGAGAGCCTCGAGACCGCATTGAAGAAGCTCAAAGAGCTGCGCAAGGAGTTCGAGACCAACCTGTTCATCCCCGGCACCCAAGAGGGCATGAACATCGAGCTTGACAAGGCATTCCGCCTGCGTGACTTCATCACCATGGGCGAGCTGATTGCCTATGATGCACTGAACCGCCACGAGAGCTGCGGTGGCCACTTCCGCGAGGAACATCAGACCGAGGAAGGTGAGGCCAAGCGCGACGACGAGAACTTCTTCTATGTCGCTTGCTGGAAGTACAACGGCGATGATGAGACCGCTCCCACGCTCATCAAGGAGCCGCTCCACTACGAGGCCATCAAGGTCCAGACGCGTAACTACAAGTCATAATCAACCACCCTTTAAAATTCATCGAATACAATGGATACAAGTATAAGTTTCAAACTTAAGGTTTGGCGTCAGGCCAACGCTCATGACGAGGGCCGCTTTGAGACCTACGAGATGCACGACATCCCCACCGATACCTCCTTCCTCGAGATGATGGACATCCTCAACGAGCAACTCATCGAGCAGGGACAGGAGCCCGTCACCTTTGACCACGACTGCCGCGAGGGCATCTGCGGCATGTGCTCGCTCTATGTGAACGGTCATCCCCACGGACCCGCCACCGGAGCTACCACCTGCCAGCTCTACATGCGCCGCTTCAAGGATGGTGACACCATCACCGTTGAGCCCTGGCGCAGTGCTGCCTTCCCCGTAATCAAGGACTTGATGGTCAACCGCAACGCCTTTGACCAGATCCAGCAGGCTGGTGGTTACGTGAGTTTCCAGACCGGCGGTGCCCAGGATGCCAACGCCATCCCTATCAGCAAGGAGGCCGCCGACGAGGCCATGGACAGCGCTACCTGCATCGGCTGCGGTGCCTGTGTTGCTGCCTGCAAGAACGGTTCAGCCATGCTGTTCCTCAGCGCCAAGGTGAGCCAGTTTGCACTGCTGCCCCAGGGCCGTGCCGAGGCTAAGCGCCGCGTGAAGGCCATGCTCGCCAAGATGGACGAGCTGGGCTTCGGTAACTGCACCAACACCGGTGCCTGTGCTGCCGAGTGCCCCAAGAACATCAAGCTGAGCAACATCGCCCGCCTGAACCGCGAGTTCATCTGCGCCAAGTGTGCTGACTAAGCCATTAGCCTTTAGCTATTAGCCATTAGCCTTTAGCTTTTGGTGACACGACACATATCATGCCGCAGGGTCCTTCCCGTGACCCTGTGGCATGTTGTTTTCTCGAGGCAGAATAATTAAAAAAATGGATGAAAAATGCACTTTTTCCGAAAAAAGAACTATATTTGCGGATTGGAAACTAACAACTTAAAATCTTTGAATTATGAAATACTTTATTGCAGAAAACGGCCAGCAGGCCGGACCGTTTGAACCTAATGAATTGCTGGCTCACGGCTTGACCGTCAATTCGCTCGTGTGGTGCGAGGGTATGCCCACCTGGGTGTCGGCCAGCCAAGTACCCGAACTGATGGCAGTGCTCAACGGACAGACTTTCAACCCCGGTGGCATGGACACGCAGCTGCCGCAGACGCCTCCCATGGGCGACGCACAGTTGCCCCAGATGCCGCCTTACGGTGGTCAGCCGCAACAGCCCACGACCTACGGTCAGGGCAACCAGCCCTATGCACCGCCTCAATACGGCCCGAGCAACAACCAGCCCAATCAGATGATGCCCAAGACGTGGCTCACCGAGTCCATCCTCGCCACAGTTATCTGTAGCCTGTGCTGCGGCGGTTCAATCTTTTCCTTGATCACCGGTATCATCGCCATCTTCCATGCCAATGGTGTGAAGTCCAAGTTCAACCTCGGTGACTATGTCGGAGCCAACAAGAAGTCGGCATCGGCCAAGATGTGGACGCTGATTACCTGCGGTGTTGGTATTGTAGCCGTTCTGTATAGTGTATATATGATCATGACCAACCCCGAACTGCTGCAACAGATCCAGGAAGGCGCCATCGGCTCCCTCTACGGCTTTTAAGCAGTTAACAGTTAACGGTTAATAGTTAACAGGTAAATAGATAGAAGATTACGAAGAACAGATGGCTGGTGCAGTCATCTGTTCTTTGTTTTCTCTTCACTGTTCACTGTTCACTGTTCACTCTAACGACGAGCCAGACGCCGGTGAAGATGAGGGCAGCGGCCACGGCGTGCATCCATTGCGGCATGGCCAGGCCCATCGCCATGCTGGCAACGACGGCGACAAAGGGCTGCACGTAGTTATAGACGCTCACGGTGGTGGGCAGCAGGCGACGCTGCGCCCACACCACCAGCAGGAAGGTAAAGAAGGTCGCCCCGGCCACGATGTAGATGATTTCGCTGGCGGTCCTCAGGCTCATGCCGGGCCAGTCAATCTGCAGGATGTGCGGCAAGGTGAAGGGCAGGATCATCAGGCTGGCAAAGGTAAACGTCCACTTGTTGAAGGTGAAGGCGTCATACTTGCGGATGACCCGTGAATAATTCGTCAGGTAGAAGGCATAACCCACCTGCGAGACGAGGATGAGCAGGTCGCCGCGGATGTCGGTCGGGCGGCCGTCGCCCGCCGTGGTGCGGGTAATCAGCAGCACGGCGCCCGTGAAGCCCAGGATGATGCCCAGCGCCCGCCGTGGCGTGATGCGCTCGTGCAGCAGGATGGACGACAGGATGAGGGTGAAGATGGGCATCGTGGTCAGCTCGATGGTGGCGTTGATGGGCGAGGTGAAACTCAAGCCCACGATGTAGCCGCCCTGGGCCAGGGCGAAGCCGAAGAACCCAGCCCCGGCAATCTTCGGCAGGTCGCGACGCTCCACCCGCTGCTGCGGCACGATGAGCGATCCCAGCCAGAAGATGATCGCCGCCCCGATGACACGGAACGCCACCAGCTGCGGCCCCGTGATGCCGCCGCGGGTGAGCACGTCCTTGGAGAACGTCGCCATCAGCCCGAACAGCACCATGGCCAGCAACATCGCCCCATGCGCCCTATAATTCCTATAATTAGTATTTTCAGTAGCCATTTTCAGCCCGCAAAGGTAGTGCAAAATTTCAAGAAACGATATAGATCGTTGGCCCGAGTCGTTATTAAAACTACGAATTACGCGAACCTTTAGTTCGGCGTAGCCAATTGAACTACTTTGGCATCCGCGCTTGGGGTCTCACGCTAAGGCGCTAAGGTTTTTTTTAAAACAACTGATAATTCTGAATTTTCTGAGGGCATCCGCGCTTGTTATAAAAGGAAGACAATAATTACAATGAATACAAAGGCAGCAGCTGCTCTTGATTTTTAAAAAAATTCGGGGGGGAATGTTAAAATATTGTTAATATATTTACAACTGCTTGATTTATAATATGTTTGCTTTTTGGCAGGGTTGCGGGCCAAATCTATTGCTGCGATGTTGTTTTGTGTACTCATGGCGATGAAATATTATTATCTGGCGAAGATAATGTGCTGAGGCGTTGTTGACAATGGTAAAAAGATTTTTAGTTTCTAGTCCTTAGTCCCTAGTTTCTAGTTGGCATCCGCGCTTGGGATGTCACGCTAAGGCCCTAGGACGCTAAGGATTTTTTATAAACAACTGAATAGTCTGAATTTTCTGAGGGCATCCGCATTCTTTAATGAACTGCGAATTACGTGAACCTTTAGTTCGGCGTAGCCAATTAAACTAATTTGGCATCCGCACGCTCTTATTAAACAACATTGACGGCTAGATAACAACCTCAATTAGCCAAAGAGATGGTCAACAGATTTTTATCGGGGAGATATACGGCTTTTTTTCTGCTTTTCCCGTCGTACCATCATACCCGCACACCGACTAGCGTTGATAAGGCCCAACAAAGTCGTCGAGGTCGGTGACGTGGAGTTTCTGGGCAATCTGGAATTTCTTGTTATAGACGGTGCCGATGTGCTTGTAGCCCATGGCCACCATGATGACGGTGCGTGAGAAGCCACAGCAATAGAGTGCAAGCAGGTTCAGTTCGCTATCACTCAAGGTGCCGCCAGCGGCCTCTTGGGCTTTATCAAGGATGTTGTCGTGCAAGTCGTTGACCAGGGTCTGCAGGTTGGACCAGTAGGTGCTGTCATGGGTGGTGTCAGGCAGGGACATCATTTCCTTGAACTTGGAGGCAAACTTCTCGCTGTCAAACTGATAAGACCATACCATCAACTGGTGCACGGCATCAATCTGCTGGCTGATGATGGCTCGCAACTCGTCGCTCTGTTGCTTCTTTTCGTTACCGACTTGCTGCTCATAGGTATCAAGCTGCTTCTGCACCTGTTGCAGGCTGGCCAGCGAATCATCGAGGTCAGCCTTCAGCATCTCCGCCTCGTTCTGCTTCATCTTCAGCCTGTTGCGATAACGCGACGCCAGGAATGTTGACGCCAGGGCCAACAATGCCAGCAACGCCACCACCAGCAACGCACCACGCCAACGGGATTGATACTTTACTTTGTTCAATTCCGCCAGCTGTAAATCATATTTTTTCTCTATCGTAAGCAGACGATGATTAAGACCATTCAGTGTAAGAGAATCCGCAATAGAATGGGCTATTTGAATATAATATTTTGACATTCCATCATCTTTCCAGTGAAGATGCTCTAAATCGGACATTAATTCAAAATAGACAATACTATCCATTGCACTCGAAGCTACTGGAGCATTTTTCAGATAGAACAAAGCAGAGTCAGATTGACCTAAAAATATATAGGATGAGGCAAGTCGATAATGTGCTCTTGGGTGATCAATGATTGCTTTATCAACTGAAACGGCTTGTAATCCGTACTTTTTTGCAGCTTGATAATCATGTTTCCTTACAATATAGTACTCTGAGAGAAGAAAAAGATTTGCGAAAATATGATATTGATCATTTTGATTCTTAGCCAATTCTATTGCTTCTTTTAAAATTATAACAACTGAATCCTGTTTTTCTTCAATATTTCTATATAACCCCCCAATGCTTGTAAGGCAGACAATTTCATAATGTTTATCGCCAACTTTTTTATATTCAGACAGAGCCTCTTTAAGTTTATCTAAAGCGATAGTGTTTGCTCCTACAATTTGTGATTGATAGAGAACACCTAATCTCAATTTTGCATAAGCTTTATTTTCCAGGTCACTCTCGTCTGCGGTTTCATCGGCCTTTTTATAGCTTTCCACTGCTTTTTCAAGGTCGCCCATGACCTCATAGACAGCGCCTTGATAGATTAGGGAGCGGGTGCGCTTCTCGTGGTCGTTGGAGTTTTTATAGTAATCTACAGCGATGTTGATGACAGAGTCGGTTGTATCGTCAACGAAGCATTTGTAATGGGCCTGCGTGAGCAGCAGGGAGTAGTAGGCACGCTCCTCCTTGTTAAAGCCGTCGGGTTGCAATGAATCCAGACGATGCAGGGCTGTCTCATATTGGCGCGAAACGGTCAACGTCGAGTCGATATCGGCCAGTTCCCGCATGGTGGCAGAGCCATGGTGGCACCCTGTCAACACGAGAGTAAAAATGGCCGCAAATGAGATGATGATATTCCAGAAACGTGTCATGTGATAGATGTTTTTGGGTTGAGATTTGCTGCAGTTTCCACTATAAAGCCAGTGAAATAGGTTGCAAATTTAACACTTTAAGGCCCAATTTTCATCCCCATTAGGGCATAATTAGATTTTTGTTTTTTAGATCTCTGATTTTCAATATTTTACGTTTTCAAAAATTAGGTAGGATTTTACGCATTTTAGTCCGATTTAACAATTACTATTCGTAATTTTGCAGACGGATTATACTCAAGCAAAAGGTTCTTTAAACATTAACCCGTGAGCAAGTTAACTACTTTCGAAACTTAGATAAAAACATGAACGCGACCAAGAAATCATATCTGTTGCTGTTTGTGCTGGCGCTGCTGGCCTATGGTCTGATTTCGCCAGTGAGAGGCTACGGCTTCAAGCTTGCCACGGGATTGCATTGTGTCGCCTTTTTTGCCTTGACGTTTTGGGCTTTGTGGAAATATAGTTCACAATTGAATCCCTGGGGCATTCTGTCGATGATTATCTTGCCTTGGCTGCCCGAATTTGCTTATCGCATTTACACTCCTGAATCTACGCTGACTTCTCTCCCTTGCACGGCATTGCCCATGCAGGCTATTCTTGCGGCTGTCATTATCTATTATAATCGCAAGATTTGGTTAGTTTTATTGTTGGGGGCAGCCTTGATCTACAGTGCTACCGAGGGGCAAAACCAGTGGTATGAGTGGGCCAATTATGGAATGAACAAAGCGAGACCCGCAAGCCTTGCCACTGCAGAAGTCTTTAATGGTGAGCAGTCTGTCGCTCTAAGCAACATGAATGAAGAATATCTCGTCTTTGATGTATGGTCATCCACATGTGGATCTTGCATCAATGCTTTACCCGAGGTGCAGGCTTTGCATGACCAATATAAGGATAACTCAAAGGTACAGGTTGCTTCCTTGTTCGTCTGCTATAAGGACGAGACCATCGAGACAGCCCTCAATATCGTTAAGAAACGTGGCTGTAATCTGCCAGTTTATGCCGTTGACAAATTGAGTGTTATCCTTGCTGAATGCGGCATAACCGCATATCCACGTGTCCTCATTCTCGACAAGAATCGCTATGTTATTTTCAACGGCAGCCTGGCATTTGCCAAGCGCAAACTCAAAACCCTGGAGATATAATAAAAGATGTTTAAACGGGGGGGTAAATAAACTTAAAGTGTTGGTAGCAGTCTAATAATCATAACAATAGTGTATTGTTTAGGAAATACAATTAACCCAAAATAACCAGAATAGAGTTATGAGAACTAGCAAATTTTTATTTTGGATGATTCTGCCCGTCATGGTAATGATGGTTGCCTCATGTGGTGACAAGGAGGATGTTTATGATAGTGATGACTATTTTTACTACCTAGATATCAAGTCCGAAGTGAGACTGTATTTGAATGATGCTGCTGATGAAGATGAAAGCGGGATGGTTAATCCAATGGTTGACCATTTATCCAGAACCATCTACCACATGCAGAAGGCGATACGCGAGAATGAAAATCAGAAAGGTAACCGGAATAAGGTGGCCACTTTAGTCACTACTTGTGACAGTCTATATCGGGACTATGCCGAAGTGTATCCCGAGCAAAAAGGAAATGTCATTTGCTGCGTTAAGCTTCTCCGCTGTCCCCTTAATCCAAATGGTACCGCCAATCTCAAAGATGCCATCACGTTAAAGTATTACTATTTCTGGAGAGAGGAGTCCGGTATGATTATCCCTAACTTAGGGCTTGCCATATGTCATCCGACCAATATATACTAAACCTGAAGATATTCAACCTAACAAAAAAAGAACAATGAAAACAATTTATTACTTATTTGGGACGCTTGCCATCCTGCTGATGGCTGCAGCATGTGGAAATGAGGACGAACCGAACTCTCCTCAGCATCGATTGATGATTCCGAAAAAGATTCCGGTTTATTCTCTTGATTTGCCTGTAAGTGTCGAAGCTGTTGACCTGGGGCTATCAGTCAAGTGGGCTAGTTGCAACCTTGGAGCTGATGCGCCAAAAGAATATGGCGGTTATTTTGGCTGGGGTGACCCGACAGGCAAATTGTGGTCTGACCAAGGCATAGGCTATAATGAAAATGGTTACACCTGGAATACCAACAATTTTGGTGGCATGGATCCCACTAAGGAAATCGGTGGCACTGACCAAGATGTGGTAGCTGTGCATTGGGGCGAGGGATGGCGCACCCCGTCTGTGGCCGAGGCTCGAGAGTTGGCCAATAGCTGCCATTGGCAAATGCACGAAGAGAATGGTTCCAAGTGGTTCGTAGTGACGGGCCCCAACGGCAACAGCATCATTATGCCCATGTGCGGAATCTATGGTGATGATGAGATGGGTGAAGACGGTCGCTTTCACGAGGGACCACTGCACATGAACACTGCAGGCTTCTATTGGACCTCGTCCATCTGCAATTTGACCAATGATTTTGCATCGCGTGGCTATCCCATCAATGCAGATGTTATCCAGGCGTGGGCATTCAGGTTTGTACAGGAAGTCCCTGAATTCCAGTCGCTGCAGGGCATGTTCGTAAATCACCTGCGGGCCTTCCACATGTCCATCCGCCCCGTTCACGACAAGTAGGACGTACGCTCCACTTATTTTTTACCCTAATTATTTAGAATCATGAATACAATCAAGAAATATTTGCTTATTGCTGCCATGCTGGTTGCCATGTCCTCTTGCAAGGATAGCGAGGATGTTAATACAAGTAGTGACTATTATTACTACTTAGACATTCAGACCGAAGTGAGGCTGCATCTATCGGAAAATGCCGAAGATGAGAAAGGAATGGCCACAAGTACGGAACTCGATCGCTTATCTAGAACCGTCTATCATATGCAGCAGGCTGTAAATGAGAGTAAGTCTATGAAAGGTAATAACGGTGTTAGGGAGGCCGCTCTACTCACAACCTTAGACAGCCTGTATCGGAATTACGCCGATATGAACCCAATGAGCAAACGTTATCTCGTCTGCTATGTCAAGCTTATCCGCTGTACCTTATATCCCAATGGCACCATCAAGGATGCTCAGCCGATAAGCTACTACAGTTTTTGGTGGGAAAACCCATATGGCGGCAATAATGGCGGCAACGATGGCGGTTCGTCTTCCGACGATTATTTGGCCAAGCCAGATTCGCTCAAAGCTGTTGATCTGGGCCTGTCTGTCCTTTGGGCCAATTGCAACATAGGTGCTACACTGCCTCGCAATTATGGTGCCCACCTGGCTTGGGGAGACCCTACTGGCATGCTATGGTCTGGTCAAGGTATTGGATGGAATGACAACGGCTACACTTGGAACACCAATAACTATGGTGGCAACAATCCGCCAGCCGACATTGCCGAAACAACATTAGACGTAGTGGCAGCGAACTGGGGCGAAGGATGGCATATCCCCAGTTACAGCGAGGCCAAGGAGTTGTGCGAGCAATGCCAGTGGAAACTGCAAACATGGGGAGACATCAAGTGGTATGAGGTCATCGGCCCCAACGACAACAGCATCGTCATGCCGCTGACTGGAATGTATGGCGATGACGTAAACGCTACTCACCGTTTCCAAGCGGGGCCTTACGGTGTAGGTGAAAGGGGCTATTACTGGACATCGAGCAGCTGCGTGACTCCAAGCCCGGCCGAGCAACGAGGTTATGGCGTTAACGAAGGCGTAGTAACAGCTTGGTGCTTCAGATTCAACAGCAATGATGGCGATGGCTTGACCCCAGTGTTTGTTGATTACGTGCGAGCAATGCACATGTCAATCCGTCCCGTGAAGGACAAGTAAATAGGTAAGATTCTTTTTCATGCAATCACCCAAGTGTGATTACTAGGTATGAGGTGGTTCCCTCGTGGACCAAAGCGATGGGGGCCACCTCAATCATCTAAAGCGGTAGTTGATGAATGTCTAATACTGGGATAATTAAACGATTATGCGTGAATTATGTCTAACCAATATAAACTTATCACGAGGGCTTGACCTGTCGTGAGTGTAACCTATTTGCAAGATGTATTAACCCTAATTGTTTAGAATGATGAATACAATCAAGAAATACCTGTGGTTGCTCGCTATCGTGATGCTGGTTGCCCCTTCATGCGGGGACAACAAGGAGGATGTTGTCGGCAGTGATGACTATAGTTTCTACTTAGACATCCAGACTGATGTGAGACTGCATCTGAGGGAGGCGGCCGACGAGGCGGAAAGCGGGATGGTTAATCCGACGCTTGACGGCTTGTCCAGAACCATCTACCACATGCAAGAGGCGGTGCGCAAGAGTGATCAGCAGAAAGGTAATCGGAACAAGGTGGCAACCATGCTCTCGACCTGCGACAGCCTGTATCGGGACTATGCGGATGTGAACCCCGAGCAGAAAGGTAACGTCGTTTGCTATGTGAAGCTTCTCCGCTGCCCGTTGAATCCTAATGGCACTGCCAACCTCAATGATGCCGTGACGTTAAAGTACTACATTTTCTGGAGAGAAGAATCCGGTGATTAACGTGAGCTCGACGAAGATAAGTTGCTGATACTCAATTCCTCCCCTAAGATAGGGGAGGTGGCGCGTAGCGCCGGAGGAGTATGATTCACCTTCAATGCACTTACTCTTGGGACATCAACGCCCCCCAACCCCCTCTAATCGCTCCCCCTCCTCCGCCCTTCGGGCACCTCCCCCCAGGCGGGGGAGGAGTTGGGAGTTGCTAACGCGCTGATTGATAATTAGCATTTTCGTCGAGCTCACATTAAAGAGGGAAACAAGAAATACAAGATGTACAATCCAGTGAAGATTGTTGTTCTTGTATTTCTTGTTTTTAATTCCGCAGGAATGCGGATGCCAGCTAAAGCCTAAAGGCTAATAGCTAACGGCTTACTTCATGAACTTGGCGAAGTCGGTCTTGCGCATGTCGCCGTCAATAGATGACTTGTAGCTCAACGATTGGTTGTTCTCCTGTCCTCCACGAGATTATGGCGACTATAAAGATGTGGCATCCTTTATATCGTACTATCTATCAGTCAAGATGTGGAATTTACATTTTAAAATGTAAAAAACTCCATATTTTTTGCATTTCAAAATGTAAATGTGTATTTTTGCGGCTGGAAATATCAACTATTTGGCTTATGGAAACAATAGATCTTCAACCCCTGATTGACAATTATCACCGTAGAATCGCAAAGATTAATTTGCGCTTCAAGCGTTATCTCTATTCCAAGATTAACTGGAATGCCCGTATGATTGGAGTCAGGGGAGCTCGAGGTGTTGGAAAGACCACTATGCTGCTACAGCACATTCTGGAGAATTATGATGATATTGATCAAACGCTTTATGCATCCCTTGATGACCTGTGGTTCTCGTCCCACTCGTTGATGGATTTGGTCAGTTGGGCCGACCGTCATGGTATCAGGCGGATTTACCTCGATGAGGTGCATCGCTATGAACATTGGTCCGAAACACTGAAAAACATCTACGATAATCATCCCGACATAAGTATTGTCTATACCAGCAGTTCGTTGTTGATTATGGATAATGCCAAGGTGGATTTGTCTCGTCGACAAACAGTTTACACCCTCTATGGGTTATCATTTCGTGAGTTTCTTGATTTTGAGGGTCGCATTCATCTTGATGCCATTGCCCTGGAAGAATTGTTACAGCATCATGTCGGTATTGCGCTGAAGGTTCTACGGGATATCAAGATCATACCATGTTTTGAGGCTTATCTGGAACATGGTTATTATCCGTTCTATCGTGAATCGGGTGAAGATTATCCTTTGCGCTTGCGTGAAACCGTTTCGGTGGTGATAGAAAATGATTTGCCGGCGGTAGAGAATGTATCATATGAAACCATATTAAAAATCAGAAAGCTATTGATGATCATCAGCGAGAGGGTGCCTTTTGAGCCCAGTATGTCAGAATTATGGAAACAGCTCTCTACAAATAATGATCTGGGTTTGAAGATGCTCTATGCCTTGGATAAGGCACAGATACTTGATTTACTCACGAACAAAATCAAGAATTATAAATACCTGTTCAAGCCTGATAAGATATTCTTGGGAAATACTAATTTGATGCACGTCCTATGTCCTAGAGTTGACAAGGGAAATGAACGCGAAACATTTTTCTTAAGCCAATTGCAGGTTGATCATAGCGTGAAGACACCCAAGAAGGGGGATTTCATCATCGACGACAAATACCTGTTCGAAGTGGGTGGTAAGGCCAAGACTTTTGACCAGATTGCCGATATACCCGACAGTTACTTAGCCGTTGATGATACCGAGGTGGGACATGGCAGCCGCATTCCATTGTGGATGTTCGGGTTGCTATACTAGCGTGAGTTCCGGTAGGCATTTCGTTTTTCAGTCTGGAGTCAAGCTGAATAATAAGGGAAAACAAGAAATACAAGATGTACAATCCGGTGAAGATTGTTGTTCTTGTATTTCTTGTTTTTAATTCCGCGTCCTGCGGATGCCAGCTAAAGGCTAAAGGCTAATAGCTAAAGGCTTACTTCATGAACTTGGCGAAGTCGGTCTTGCGCATGTCGCCGTCGTGAATCAGCGTGCTGTGCATGGCGAAGGCGATGTCCGGGTTCATCATCACGTGGCCCTTCTTGGCGAGGCTGAGGTACTCGCGCAGCAGGGGACGATAAACGGGATGGGCGGCCTTCTCGATAATCTCGTGGGCGCTCTGGACGGGATCCTTGCCGCGCAGGTCGGCGATACCCTGGTCGGTGATGATGATGTCGACCGAGTGCGGGTTGTGGTCAGGATAGGAAACCATGGGCACGATGGTGCTGATGCAGTCGTCCTTCTTGATCGACGGGCACAGGAAGATGCTGATGTAGGCGTTGCGGGTGAAGTCGCCCGAGCCGCCGACACCGTTCATCAGGCGCGTACCGCTGACGTGGGTCGAGTTGATGTGACCGTAGATGTCGGCCTCGATGGCGGTGTTCATCGTGATGACGCCCAGACGGCGAACCACCTCGGGGTTGTTGCTGATTTCGCTGGGGCGCATGAGCACCTTGCCGTGCAGGGCCTCGCCCTTCTCAAAGAACTCGGTCATGGCACCGCTGGAGAAGGTCATCGAGCAGGTGCTGGCAAACTTACACTTGCCGCTCTCGAGGAGCTCGAGCACGCTGTCCTGGATGACCTCGGTGTACATCTCAAAGGGAGGAATGTCGTCGCTCTTGTCGAGGGCGTCGAGCACGGCGTTGGCGATGTTGCCCACACCGCTCTGCAGGGGCAGGAACTCCTTGGGGATGCGGCCGGCCTTGAGCTCGTTAACGAGGAAGGCGCACACGTTGCGGCCGATGGCGGCAGTCACCTCATCAACGGGGGTGAAGGCACCCTCCTTGCTGATGGGCAGCGAAGTCTTGACAACGCCGAGGACCTTCTTGGGGTCAACATGGGCGGTGGGAGTACCCACGCGATCGTGAGGCGTGTAGATAGGGATCTCGCGACGATAAGGGGGATCGTTGGGCGTATAGACGTCGTGCATGCCGAGGATGGTCTCGGGAATCTGGTCGTTGACCTCGACAATCACCTTGTCGGCCATCTTGAGCCAAGTGGCGGTGTTGCCCATCGAGGTGCCCAGCACGAGATCGCCGTCGTCGGTGATGCTCTGGGCCTCGACGATAGCGATGTCCATCTTGCCGTAGAAGCCATAGCGGAACTCCTGTGCCAGCTCGCTCAAGTGGCGGTCGTTATAGTGGATGGCATTGGCGTTGATAGCCTTGCGCATGTCGGGGTGTGACTGATAGGGAGTGCGGAAGTTCAGGGCGTCGGCACGGGTCAGCTCACCGTCGATGTGGTCGCTGGTCGATGCGCCGGAGAAGAGGTTGATCTTGAACTCGCGGCCTGCCTCATGCTCGCGCTTGGCGCGCTCGGCGATGGCAACAGGCACAGCTTGAGGGCAACCGGGTGAAGTAAAGCCCGAAACGCCTACGGTGAAGCCATTTTGTACAAATTCGGCGGCTTCCTCGGCCGAAAGAATCGGATAAATCATTTTTTATTTAGTTTTTTAGTCACTAGTCGCTAGTCACTAGTCTTTAGTAGTTTATAGTTTTTAGTTCTTAGTTTTTGAGTCTCGCTTTGATTTGGGCCGTGGCTTGTTCGTGGCCGGGCTTCTCGAGCAGGGCGAACATGTTCTTCTTGTAGGCCTCGACACCGGGCTGGTCAAACGGGTTCACGCCCAGGATGTAGCCGCTCACGCCGCACGCCTTCTCGAAGAAGTAGATCAGCTGGCCCAGATAGCGCTCATTGACAGTCGGCATGGTGATGATCAGGTTGGGCACGCCGCCATCGACGTGAGCTAGGCGGGTACCCAGCTCGGCCATCTTGTTGACGTAGTCCACGTTCTTGCCGGCGATGTAGTTCAGGCCGTCCAGGTCCTCCTCGTCGCGGGGGATGATGACCTCATGCTGCTGGTCGCCCACGCTGAGGACGGTCTCGAAGAGCGTGCGCTCGCCGTCCTGTATCATCTGGCCCATGCTGTGCAGGTCGGTAGTGAAATCGACGCTGGCGGGGAAGATGCCCTTGTGGCCCTTGCCCTCGCTCTCGCCGTAGAGCTGTTTCCACCACTCGGCGATGAAGTGAAGGCGGGGACTGAAGTTGGCGAGAACCTCGATTTTCTTGCCGTTCTTGTACAGGGCGTTGCGGGCGATGGCATAGTGCATCACCTGCTCGTCGCCTTCCTTCTCCATCTCGACGGCGCCGGCCACGAGGGCGCGGATGTCAAACCCGGCCACCGCGATGGGCAGCAGGCCGACAGGGGTGAGCACCGAGAAGCGGCCACCGACGTCGTCGGGGATGACGTAGGTAGCATAGCCCTCCTGGGTGGCAAGACCACGCAGGGCGCCACGGCGGGCGTCAGTCACAGCGACGATGTTGCGCTGGGCAAATGCCTTGCCTTCCTGCTTCTCGAGCATGTCCTTGAAGATGCGGAAGGCGATGCCCGGCTCGGTCGTCGTGCCTGACTTGGAAATGACGATGATGCCGAACTTGTGTCCGCGCACGAGGTCCATCATGTCATAGAGATAGTCCTCACCGATGTTGCTGCCGGCAAACAGCACCTTGGGGCCATTACCGCTCTTATAGGCGGCAAAGTGGTCGCTCAGGGCCTCGATGACGGCCTTGGCGCCCAGGTAGCTGCCGCCGATGCCGATGCTGATGACATACTCGCACTCGCTGCGAAGCTGTGCGGCGCTGCGCTCGATGTCTTGCAGTAACTGCTCATCGATGCTGCTGGGCAGGTGCAGCCAACCCAGGAAGTCGTTGCCCGCTCCGCTGCCGCTCTCGAGCGTCTGCTTGGCGGCCATGGCGGTCATGCGTAAGGCTTCTGCGCTCTTGAGGGCGTTCCCGTCAAGGGCATATTTGCTGATAACTTGAATCTTGTCGTTCATAAATATTATTGTTTTTTAGTTAATTCTCTAATCACTAACCACTAATCAATTTGATTTGCTCTGGTGCAAATCAGATTTCTTTAGTATAGGCGCGGCGGCGCTTGTGCTGGTCATACTCGAAGTATTCCCATTGCTTGAGCACCTTGGAGTTGAGTTCCAGCTCGTGGTTGCTCTCGGCATGGGTGTAGCCATGCTTGTTGAACACGGGGATGAGGTCATTGAAGATGAGTGAGTTCACACCCTTGTTCTGAAGTTCAGGCTTGACGGCAATGAGCATGAGATCCACCACATTATTGTGCTTGAAGGCATCGAGCAAGTATTTCCAGCCCATGGGGAACAGGCGGCCGCGACTCTTGATGAGCGCCTTGGACATCGAGGGTATGGTGATGCCTACGCCGACGAGCTCGCGCGTGTCTTTGTCAATGACCATCGACAGGTCGTCGAGCGGCAGGAAGGGCAGGTACATCTTGATATAGTGCTTGATCTGCTTGTCGGACAAGGGCGAGTAGCCGAACAACTCGTCATAGGCCACATTGATCAGTTTGAAGATGGCGTCACCATAGTCCTTGACCAGTTGCTTGCGGTCGGTGTACTTGATTGTCGTCACATTCATGCGTTCGCTTATCAGGTTGGCGATGCGTTGCATCTTCTCGGGAACCTGTTTGGGGATGGTGATCAGGAACTCCAGCCAGTCCACATCCTTGACAAAGCCCATGCGCTCCAAGTGCTTGTGATAATAGGCGTGGCTATACACGGCGCCTGTTGTGCCAATGCGGTCAAAGCCCTCGACGAGCAGGCCTTCAGGGTCCATGTCGGTAAAGCTCAAGGGACCGGTCAGGTGCTCCATGCCTTTGCTCTTGCCCCAACGGGTCACGGCGTCGATGAGGGCATCGACGACCTCGACATCGTCGATAAAGTCGATGTAACTGAAACGGGTCTCCTTTTTGTTGATGCGCTCATTGACCAGATGGTTGATGATGCCTGCGATGCGGCCCACGATTTTCCCATCACGGTATGCCATGAAATAGGCTGCCTCGCAGAAGTCAAATGCCGGGTTCTTGTCGGGGCGCAGGGTGTTCACTTCATCGGTGACCAGCGGCGGAACGTAGTACTCGTTGTCGCGGTAGATGACATCGATGGGGAAACGCACAAACTTGAGCAGGTTGCGCCGGGTGGGTTGGATTTCTCGGATTTCAACCATATTTTAGCTTTTAGTTGTCAGTTTTTAGTTGTCAGTCGGTTGGTTTCTAGACGGTCTAGATAATCTAGATGGTCTAGATGATCTAGATGATCTAGAAGTACTAGATATACTAGATTATCCCGCAGAGGCGATGTGATTGAGCCACCACAGCAGGGCTAACAGGCCTGCCAGGATGAGGTCCAACTTGAGGAAAAACCAGAAGTAGTATCGTTTCTCGGGAGTCATTTATTGCGTAATCAGTTTGCCGTTTTGGCCTTGTCGTGGACCAGGTCATAGGTAATGCTGCCGCCGGCGGTCTTGATGAGCACATTGTTGTCGCCGCTGAAGCTGATGCCCGATGCCGCGCCGTTCTTGCCGCCATAGATGGTGAAGTACTTGCGGGAGCTCTTGTTGAAGCCGACTACCGAGCCCTTGGTGTCGAGGAATACCAGGTAGCGGTCGTTCTCGAGCTTCTCCTTGATTTCCTTCATGTTGATGATGGGCTTGTCATATTGGGTGGGCTTCATCTTCACTTCCTCGCCCTCCTTGAGCTTGTCCATGTTCTCGGCATTGTCGTGGTTCCACTTGGCTTCGGCGTTCTCCTCGCCAGCCAGGGCCTTTTCCTCTTCTTCCTTGGCCTTAGCCTCTTCCTCGGCGTCAATCTCGTCCTGGGTGGCTACGCGGATGGCGCCGATGCTGGCGGCCTCCTGGCGCAGGAAGGAGCGCTCGCTGCCGCTGGTGCTCTCCAGCGGTCCGCGGCAATAGACGTACTGGCGTCCGTCGGTGCGGGAACGTATCTGGCCGTCATAGGTCAGCGTCGTCAGTTTCTTGCCCTCGACGTCATACAGGGCCAGCGTCACGCGGCCGTTATTGCCCTCACCGGCACCCTTCAGGTGGTTGAGGAAGGCGAAGTACAGGCACTGCTTGCCATCGACGGTCACGGCGCGCGGCACATTCATGCCGTCGGCGATGAGCGAGCTGTTGTCCATGATGATGGAGCGTCCGTCATAGTATTTGGTCTGGCCCAGTTCGGTCTTCCACTGTGCACCGTCACGGGTGAGGTTATAGACCTTGATGAAGGGGCGGTCGGTGTCGTCCTTGTAGGTCACACCCACGATGCGCTCGGGGGTGTCGGGGTCAGTGCTGGCGAAGCGCACTGCACAGCCCGTGTAGGCCTTATCCTCAGCCATGCCGTTGCGGCTCAGCTCGGCAGCGAGGATCTGGACAGGCTCCTGGCTGCTGTCGGCGATGAGGGCGGCACTGTCGGCACGCGCCTCAAGGCGGTCGTTCTCCTGGCTGTTGCAGTGGCGCAACAGGCTCAGCAGGGCTATGGCCAGCACGGCCAGCACGATGCCGATGATCAGGTTGCGGTTGAAGTTGGAACCGCCGCCGCTGTTGCCGCCATCGTCGTCATCATCATCGTCGTCCTGCTCGGGCTGTTTCCAGGCGTTGACTGGCTGGCGGGCAGCCTGGCGCTCGGCGGCACGTCGTTGCTCGTTGTAGGTGGTGCCCGTCGGCTGCTGGGGGCGTTGGCCTCCCGTGGCCGTGGTCTGCCGTGCAATGCTCATCGCATTGTCAACGGCTTTGCCGCAATGGGGACAAAATACTGACGTTGATGGCATGGGCTCATGGCAGTAACTGCACATGACTTCATCACTCATGCGATAGCCGCACTTGTTGCAGAAGGCAGAACCCTCAGGGACTTCATGTCCGCAATGTTGACATCTCATAATCGTAGTCTATTTTTTAGCGTTTGTTTTCTTCGTATTGTTACAATCTGCAAAAGTAAGCAATAATCTTAGATTATTGACTTTTTTTTGAGAAAATCTTTGTCGCAGCCACCCCGCCTCAAAAAAGTAGAGACGCAAAATTTTGCGTCTCCCGGTCGGATGATAGTAACGCCTGACGGTTGGAGACGCAAGATTTTGCGTCTCTACAGGTCATCGGTAGTACAACCCACTGAATGACAGCATGTAGCCCCAATTCCTCCCCTAAGATAGGGGAGGTGGCGCGAAGCGCCGGAGGAGTATGAAAAACGTCTGACAAAGCCTTCCGTAGCGTCAACGCCCCCCGGCCCCCTCTAATCTTAGAGGGGGAGTTGCTGACGCGCACGCGCAAAAAAGTAGAGACGCAAGTCATCTTGCGTCTCTACAGATTCGTTTGCTATCAGCTAATAGCTAAAGGCTAAAAGCTAATGGCTAAGCTGATTACTTCATCACCTTAACAGCGCTGGTGGTGCCGTCGGTGTAGGTGGTAA
>CACWID010000013.1 GCA_902760865.1 uncultured Bacteroidales bacterium | reverse complement strand
TGAGGAGCTCAACGCTGACAAGACCGTTGCTGGCGTACGCTACTTCAACATGGCTGGCCAGGAGATGCAGCAGGCTGACGGTATGACCATCGTTGTAACTACCTACACCGACGGCACCACCAGCACCGCTAAGGTGATCAAGTAACAAGCGAAGCGCCTCGGCCCATCCAGCCGAGACACTTCCTGTCAACCCTAACGAGGGCTGCGGCACTAGCTGCCGCAGCCCTCAGTTTCTATTACAGACCACCCCTTCTCCTGAGTTTTGTCACTGTTTTACGAGCTGGTAGCTCGTAAAATACAACAGTTTGTTGCATGAATCGTGATTTGTCTTTACCTTTGTCTTTATGGATAACAGCAATGAACGCAGGAAACAGTGGATTAATGCCCACCCCGAACTCGTCGCCAAGCCATCAATGAAACGCCGCATGATAGGACATGACTATAATGGGGTCGCAATCTATATGGTGACATTGTGCGTTGAGGGTAGACGCCCATTGCTGGGAGAATTGCGCGGTCCTGACGACCGTCATGCCCTACCTTGGGTTTATCCATCACAAGTTGGCTTAGCTGTTAAGCGTGCATGGCAAGAGATTCCGCAATATCATCCGCAAGTCAAGTTGTTGGGATTTCAACTGATGCCCGACCATGCACATGGCATCATCCATGTCACCTCACCGCTCCCGCGGCATTTGGGACACTTGATTCAAGGATTCAAGAAAGGTTGCAGGGACGCTATCAAGCAATTACCGGTTGACCAGGGAAGACTATGGGAAGAGGGTTACAATGACCGTATCCTTCACGGTGGAGGGCAATTGGACAGATGGATCCAATACCTTATCGACAATCCTCGCCGGCTATGGATAAAACGCAATCATCCAGACTTGTTCCTGCGACAAACCGACATTGTCATTGGCTCGACGCCTGTAGTTGCCATGGGTAACAGGTTGCTGCTTGATTATCCCGAAAAAGTAGCAGTGAGATGCTCGAGGAGACTCTCCGAGGCCGACATTGACCATGAATGCCAGCGATACCTGAGCATGGCCAGGGAGGGCGCAGTTCTGGTTTCACCATGTATCAGTCCTGGAGAAAAAGAAGTAATGGGTACCGCATTTGAAGCGGGTTACCCCCTTATTGTCCTTATTGAAAACGGTTTCTCTCCATACCAGAAGCCCAGCGGCCGCCAATTTGATGCTTGCTCCCAAGGACGCCTTCTCATTGTTGCCCCATGGCCTCATCATGACGATTATCGAAAGATAACCAAGAAGCAATGTGAAGAACTGAATACACTTGCGCGGTACATCAGCGACAACAGCTGGCATACATCAAAGTGAGAATGCCGCCAACATATTACGGGCTGGCAGCCCGTAATACTCCAGACAGCACTGCACTGCAGGCTATCCTTGACAGTGCTGTCCTTGATACTATTGTAGTGGCCATTTTTTGTATAAGTATTGGAGGGAAATAGATTTATTTGTAATTTTGTGATGAGAAACGAGATGAGATGGTCTTTAAAACCTTGATACGTTATGATCAGTTATTGGAAATGCAAGGATGGATTTGGTGAGATACACCAGTGGAAGTCGGGGTGCTGGATCAAGGTGACCAAGCCGACGGAAGAGGACCTGGCGCTGTTGAAGGAGCGCTTTGCCGTGCCCGACTTCACCCACGATGCCGCTGACATCGAGGAGCGCCCCCGTGTGGACCATGAGGACAACTGGACCCTGGTGTTCGTGCGCGTCCCGAGCAAGGGCACCGATGCCGACGGTGACACCATGTTCTTGACATCGCCTCTGGCCGTCCTCATCCGCGACGACGTGTTCATCACCGTCAACTACTATGATACCGAGGTGCTCGACGATTACATCCGCTGGAGCAGGCAGCGCCACATCAACAACTGCAAGGGCTACGACCTGCTGCTGTCGCTGATGCTCTCCACGTCGGTATGGTACCTGAAGTACCTCAAGCAGATGAACGCCATGATGAATGCTGCCGAGGAACGCCTGGAGCGCAAGATGGACAACGACGAGCTGTTGCGCACCATGGGAATAGGGAAATTCCTGATCTACTTCATCACCTCGATCAAGGGCAACGCCACGGTGCTGGCACGCCTCAAGATGCGCCTGCGCTCCGTCCCCCACAACGAGGACCTGCTCGAGGACGTCGAGATCGAGACACAGCAGGCCCTGGACACGGCCAGCATCTACAGCAACATCCTCGAGCGCCAGCAGGAGACCTACTCGTCGGTGATCGGCAACAACCTCAACCGCATCATGAAGACCCTCACCGTCGTCACCATCCTGCTGATGATACCCACGGTCATCGCCGGCTTCTACGGCATGAACGTGCCCAACCGCATGGAGAACTGGTGGCTGGGATTCCCCTTTGCCGTCATCCTGTCGGTATTGCTGATGGCCATAGGCTACTTCTTCATCCGCCACAGCAAGTTCTTCAAGTAGCCGCGAATGCCTGCCCCTCAAGGCAGATTCATCAACCACTCTTTAATTCATATATGTTTAACCTTATTAAACAATCAACTTATGAAACGTACAATTACTCTGATTACGCTCATCGCAGCGCTGCTCGTGCCGAGCATGGCCTTGGCCCAACGCATGCCCGCCAAGGCTAACATGAGATTATCTCAGTTCAAGAAACCCGCTAACATACTGTTACGGGACGGAGAAGAGCCCATCATGGACACCCCTGAGGGCATTCTGCACGACAACATGTACGCATCCTCGTTCGCCTATGGCCTGGGATTGGGCGACATCTACATCCAGGATGTGGACGGCGGCATCGGCAAGGTGGTAGAGGGCACCGACGGCAACCTCTACATCTACAATCCCATCTCGCAGGGCTATATCTGGTTCTCCATCCTTCCTTGGATTAAGGCTGAGCCGACAGACGACGGCAAGTTTGTCGTGAAGCTGCCGCAGCTCTACATCCTCGACTATGGCGACCCCTATTATGCCTACTGCATGCACTATGACGAGGACGAGGGCATGCCCGTTGTCGAGGAAGAGGGCGAAATCGAGTTCACCTGGCAGGACGGTGTCCTGACCCAACTGGGCGATAAGTTCATCGGCTTGTGCGACGCCACGGCCGACTGGTTCTACATGGCCGACCAGCACATCGTCTATGCTCCCCAGACCGACGAACCCATCATCATGACCGAGGACGATTATTACATCCAGAGCTACACGATGACCTATCTGTCGGACCCCACCGACCTCTCCATGACCAAGGAATGCATCGTGAACGTGATTATCGACGGCGAGGACATCTACATCGGCAACCTCAACAACAATAACCCGGACTCCTTCATCAAGGGAACCATCGCCGATGGCAAGGCAACCTTCCCCACCCGCCAGTATCTGGGTGTTGACGCCTACTACAACGGCCACATCTATGCGCTGACCGGCGATGCCTTTGTCGATACCGAGACCTATGGAACTCCCGTGTTCAACTATAACCTCAACGACGAGATTACCTTCAACGTTGACGAGGATGCCCGCAACATCGTTGCCGAGTGGCCCGCCTCGATAATTACCAACGTCGGTCCCTCCACCCTGTATATCATCAACGACTACGTGGCTCCCGGCCTCGTTGCCTTCGACGAGTCGCCTACCGTGCCCGCAGCTCCCACCTACGAGGTAAGCTACGATGCCGACTACATGTACATCACCTTCTTCTGCGAGGAGGGTGAGCTCACCATCTACGATGAGTATGGTCAGGAAGTTGCTGAGAACCCCGTTGTGATTGAGCGCCCCGAATATGACGAGACTGCTGACCCCGTTTACGTTCACTTCAGTGCCAAGGCCACCAAGGACAGCGTTGACAGCGAAATCATTTACGTGAACGAGATGGTGAACCAGAAGGCTAAACCCGAGCCTCAGCCTGACCCCACCCCCACTCCCGTGATCTCTTACGAGGTTCTTGACGATGCAGTTGTTATCACCGCTACCGGTGAGGGCACTGTAACCATGTACGTTGACGGCGTTGAGGTTGACAATCCTTACACCATCGAGCGTGGCAACACCGACGTAGTAGTCGTTGTTACCGCTACCGCTCAGGACGGCGACCAGCCCGTGAGCGAGGCTGTTACCATGGAGATCACCATCCCCGCCCTTGGTGGCGTACAGCCTGAGGATCCCCACGATGCTGGTGCTTGGGTTGTATTCTACGACAAGGACGACAACGAGCTATGGTATGAGATGACTCCGGGTATCGGAACTCCCACTCCCTACTACATCGCCCTGCCGCTGAACAAGGAGATCTACGGCTATCCCACCGCTACCGAGTGGCCCACCGCCGACTTCTACATCGTGATCGAAGGTGTACAGTACGGTCCCGAGGCTTACGAGGCCCTGACCGAGGACGAGCAGTTCGGCAATGCCAACCACCACGAGCTCTTCGAGGGTGAGGAGCACTTCGCAGTTCTCTCTGGCTACTGGTACTCCATCGGTGTGATCGCCGACTGTGAGACCGGCAACTTCTACATGCTGATCTCCCGCGCTTTCGCCGGTGTTGAGGAGCTCAACGCCGACAAGACCGTTGCTGGCGTACGCTACTACAACATGGCTGGCCAGGAGATGCAGCAGGCTGACGGTATGACCATCGTTGTAACCACCTACACCGACGGCACCACCAGCACCGCTAAGGTAATCAAGTAATCATCCTTTAAAGCTGTGAGCTATTAGATTTCAGCTTTTAGCCATCAGCAATCCAAAAACAGGCGACCCGCGAAGGGGTCGCCTGCTTTGTTTCAGTAAATACCGTTATCCCTGCTTACTTCAGCGCGAATGCTGTGCCGCCGAAGCCTACCAGTTCCTGATAGGCCAGCACACCGGCCTGTGACAGTTCCACGCGTGTGTAGCTGCCGTCACGGGTCAGCACATCGACATGGTTTGCGTCAACAAAGGTGAACAATTTCACCTCCTGGCCGTTGTTCTCGAGCGACCACGAGTTGTCCTTGGCATCAAAGTTGAAGCGGGTCACCTGCTTGGTGGTCATGTTGGTGATGGTGTAGCCAGTCTCGTTGCGGGCCACGAGATACTGGGCGTCCTTGCCGTCAATGACCTTGGTCTCGGCCTGGGCCAATGCGGGATTCTCACCCGACCAGAACTCGATGCTGTTCAGCACCAGCAGGTCTGCAGTAAAGCAGAGCTCATAGACCGGCAAAATCCACATTGCCACGAACACGATTTCGTTCACAAACTTGTCTCCCACGTGCTCGTTCCAGTTCTTCACCTTGTTGAACAGGGCAAAGCTGCCGATACACGACTGCATCATCATGGATGCTGACAGGGCTAAAACAGTAGCCACTACTAAATGTTTCTTTCTCATAATTGATGATTTCTTGATTTTATTGACAACGACTATTTCTTATAATTTTTCTTGTAGTTCTCGTAGCAGTTGAGCACCTTGACCACATAGTCCACAGGCTCGGTGCCGCGGCAATAGCCGTTGGAGCACACCGAGTCGTTGTAGTACTCGGGATCCATCTTCCACAACATGGCCTGCTCCACGTTCTCGCTCCACACGCGCGGGTCGAGCTCATACTTGCGCGCCAGCGCTATGGCATCTGTCACGTGGCCCGAGCCGGCATTGTAGGCCGCTAGCACAAACTTGATGCGGTCGGCTGCACCGGTGCGGCTGCGCATGATGCCGTCCAGCTCCTTAAGAATTTTGGAGGCTATGCGGACGCTGACCTCGGGGTTGGTCAAGTCGTTCTCACTCTCCACGCCGAAGGACCGTGCCGTCCTGGGCATCACCTGCATCAGGCCCCTGGCGCCCATCCACGATGTGGCATTGGGGTCAAAGCCCGACTCTGAGTAGGCGATAGCTGCCAGCAACCGCCAGTCCCACCCGATTTCCTGGGCATACTGCTTGAAGACGTGGTCATAGGGCGAAATGGCGCCCGGCGGGGTCACGGCGGGCGTGTCCACCTTGACGGAGTCCGGCTTGGGGCCGCGGTTCATCTCGAAGTAGTGCTTCAGGGCCTGCTTGGAGTATTCCTGGGCATTGACGCTGGCGGCCCATGCGTTGATGCTGTCGGCCAGCCACTGGTCACGCGGGTCCACAGCCCACGACGAGTGCTGTGCAAAACCGACCCTCAGTCCGATATTGATGCTGTCATAATAGGTCAGATTCATCTGGGCGATGTCACTGTCCACGATGGTAAATCCGATTTCACGTCGCGACACCCGCTGGATCAGCTCGGACGGCAACGCCTCCTCGCCCTCGACGGTGTGGATGGTGATTCCGCCGCCCACCTCGTTGTCGAGGTTGCGCAGGCGGGACTCATACTTGGAGCCTTTCTCGACGTACACCTCGCGGCCGATGAGCTGCGTCACGTCATAGATCATCCCCTGGCCGCTGTGCTGAACCAGCACCTGGTAGGTCTCATTGACGGCGCCGCAGTGCAGCACGCGCGTCTTGTACTCGGCAGTGACCGGTATCTCGCACGCCAGCACATCGACCTCGCGATTCTTGAGCCAGTTGAGCAGGTCGGGCATGCTGCGGGCCACCTTGAAGCGGAGCACGATGCCGTGGGAGCGGGCAAAGTCACAGATGCGGTCATAGTCATAGCCCATCGTGTCGCCCTTGAGGATGAAGAAACCCGTAGGATTGTAGAGCGTGCCCACGTTCAGCGTGTCGGGCAGGCGATGCTGCTCCTGCTCATCAGCCTTGCCGCCGCATGCCACGACACACGACAGCAACCAGATCAATGCCAGAAACGGGATGATGCGCCTCATTACATCAGATATTGGGAACCACCAGCATCAGATAGATGAGCACGGCAGGAGCCACCAGCAACAGGCTGTCGATGCGGTCCAGGATGCCGCCATGGCCCGGCATGATGTTGCCAGAGTCCTTGACGCCGACGGTGCGCTTGATGAGCGACTCCACCAGGTCGCCGAAGGTCGAGAAGACGGCCACCACGACGCTCAGGCCCAGCCATATCGTCAGGTCGGGCACCTGGAAGAATTCGTCAAACCAGTAGTAGGTGGCATAGGCGCCCGCAATAGCGAATGCGATGCCGCCGATGACGCCCTCCCATGACTTCTTGGGCGAAATCCGCTCAAACAGCCGGTGACGGCCCAGCAGCATTCCCACGCAATAGGCCCCGGTATCATACAGCCAGATGAACATGAACACACCCAGCAAAAGCCGCGGTGCGGTAATGCTCATGATGCCGTTGAGCATCGACACGGGCAATGCCACATAACCCAGCGCAAAGAATGAGCGCTCCAGGCTGTGAAGGGCATTCTGCCGCGGGCGGTAGAGCTGGACAATGCAGCGCAGCAGCAGGTAGGTAGCCACTGGCAGCAGCCACAACGCCCGGGACTGAAGCGTCTCGCCCTCATAGTGCAGGTAGAACGCCACAAACATCCCCACGCCGCCCAGCATGTCGATGACATTGACCAGCCACGACTGTGTGGCATCGTCCTTGGCCATGGTGATCATCTCGCCGATGCCCAGGACAATGAGCAAGGCGAACACCAGCAGGTACATCACGGGTGAGTTGTCCAGCAGCAAGAGTGCCGTCACTATCAGTGCTATGTAGATGGCACCCGACAGGATGCGCTTAATCAGATTCTTCATGACAGAAATTTTAGTGCCGCAAATTTACAATTTTATAATGACATGGGCAACAACATGCGGTGACTTGCCGCAATAATTCAGCCCTTTAACACGAAGAGGCCTCCCCGTCAGCGATGGGGAGGCCTCCTTTTTTCCTTAGGGAGAGGGGATGATTTCCTCAATTCAGGATCATCGACTCCAACCCTCTGGGCAACTCGACGTTATACTGGTAAACTCTGGCAAACTGCTTGAGCAACTCGATTGTGGCCTTCTTGGGGCCTTTCACTGATGTAATCACGTCTTTTTCATTGTTAGTTGAAGTAGTCGTTTTGTGCATAGGCAATCCTGTTTTAAAATTGTTACATCTTCATAACGCAAGGTTGCTATGTATTATTATATTTCTTCTACAATTTAAGATTTTTTTTGTTTTGTAACCCTAACACGACAAATCCTTCATGCACAAAAAAAAAGGGACTTGCGGCCAATCACTGGTGGCAAGCCCTGAATCAAATTTTTACTCCTATTTAATCTAATCTTATTCTGTCAGTCTGTCAACCACGGTCTTGATCAGGTCATTGACAGCGGTCTTGTAATTGGGATTGACATCGGTAGCCACGCGGTTGGCGATGATCGAGCACACCGTCATCGCACGATGACCCAGCATCCGGGCCAAGCCCTGCACGGCGGCGCTCTCCATCTCATAGTTGGTGATGTGGCCTCCGTTGTACTCAAATTTCTCGATACGGCTGTTCAGCTCCGGCTCCATCAGGTCCAGACGCACACGGCGGCCCTGGGGACCATAGAATCCCACGGCCGAGATGGTATAGCCCTTCACCATGTCGTCACGGCCGATCTTCTCGACCAGCCACGGGTCGGCATCAACGATATAGGGGCGAGCCAACAGCGGGTTCCACTTCACGAACTCGCAGAACTTCGTCTCAAAGTCGAGGTCGGCCACCTTGTTGCGGTCGGCATAGTAGTTGATCACACCGTCAAAGCCGATTGCCTTGGCAGCGATCACCGGGGTGCCGACGGGCACATAGGGCTGCAGGCCGCCCGAGGTGCCGATGCGCACGATGTTGAGCGTGCGATGCTCGGCGCGAGGCGTGCGGGTCTCAAAGTCGATATTGGCCAGACCATCCAACTCGGTCATCACGATGTCGATATTGTCGGGGCCGATGCCATGTGACAATGCCATGATGGGCTTGCCGTTGCACGTTCCGCCGATGGCGTGGAACTCGCGACTGGAGGTCTCCCAGTCACGGGTGTCGAAGTAGGAGGCAATCATCGTCACGCGGCCGGGGTCGCCACACACGATGATATTGTCGGTCAGCTGTTCGGGTTTCACATGGATGTGAAATGCCGAGCCATCATCATTGATGATGAACTCTGAGTCGGGGATTCTGTCAGTATTCATATCGACGTGCTTTTAATTTATGATTGTTCTTCGAAACTTCAAAGTTACTGCTTTATTTGAAACCATCAAACAAATCAAGTATTAAAAAGTGTGAAAGCCCGCATTACATGAGGGTGTACCGGCATCCGGGCAGGGTGACGATGACTTTTCGGCAGTCGAGTTCCACAAGGGTGCTCATGAGCTTATAGACAGGCTGTTGCAGGACGTCGGCAAGGGCATTGAGGTGTATCTCGCCATGGTCTCGGATGACATCAACAACGGCCTGTTCCTCCTTGCTCAGGTCGGGGAACAAGGCGAACTGCTGGGGCTGGCGAGCGCTCGCGCCCTCCCAGCGCATGGCGGCCAGCAGGTCGTCGGCACTCGTGATGAGGGCCGCCTTGTTGGTCGCGATCAGCTTGTTGCAGCCGGCCGAAAATTCGTCACCGCAGCGTCCGGGCACGGCCATCACGTCGCGGTCATAGCTCATGGCCAGCGAGGCCGTCACCAGGGCGCCGCCCGAACCGGCCGACTCCACTACCACGGTGCAGTCGCTCAGCGCTGCCACGATGCGGTTGCGTGCCAGGAAGTTGCTCTTCTGCACCGGGTCCTGGCTGGTATAGTCCGTCAGCAGCATGCCTCCGCGGCGGGCGATGGCAATGGCGTCGTTGCGGTGGGTGGCGGGATAGATACGGTTCAGTCCGCGGGGCAGCACCGCCACAGTGGGCACGCCGTGCTTGAGGGCGGCACGGTGGGCAGCGATGTCGATGCCATAGGCCAGACCGCTCACGACCACCAGGCCGGGCAGCCGCTGCGATAGCTCACCGATGAGCGTGTCACAGAACCGGATGCCATACTGCGTGGCATGCCGCGTCCCCACTACGCTGATGACGTGGGCGCTCTCCAGGTCGCAACGGCCCAGGGTATAGATCATCGCCGGGGCGTCAGGGGCCTCGATCAGGCGATGGGGATAGTCCTCGTCGGTAAAGTAAAAGACGTTGATGCCGTGCTCATGAATGAAGGCTTCCTCCTGCACGGCGCGCTGCAGCACGTCACGGCGGTAGCTGTCGCTATAGATCTTGCTGCGCCCGCGGGTGAGGCTGCGCAGCTCCTTCTCGCTCATGCCGAAGAACTGCTCCTCGCTGCCGACGACGTCGAGCAGCTTGCGGGCCAGGTCCACACCCATGCCCTGCAGGCTGGCAAAGGCAATGCGCCACGTCAATGAGGTATATCCTTTATCCGCCATCGTTAGTCGAGATATTTAGCGATGCGTGCCGCCAGGTCATCACCGCGGTTGATGCGTCCGTCCTTTTCCATGCACACGATGGTGACCACGGCGCGTACCACTAGTGCTTCATCCTCTTTCCTGAAGATGTCCTGATAGAAAATAAAACGCGCTCCCTTGCGCTCAATCCACAGGCGGCTGAGCATCATGTCGCCCGAGCGCAACGGCGTGTGGTAGTCGATTTCCATGCGGCGCACCACAGGAATCAGGCCGTCGCTCGTCAGACTACCGAAGGGGATGCCCTCCTGCTTGACAAAGGCATGACGCGTGTGCTCCAGATAATGGAGGTAGATGGCGTTGTTGACGATGCCCTCGCTATCGAGTTCATAGTCCCGGACTGCTATCTCGAGCGTGAAGATATATTTGTCGTCGTTCATCATTCTATCATTCTTGTTACATGCTACAAAGGTAATGAAAAACCTCTAATTCTCAGCACAGCCTCACCGCCTTTTCTATAAAAAAGACCTGCCCGCAAGCTGAAGTCTTCAGCAAGCGGGCAGGCGATGTATCGTTGATTGGCCGTTGATATTACTTCAGCCAGTCCTGTACCTTGTCGTTGGGGACCATGCGCTCCTCAAACACGTAAGCGCCAGTCTTCTCGGAGCGGACCATCTTGATCACCTTGCTCCATGAGCGTCCTTCACCAGTCTGAAGGGTTGCAACTACTTTCTTTGCCATAACTTATATCGTCGTTAAGTTGTTGTACTATTACTTGATCTCCTTATGAACGGTCATGCGTTTCAGATAAGGGTTGTATTTCTTGAGCTCCAAACGCTCGGTGGTGTTCTTGCGGTTCTTAGTCGTGATGTAACGGCTGATGCCAGGAACGCCAGTACCCTTCTGCTCGGTGCACTCCAGGATGACTTGCACGCGGTCGCCTTTTGCTTTCTTTGCCATAATTCAATTGCTCCTTTCTTACTGAATTAATAACTTAAAACTTGAGATGGCCCTCCTCGGCTGCCTTCTTCAGAGCGGCATCGATACCCATCTTGTTAATAATACGCAAACCAGAAGCCGAAACGGTCAAGCGGATCCACATATCCTGCTCGGGCCAATAGAACTTGCGGTTGAAGACGTTAACGTTGAATTTGCGTTTCGTCCTGCGCTTCGAGTGCGACACGTTGTTGCCCGTGATCGCCTTCTTACCGGTGATTTGACAAACTTTTGACATAGTTTCTCGTTTTTGTTTAGTTATTGTTCTTGTTTTACATTCTCTATAATTGTGACTCGCCATACACACGCCCCGCCTGTACACAGAAAAACACAGGCGCAGCACAATACTCCGGGTGTGGACATCCAGCGTCAAATAAGGGCCATTCTACCCCACCGGTGTGAGAAGATCACCGGTATCACGGGATGGAACAACTACTGGGTGTCTCGCTCGTTTTATATCGTCCTACGCTTGACTGCCAGGCACTTAGCATCATAGCCTTGACATCGAAGTTTCAACGATCAAGTGTCACACTCTTGACTTGACTAACGCATGAGCATCGAGGTCAGCAAGACATGTGCCGCGAAATCGGCTGCAAAGTTATAACCATTTTTTGAACCACACAACATCTTAACTCCCTTTTTTTTAAGATTTTTCTTCTTTTCACCACTTTTTCACCCCAATTCTCCCCCACAACACTGATGTCTATCATCCGAGGGCATCGAGATTCTTTACTAATCTCACGGGTACTTTATACTCACGAGCGACATCATCGTCCTGGATTTCGACAACCAGCACCTCATCAACCTGACTCAAGGGCACTCGTGCTTCGAGATTAATGTTGTTGAGCATGAATGCACTCTCCCTGCTCCTATACAGCAGAGCCTTTTCACCACCGTCATACACAATTCTCGGTCCGTCAGGCTCGGTATTCTGATAGTTAATCAGTATCAAAATCTCGCCAGCTTCATTCTGGAGCATGTCATAACGAGTACTGGTGGCATTATCATCAAATGTCAAGTCGTCATCAATAGGTGAGCCCGCAGGACCCATGCCAAACATTTTTTTCAGTTTATCGAGGTCATAACTCTTGATTGACGCTATTGATTTCAGAGCATCATCCAGGTCTCGTTCCTGACGCAGTTCTGGCAGGTTGTTGATAATCTGATTCTTGAGTTCACCAAATGCAGATACTGCATCAGGGAATCCGTCCACATAGTGGCTCTTGCGCAGGTAGTAAAGCAGGACGTCCGACATCTGCTTATCTTCAATCCTGAACGGAATAATGACCTTGCCCTCGTTGAAGGCATTATCAACCTCATTCTCGACATGAGGGGACTCGTTGGCATGCTCTGAAAAGACAAGCACCATCACTTGGGACTCCTTGATGCCGTTAATAATTGAACGGGCATACAGGCCCGTGACATTGCGCGGGGCAATCCAGCACTTGATCTCAGGCTCGAGATAGTTGCACAGTTCCTGTGCTATCTCTCTGTCCTCGCTGGCATGAGAGATGAAAACATCATATTTCATTCTTGGTTATCACTCTAAATAAAAATTAAACAACAACTTAGCGTGAAATTCGTTTGGAGGAATAGTTGCTCTCGCTAATGCGGCTACAAATATAATAAATAAAACAAAATCCCACACCCTGTTTCGCTCTAAAAAACGTGTTGACTGAATCCCGACCCCCGGGGAAAGTCATCGCCGGGCCCTCGGGAAAAGATGAGGGCCCGGCGAATGTACGGTCGGGGCAAGAGCCTCGCGGATGTCAGAGGCGGTAGGTCTTCAGGTTCACGGTTTGCCTGACGATACCGCCTTCTTTCTTCACGCGGCACAGCACTGCGACGCAATCGCAATCGGACTTCAGGTCCATCGTCAGGTAGCGCTGATACACCTCGTCACAGGCCACCAGGACCTGAACGTCGGCACCCTGCGCGTCGGGAACGGGATAGACATCATGGATCTTCTCCCGCATCTCACTGGTCAGGTGTCCCAGCATGTCGTCCTTGGACGACGGCGAGATGCCGTTGACCGACTCCAGCTTGTTCCTGGACTCCACCTGCAGATAGTATTCAACACTGGCCGTCGGCTCATCATCGTTGACACACGAGGCGAGAGGGGCAAACACGGCGAGGCACACAATTGCCAGCAACATCTGGCGCACTTGATTGAAAAATTGATTCGTTTTCATAGTCTTATAATGTTTAGATAATAAATAAATTTGCTTTGATGTCACAAAGATATAGGTAGCGTCACACCCACCGCAAATATTATTTCCCATAAATCGCCGATTGTCAAATTTTTATACACAATCCCGTCTAATATTTTGACAAACCTACCTATCCGCCCATCGCAGGCTTAAACCCTATAGCAGTCCTTGTCAGGCCCACAGGCCTCCCCCATGACAACGGCAAGCGCGCCCCGTCGCTGATGCGATGGGCGCGCCTGTCTTTTGGGTTCCAACAGAGTGAAACTTAATTTGCTCCAGTCAGCAGCATGTTGATCAGCCTGGTGACGTCGCTGACGGTCGTCACGCCGTCGCCGTTGACGTCGCCAATACTCGGAGCCACCTTGTCCTGGGCCTCAATGATCTGGAACAAACTCCAAATGCTGCCGTTGCGGTAACGGTCCTTGACTGCGGGGTACACGTAGAGTGTTGCACTCTCATAGCAATCAAAGGCGTTGCGGTCACTTACCACAGGGGGCGTTGCCGCCTTGCAGGTGACAGAGTTCAGCGAGGTGCAACCCGAGAATGCCATCTCCCCGATGCGCGCCACACCACTACCCAACGTCACGCTCACCAGTGACGTGCAACCGGCGAAGGCGTAAGCGTCAACATCGATCACATAGTCGCCCAGCGTCACGCTCGTCAATGAGCTGCAATTGAAGAACGCGCAGTTGCCGATAGAAGTTACATAGGCACCGATGCTCACGCCTGTCAGATTGGGGCAGTCATGGAAGGCATCACTGGCAATGCCGGTCACCATATAGGTAACCCCGCCGTAGGTCACCGTTGCCGGGATGTTGACCTGACCGCTATAGCTGTTGTACAGGTTCGAACCTCTGCACACCTCCACCTTGTCACTGCCAATGACAATGTAGTAGATGCCGTCTTTCTCAAAGTCATACAGCGGTGCAATCACAGGGTTAAATACAAATTCAATAGCACAGGTGAGGCTACTCTCTTTTCCTGGGGCGACGGCATACGCCTCAACCCGATACTTGCCCTGTATCGTGATTTCTAGGGCGAACTGATATGGCATCCAGTCGCCAAAGACAAAAGTACCAGTGCCTTCATCATAGGTCCCTATCCTGTAATAGATATCAGAAGGTTCGCTTTCATTAATGCAGACTATGCATGATTGCTCACCACATTCAAAACTCATCGTCGGCGCAATCGTTTGCTCTATCGGCTCCGGCACTATCAGCGGAGCAACAACATATTCCATGTAAACCGTGGTACTCGGCACATAATCCCCCAGAATAGCATAAGCCGTGATTTCCAGATTTTGCTCTTGTTCGGTGCGCTCTACATAACAGGGGTTCTCAACCGGATTGCCATTAACAAATAAATAGATCTCGCCATCACCGATGGCATCGATTCTGACACAATCGTCCAGTTCCTCGACCATAATTATGGGATCAGGTGAGGGGATGTAGGGTTCCAATTCAAAGGTCGCATTACTCGAGCCGGGAATCCACCCATATCCTCCTGAGACTGTTGTAGTAGCGCTCACATCAACCTGCTGCAACTCGTCAGAGCGATCGATGAAAACCGGCAAGTTGCTACAATCTATCGAACGGCCATCGACATAGATCTCGCAATTCAAGTCGCCATACCCGTCAACTGTCACATCGACGAGTACGCCATCGTAATTCTCTTCGAAGGTGATTTCGGGATCTGGCAGCCTAAAGTACTTGACCACCCAGAACTCATGTTCCGCCGTCTCGCTGGGTTGTTCACCATCGACCTGTGCGGTTGCTCTTACAATCAGATGCAAGTCTGAGTCATACATACGATTGACCACAAAGGAATATTCACCGTCTACCACATCCTCATCCATGAGATCTTCATGGTATTCTCCAGATTCGCCTACCCAAACTCCGGTCACCCGGACCGTCAATTGACCTAGACCTGTAACATGAATGGTGTAGTAATCCTGCGACTCAACAATCTCGATCACTGGCTCGGGCGTCTGTCTCGTAGCCCCGACAACTGTCGGCGATGTTGCCAGCATTGTCAATAACAAAAAGAGTAACTTCTTCATCATTTCTCAATTTAAGGTTAAACAATTAGTCTGGCATGCCGAAAGAGGCATGCCATCATTATATAAATAACTATGCGCCCCGATGTGGGACGCATAGCGGTTTACTGGTTGGTCAGTAATCGGTTGATCTGGTGGGTCACGTCACGGATGGAGAACTCGCCGTCGTCGTCAACGTCGCTGGCAGGATTATCGTCCTTGCCGATCAGCAGCCAGTTGATCATGCCGGTCAAGTCAATGATGTTCACCAGGCCGTCACTGTTGATGTCGCCCAGCGTTCCAGTGGTCTCGCCTACCACAGGAATAGTCACCGTGGGCACACCGGCATTGAGACAAGTGGCCACGACGGTCGCCCTGTGCACGCCCTCGCTGCGGGGCCTGTAGGTGATGGTCACGGTGCACTCGTTAGACGTTAAACTCGTCTTGACAATCACAGCCATAAACTGGTCTCTGTCTTCGCCCTGAATCGAGAGCGAATAGTCTGACGAAATTATCGAAGCGCCAACATTCAGGCTCATGGATCCGCCTCTGGGAGCCCTTACCACGGGCAGGTTGGGATCGGGCGGAATCTCGGCATCGGCAAAACGGATGAGACCAGTGCGCTTAATGCTCTGGCCGACAAGGGCTGTGAACTCCTCGGTCTGGTGGTTCACAAAGGTCACCGTCGGCTCATCGGGTATCACGGCCCGGAGCACGACAGGCTCGGTCGATTCGCCTTCAGCTTCAACGGCCTGGGCTTGGCACAGGCAGGGGACACCGAGGCAAAGGCATGCAATCCAAGTAACAAAATGTTTCATAATCAATAGATGTATTATATAGTTATTATTTCTTGTTGGGCAAGTCGCCACGAGACTTGCGGTCTGGTTAATGATCCTACATCGGTTGAACAAAGAGTATAGCAGCACTTCTCATAATGGTTTTGGGGACAGTCCCATCACCCTAACAGATGAGCGAAGCATTTCACTTCACCCGATACTTGAATCCTGATAATCATATCAATCCAATGGAGTCTCTGCCGCAAACTTAATCAATATCCGTCTATTCAGCAACAAAAAAGGAGCCTTTTTTCTGAAAAAAGCTCCTTTAGAGCAAAAAGTGTCTAATTTTTTTACACTTTTCGACTTCTTGTCATGTCGGGACTGCTGCGGTCTAGAGAGCGGACAGCACCAACTCGATGAGCGTCGTGAGGTCCGTTAGATTCAACAGGCCGTCGCCGTTCACGTCTGAGGGGAAGAGACGTTGCATGCCGCCATCGTTGTTGACCAGCACATCGATAAGCTGCACCACATCGCTCACTGTCAGCACGCCGTCGCCGTTCATGTCTCCGCCCAGCGGACCCTCGGCAGCGACACCCGTCAGCTCGACGGTCACCGGATGGGCCGGGTAGAGGCCAAAGGTCGATGTCGAGAGGATGAGCTGAGCATGATGTGTGCCCGCTGTCGTCGGGTGATAGACAACGCTGAGGGCGACGCTGTCCGTCATGGTGGAGGTGTAGGTCACCATACAAGACTTGACGCTGAAGCTCTCATCACCCACAATCTCGTAAAGGATCGGGGAGTTGAGAGTGGGCGGGGTAATCGGGATGATAATGTGCTCGGCGGTGTCAACTGCGGAACTTCCAAATCGGGGTGAAGCAATCCAGCCGTCAAAATTGTGCTTCTCGACTTCGAGCTGCTGCATGACGGTCTCGCCGACCGTGGCTTCAAATTCCATCGAGCTGGCATTTGGCCGGATAAAAGCTCCGGTCTTGATGCCGAAGCCCGTGAGCGAGATGTTGATATCGTCCACGTCGGGGCTCGACAGGGTCAAGGTGGCATTGAGCTGCCCCCGGCTGTAGGGGAACAGCGAGACGGTCACCTCGACGCCAGCGGCCGCTTCGGCGGGCGTGATGGTGCGTGGAGTGACACTGTAATGGATCGAATCACGACCGCCGAGCTTCAGCGTGATGTTGCCCGTCAGGTCCTTGCCCGTGACGGTGAATGTACGGCGCTCATGATAGCCATTGTAGGCGTTGCCGAAGTCCAGCGCGTCGGTCGAGACATTGAGAGCAGGTTCAAAGACCTCAGGCGGCTGGATGCCCACGATCATCCGCTGATAGTAGTTGAAAGTCATGCCTCCGCCTGAGAAAGCGTTCAGGGCACAATAGGCATCGCCGTTGCCACCCCAGCCGAAGTTGATGTGATACATGTCACTCTCGGCATCATAGCCATCGAGGTTGAAGGCGTGACCGACATTATAGCTCATATCAGCTGCCGTGTACACGATGGGGCGCCCTGCCTTCAATTCATCCATGATTAAATCGCGCCACACATCAGGACGGTGGTTCATCTGTTCCTCCACCCTGACGCGCGAGTCATAGCCGAACAGCCTGACTGCATTGAAAATGCTGTACACGGTGGCGCCACTGCCGTCAGGCCCGTAGTCCATCATCTCGGCTTGGCCGACGTACTGCATCAGCCGCGCCACGGCGGCACCCTGCTGGTCGGTGTAGTTACCCTGCTTATAGACGTCAAGCATGTTTGCCCAGTCAAACTCGACGGGCTCCAGAGCTCCCATGCTGATGCCCAGCGTGCCGGTGATATAACCGGGCAACGCATTACTCAGGCTGGCATGCTGCCAGTAGTGGAGCACCATCGACAGCGACGTGCAGGCACAGCCCGTCACGCAGGCCTCGCCATTGTACACGGGGCAATAGTTGTTATAAGGGACTCCCTGCGACCACTGCTCGGTCAGCAGCGGCGGGATGCTCTCGAGGGTCTCAGTGAGGCGCGGCGAGCGCACCAGTCCGTCCTCGCCGGGATGTGACTGCAGGTAGTCGAAGTCATGCTTGTAGGTATCGAGCAGGGCCTCCAGACCGCACGGCATGTTGCTCAAGTCCAGCGGGCGGTCGCCCCAGACCAGGATGTCGCGGCAGAGGTCGTCGCCGGCCACGACCACATAGCTGACATCGGTGTTATAGATGTAGTAGGCAGCAAGGCCCGACGACACGTCGCTCATGCCGGTATAGAGCAACTGCATCTCGCCCGAGGGCACCACGGCACGCAACCGCCCCCGGTCCACACGGCTGTTCAGGAACCGGGCGGCAAGCTCGCGGGCCGCAGCCTCACCGATGGTTCCAGCACTGGCATCCATCATGGCCAGCATCATTGCGATGGTCAGGTAAAGTATCTTTTTCATTTGCTTTAAATTGATTAGATATGAATAATAATATGATAATTTTTCCTTTTCACAAACTTACGCAAAAAACGCCTGTTCACACAAATCTCTCACGGCCTAATTCCGAAAGTGTCTAATTTTTAGACAGTGTAGTGTCAAAAAATTAGACACTAAGACCCCTGGATGCCCGCCCGATATGACAAGAGATGCGACAAGCACGATTTGCTCGTCGCATCTCCCCTGCATGATACCACTCTGCAGTCTATTATCAATTAAAGATTCGCAAGTGGAAAAATAGCTCTATCATCACTCATTTATTGAACAAGCAACTTATTGATCAGGGCCGTGACGTCACTGATATTGACTATGCCGTCGCCGTTCACGTCGGCGATGGGATTGCCGGTGACATTGCCAGTCAGGATGAGTCCGATCAGCGACGTGACGTCACCGATGCTCAGACGGCCGTCGCCGTTCAGGTCACCAGGCGTCTGGTCGGCAATGGCCACGATGGTGTTGAAGCGCGACCAGTATTCATGGGCACTATAGTCATCCATTGCCGGTGTGGTAACATGGAGCGTCGCTCTGTTGTAAACATCTTCAAATGTGGAGCTTCCAATGGTCGGAGGCAACAATGCCAAGCTCGTCACATCGGTCATGCTACGGCAATAAGCAAAGGCATATTCACCTATCGACGTCACCGAAGCCGGTATCGTCACGCTGGTCAGTCCCGACCAGCTAAATGCGCCGTAGCCGATTGTTGTCAGCGTATTGGGCAGTTCCACTTCCTTAAGGCCCTCACAGCTTTCAAAGGCATAGGTCTCAATGGTCGTGACTGCATTGCCCAAGGTCACGTCAGCCAAATTCCTGCACCCCATGAAGGCATACTCCGGTATCGTCGTGAGTGCATCAGATAGCTTCGCGCTGGTCAGGCCAGAATAATTAAACGCATAATTGCCAAGCGATGTGACTGAATTGGGGATTGTCACGCTGGTCAGACTGTCACAGAATTCAAAAGCATGATCATCAATGGTCTTGACACTTTCCGGAATATCTATCGACTTGATGGATGAGGAGCCGCCGAAGTATTGGGGAAGAGACTCCACTTCGTCTCCTATCGTTATCTGGGTGACACTGGGACAATAGGACATACCCATAAACATACAGTTGCGGGCATTCCAGGTGATAGAATCCAAGTAGTCATTATAATAGTAGTAATTGCTGAAAGCATGTTCGCCGATGCTGGTAACGTTCTTGCCGACGGTTAGGCTCCTGATATTGGTGCAGTCATAAAAGGCGTCGTCGCATACAAGCTCGATCCAGTCGGGAATCTCAAGATGGCCAGTGAGTTGTGAACATGACTTGTATGCCCCTGGACCGATAATCCGAACTGAGCGGGGAACTTCAAACGATGACACATTGCTGTTGCAGACAAAGTTGCGGGGAAGCACCTCAACCTGGTCGCCGATAAACACCTGCGACAATCCTATGGTATAATACCAGGGCCAGTTCAAGTCTCCGTTGGTCCAGCATTCACGGGCATTCCATGTGAACGATCTGATCCCGGTATTCCTCAAGGCATATTCGCCGATGCTGGATACATTCAGGGGGATGGTCAGGCTCTTCAGACTATCACAGCCATCAAATGCACTTGCGCCGATGGTCTTGAGAGACAAGGGCAGATCAACCGTCGTGATATCTGCACCACGGGCGAAATTGGGCGGCAGCACCTCTACCTGGTCACCGATGTTCACTGTCTTCAGGTAATAGGCATATAAGTCGCCACTGGTCCAGCAATCACGCGCATTCCACGTGAGGGTCGTGAGGGAAGGCGTGGAGTTGTAGTAGGTGTAGAAGGCGTTGCTGCCCAGTGAGGTTACATTCTCCGGGATGGTCAGTGACATCAACCCTTTGCAACGCTGGAATGCCCCGTCACCGATGGAAGTGACCGCCTCGGGAATCTCTATTTCTGTCAGACGGTAGCAACTATAGAACGCATTCTCGCCGATGACTGACACGCTTGCCGGAATGGTTACGCTCGTCAGGTCTGAGCAAGAGCGGAAGGCCGAGTTACCGATGCCCGTCACGCTATAGGTCACGTTGTCGTGGGTCACAGTAGCGGGGATGACCACATCGCCGCTGTAGCAATTGTAGTTCTTGTCGCGGTAGGTCACGTCGACCGTACCAGGACCGGTGCGCAGGTAGCAGATGCCGTCAACCTCAAAGTCATAAAGGCTGTTAGCGGCAATGCCCGCCACATGTTCAAACACGTTCCACCAGTCGGTCGACTGATAGGAGGCGACAGCTGCCTCGGGGACACTCAGCAACGCCAGGCCATAGGTGTCGTCAGTGAAAACACTCTGGCTGGCCATCAGCGGCGGATTCTCGGAGCGCACGACGACATTGGCCAACTGGGTGTTTCCGTCAAATGCATCTCCCTCGATGCTCGTGACCGAAGCCGGCAGTTCCAGATAGTCGAAACGGGTGTCGGCAAATGCCCTGGATCCGATGGTAGTGACCAGATTGGGCAGATACAGGCGCGGCAGCAAGCTGCATCCGTCAAAGGCGTTGGCACCGATGGTCGTCAGGGCCTTAGGCAACTTGACAGTCGTCAAGGCGCTGCAGCCCTGGAAGGTGCCATCCAGTTTTGTCACCTTATCCGGGATGTCAATCGAGGCGAGGCTGGTGCAGCCCTGGAAGGTGCTCAGCAGCTCCTTCGCATTACTCGACAGCTTAACATGGGCCAGCGACGTGCAGCCATAGAAGACGTTGGCCTCCATCCTCGTGACCGAGTTGGGCAGCACGATGTCTGTCAGGCTGGTGCAGTAACCGAATGCCGAGGCACAGATGGTCTGCAGGCCCGAATTGAGGTTCACACGGGTCAGTGACGAGCAACCGTAGAAGGCATTTTTCCCGATTGTATTCACTGAGACGGGCAACGACACGCCAGTCAAGCCGGTACAGTCGCGGAAGGCGCCCTCGCCGATCTCAGTGACTTGGCAAGCCTTCATGAAATGACCGCCATAGTTGCCGTAAGCCTCACAATAAACAATCCGCGGGATTGTGATCTCGCCGCTATAACCTTGTTCATCAGCTGCAATGACCTTGACGGTATAGAAATCGGTATAGGGGTCCATCACCTCATAGTGGATGCCACCTGACCAGAACTGGGTCTGGGCGAACGATACCAGCGGCAACGACAGTGCCACCAGCAGCAAGAAGGTTTTAAAGATACTTTTTGTTTGTTTCATAGTTGTTGAATGGTATTAATTTATAGCAATTCTCTTGTATCTTCCTCATTATCAGTTAATTTCAAACCACAGCCCGACGAAGCCATAACCGACTGTTGATTGAAAAAGGATGTGCCATAATTCATTTCCGGTATGTCCCGGGCCATAGCCCGATGATTGCTTGAAGCAGTAATCATGACACATCCTCGGTTTTCAGCATGTGACATCGTCGAACTTACTTATTTTCAAAAGCAAGTTCTGTCAACACGGTATCAGTTGGCAAACTCGCCCCTGAGCAGGCGGTTGATCAGCATCGTCACGTCGGCAATGGTCACATCACCCGAGCCGTTCAAGTCGGCATTCTCGAGAAGACAAGCGGAAGGGTCCTTGCTGAGCAGATAGTTGATCAGCTTCGTCACGTCGGCAATGGTCACATCGCCCGAGCCGTTCACGTCGCCGACCATACTAGGGACCAACACCGTGCAACTCGTGTCGTCGAGCTGGACTTCCCGCCCCTGCAAGTTGGTGAAGCGGTTGTTCTTCAGCCGGATGACAACGGGGCCGCTCAGCGACTCGCTGGCAGTGACATTGAAGGTCACCAGTGTTCCGCTGGTGCCGCTGTAGGGCTGAATCATCATCGAGTAAGACATGATGCGGATGTCGCCGTTAGACAGCACATTGATCGCCAGCACATGGTCCTCGGCCTTGCGGCCGGTCAGCGCCACACTCTGCATGTCGACCGACAAGCCCTCGGGCAGGCTCAAGTCGGTCTGGAAGGCAGTGAAACTCGTCTCGTTGTCAAGCAGGATTTCTACCTCAACAGTCTGTCCAGGCTGCATCATGAAATCCTCAATATGGAAAAGGTCGGTTGCGGCAACCGACAAAGTTGCCGCAACGACCATAAGCATAGATAATAGACTTCTGGGTATCATCATCCAACCGGTTTAGTTGTTGATCATGAGCTTGGCGGTCTGGTTACCGGCCTTGACGATGGCCACGCCAGCAGTGCGGGCGGGGATCACGTTGCGGCCCTCGGTAACGTCCACTTCATAGCTGCGACCTGCCACATCGCTGATGACGATGCGCTGGGCAACAGGGCTCTCGACGATGATGTTCTGACCGTCGGTGTAGATGCGCACGTTCTCAACCATCTCCCTCACGCCGGTGACGTCGCCGTTCACCTGGATGCTGAAGCCGTTCAGACGGGCGGTCTGGCAGGCGGCGCTGACCATCTCGATGCCGTCAACATTGATGTCGCCGGTCACACTGCCGGTGGCAGTCACGTCGAAGGTGAGCAATGCGCCCTCGTGGCCGTCGATGACATTCAGCAGCGGCGAGTAGCACATCACACGCTGTGTGCCGTCCTCGAGCATGTTGGCAATCAGCGTGTGGCTGCCGGCACGATTGGTCAGGCGGAAGTTGGTGGCGGTCAGGCCCTCGGGCAGCTGCATGTCGAGCTGGAAGGCGGTGTAGTCCACCTCATTGTCCAGGGCGATGGTCACTGTGCGGGTCTCGCCTGCCGGCAGCTGGATGCCATCGGCACTCATGGCGTCATTGTTCACGCCCAGGGCGGGAGCACGCATCATGTCAACCAAGTCGGGATTGAGTACCAGGCGGGCAATGAATACGACATCGGTCACGGTGATATCGTCGTCGCCGTTCATGTCGGCGGCATCAAAGACAAACGGGCTGGGATTCAAGCCGATGATATACTGAGCGGTGACAACGACATCGGTCACGGTCACTACGCCGTCGCCATTCACGTCACCGGGGATGTAGGCCCTCACGGTCAGCGTGCCGGCATCGTCAGGACAGCGCACCTCGTCAAACGAAGCGATTGTCAGCAGGCTCTTCTTCAGCAACAGCTCATAGTCGCCGGCGGCACTGTCGGGCACCTTGACGGTGATGTACATCAGCTCGCCATCATTGCCGCTGAACGCTGACAGCGACGGTGAGTAGCACAGGATGCGGACGGCGCCGTCCTCGCGGACGTTGCGCATCAGCTGGTGGTCGGCCTTGCGGTCAGACAGCGTTACATCCTGCAACTCGAAGCCCTCAGGCAGATACAGGTCGGTCTGGAAGGCGGTCACCGACTCACGGTTGGTCATCGACACGGGGATGACAACGCTATTGCCGTGCAGTACGGCGGCATCGGCCAGGGTGAGCAGGTAGCCCTCGGGCTCGGGTATTTCAAGAGCCGGAACGACGATGGTCACGACGGCATGCTCGCTCTCACAGTAGGAATATCCCTCGGTCACGTAGGCCTCTACAGTCACCTCGTAGTCCTGTTCGCCGCGCGAATAGACGTCATTGCCGGTAAATACACATTCGCCATCACTCTCGGGCCAGACTATGTTCACATACACATTCGCGTCATCCATCGTCAAATCGATTATGGGAGCTTCTGCTTGCTGCTTCTCCAAGGCAGGAACCACGACCGTAAAGGTGATGCATTCGCTCTGGATCCAGCCAGGGATCTGGGCCGTTGCCATAAACTCATATACCATCTCATCATAGCACCGAGGAATCTCATAGTGATTCGGCACCTCCTCGCCGAAGAGATAAAGATGCAGGTCACCTTCGCCCTCAACGGTTACGACATAGGTGTTGCCCATATCTTCAATGGTGTAGGTCGGAGCTGGTGTCACTGGCTGCGGCAAATCGATAACAAACTCATAAGTCATGGGATTGTAACAATCACAATAAGCGGTTACCACAAAATCATACACGCCAAATTCGGGCAGATTGTACGTAAAATCAGGTTCACCGCCATAGACATACTCGCCGTTAACGACGACTTCCATGTTCACAGGCTCTTCACCGGAGTAATAAATCCTTACTTCATCATAACCGTCATACTCATAAATGATCTGACCTGTCAGCTCCATGGGTACCGGGATAACCGTGATGTAGGCCTCACGTGTGAAAATCACTTCAGCGTCGCCTGTGTCTTTGACGGTGGCGCCACGGGCGTCATCGCTTGAGCCGACCTCGGTTTGAACGACAATCGTTCCGCCATAGAAGTCTTCTTCCACTCTTACGGTGATCAGAATCATCTCGTCGTAGTCGCCGGCAGCCCACTTGACGGCACCATAGGGCTCATACTCCCCATTGCCGTCGGGATCCCAGTAACCAAAACCGGCAAAGGCCGCAATGATGCGGGTCTTCTCGGGATTACACGTGAAAAACGGAGTAGCGACATCTTCGATTCCGTCCAGATCATAGTAGCTCTGACATGCGTCAGCGCCCATCTCCACCTTTACTGGCGTCAGGCCCTCAGGATAGGTGATGTCCACCTGGAAGGCGTTGACATACGCACCGAACGATGCCTTGACGGGAATCACGACCTGCTGACCGTAAGCGCCGTCGACATCCATGTCATCGATGTAAAAATAGCTGTCTGCCATAGCCGTGCTGACCATGAACAGACTCATGAATGTGAAAATTAGCTTTCTCATAATAACATTAAGTTTAGGTTAGTAATGTATGGGTTATTGTTATGCTGTCTGCTGTTTATTCGTCTCATCAAAAAGTGAGGAGCGCTTCTCACGGCCTGCGCCACGATGACGCTCCTCACAGAATTTAACCACAAATAAAGCAATCTATATCTTCTTCGTTTATGTTTAGTGTTAGAGCATCAACAGTGTCTCGGCCTCTACACTACAAAATTATGAGTAACCTCGCCGTTCACCAAAACTATTTTCTCTAAAAATGGCAATTGTCTATTTTTTTTACATCAAAATGTCTAAATATTTTACACTTTGCCATTCTCTTCATCCTTCAAGGCATGCTCACCCGGCGACGGCACTGAATTGTATATAGGGAAAAAGGCGCACAGACCAATTATTTTGTATTATGAATTATCTTGATTATCAACATCTATTAACCCTGTGAACTCTCACTGTGCGCCTTTTCTGATTCATTTTTAAGAAAAGAAGGTGCGTCCCTGTGGCCCCCACTGTGACGCACCTCCCAAAACCTCGCTTATGAAAAAATTATTTAGCACTTAGGATAAGCCTTTGGCTACTCCAGTAGATTGATTTCGAGATGTAAAGGCACGACAAAACGCCGCTGGCCGGTAAATAACGGCAGCCAGCAGTACGCCAACAATAGGTTCAATAGCCTTTTCATCATGTCGAATGTTTAGATAGATCAATAATTAGGTATATCATCTGTCAGTCAGCATCTTACGGACACATCCAATGATACCGGAAGACGTGGGCGCCTCACTCATCGCATCCAGAGGACACCCAATTGACTGTCGCAAATTAATAATGATAACTTTAAATATGCAAGCTTTTCACAAATTTTTTCAACATAATTGCCAAAATTTATTGTTTTCGGTAGTCTATGCAAGACCCCGCGCCATCATTATACATTAATATAAAAAGTAAGGGGGCAATGAAAGCAGGGGGGCGACCAGCCGAGGCGGTACTTTCGGGCCAAAGCTAAACGACGCGGCCTAAAGAACCGTCCCGACGGTTCACCACCCTCGACGACGCCACCATAACCGGACAAACGACCCGTTTACAAAAGAAAATAATTTTTTTTTGAAAATTTCTTCATTTTGTTTTGTAAATCCCAAAAAAGTGTTTACCTTTGTGCACTCAAGCAAATTCAAGAGCTATGGAATGTAAAATTGTTCATCGCTGGCTGGGAAGTCGCGCGAGACTTTAAGTGCTTAGTAATGGTTTGTTTTACAGAACGATAACCCGGGCAGCAGCCCCGGGTTTTTCGCTTTTCTACCCCACCCTATACAGGCCTTTGGCCTAGCGCTGGTCTTCGGCCAGCATGCCTGTAAACTGAGGACCGGCTGCCCCAAGGGCAACCGGTCCTCAGTTTACACACGCCGTCAATCGACGTTTTTATCTACCAGTCATTTCTTGCGCCAGATGCGGCTCATGTCCTCGAGTGTTTTACCCTTAGTCTCGGGAACACGTTTCCAGACGAAGATGGCCGCCACGACGCACAAGATGCCATACAAGCCGTAGGTGAGCCAGTGGCCCATCTGGTCGCCCTCATGGAACTCAAGATTGAACATGGGCACAAACGACGTGCTGACAATCCAGTTGAAAATCCACTGGAAGGCGACGGCAATAGCGACGGCCTTGCCACGTATGGTATTGGGGAAAATCTCAGCGATGAGCACCCAGCAGATGGGGCCCCAGCTGAACATGAAGCACGCGCTGTATAGCATGAGCGAAATCATGCACAACATGCCCAGGTTGGGGTTGTCAAACGCCAAGGCCACACCGAAGGCGCCCAGGGCCATACCCAGCGAACCGGTAATGAGCAGCGGCTTGCGGCCCAACTTCTCGACCGTAAACACGGCCAGCAGCGTGAACAGGATGTTGATCACTCCCATCACCACAGTATTGACCATGGGATTGCTCATGCCCATCTCGTCAAAGATGCGCGGGGCATAATAGAGCACGGCATTGATACCGACAATCTGCTGGAAGACACTGAGCATGATGCCGATGAAGATACACATGTAACCATAGGAGAACAGCTTCTCGGTCTTCTGGGTAATGGTGCTCTTGATATCGGGAAGGATGATCTCGGCCCTAGCCTTGCCATTGATACGGGCCAGCACATGAAATGCCTTATCGTCCCGACCGGCCATGACAAGGTATCGCGGCGTCTCGGGAACGAGACAGATGAGCAGGGTGAACAATCCGGCAGGAATAGCCTCGCTGCCGAACATGTAACGCCAGCCCTCCTGGGTAGCCCACATGGCACCCTCGGGGTTCATCACCTTGTTGATGCCGCCCACGATATCGATATCGGGATTCTCATGACCGCCCAGAATCATGAAGTTGACGAAATAGACCACCAGCTGGCCAAAGATGATGGCAAACTGGTTCCAGGACACGAGCATGCCGCGAATCTTGGTAGGAGCGACCTCGCCGATGTACATGGGACAGATGGCCGATGCCAAGCCCACACCCACACCACCGACGATGCGGTAGAAGTTGAAGGCCATGAGCAGGTCCTTGGACGCACCCTGCCCTTCAAAGAACAGGAACTCGGGATGCATGCTGCCCAGCGCAGACAGGAAGAACAAGATGCCGGCAAACATCAGCGAACGCTTACGGCCAAAGTTGGTTGCCAGCAAGCCAGAAAGGGCACTGCCGATGATGCATCCTATCAAGGCACTGGAACAGGTCAGGCCATGCCATGCATCGGTGTGGTTGTAATCGGTAGCCTGCATGAAGAATGCCTGCAAACCTTTCTCGGCGCCCGAGATGACCGCCGTGTCATATCCGAAGAGCAGACCACCCAGCACCGCCACCAGGACGATGCTCACCAGGTAGAGTTTGCTTCCGCCTCTTTCAAAATAGCCCATAAACTCTTGATTGTTTAATGAGTTAATTACTTGGCGTACATAGCCACGATGGCCTCATATTTCTCCTGCTTGCCGCTGATGGTCTCGGGCTCGCCATGGGACTTGGCATAGGCCACCAGTTCCTCGAGTGACATCTGGCCGTCCTCAAAGCGCTTGCCCTCGCCCGCGTCAAAGCTGGCATAGCGTTGCTTGAGCATATCAGGCAGCTCGCTCTTCTCAAGGACATCGGCAGCACCCAACAGGGCACGGGCCAGGGCGTCCATACCACTGATGTGAGCGATAAAGATGTCCTCGGGGTCGGTACTATTGCGACGCAGCTTGGCGTCAAAGTTGGTACCGCCGTCCTTGAAGCCGCCGCCACGTATGATTTGCAGCAAGGCATTGGTAAGTTCATGACTGTCGATGGGGAACTGGTCAGTATCCCAACCGTTCTGGTGGTCACCGCGGTTAGCATCAATGCTGCCCAGCATGCCGTTATCCACAGCCACTGCCAGCTCGTGGGCAAAGGTGTGGCCGGCCAGCGTGGCATGGTTGACCTCGATGTTGACCTTAAAGTCCTTATCAAGGCCATTGGCACGCAAGAAGCCGATAACGGTCTCGGTATCCTGGTCATACTGGTGCTTGGTGGGCTCCATGGGCTTGGGCTCAATCAGGAAGGTGCCCTTGAAGCCCTTGGCACGGGCGTAGTCACGCGCTGCCGTGAGCATCTTGGCCAGGTGGTTCTTCTCGCGCTGCATCTGGGTGTTGAGCAGACTCTGATAGCCTTCACGACCGCCCCAGAAGACGTAGCTCGTTCCGCCCAACTTGATGGTGGCATCGAGGGCGTTCTTGATCTGCACGGCTGCACGTGCCACGACATTGAAGTCGGGATTGGTAGCGGCGCCGTTCATGTAACGCTTGTGGCCGAACACGTTGGCAGTGCCCCACAGCAACTTGATGCCCGTGGCCTTCATCTTCTCCAGCGCGTAGTCGGTAATCGCCTGCATGCGGGCTTCATATTCCTCGATGGTATCGGCCTCCTCAATGAGGTCCACATCATGGAAACAGAAATACTCGATGCCCAGCTTCTGCATGATTTCAAAGCCGGCATCCATCTTGTCCTTGGCACGCTGCAAGGGGTCCTCGGCTTTGTCCCATTCATAGGAACGGGTCTGTCCGCCAAACTGGTCAGCGCTAGCCTGTCCCAGGGCATGCCACCAGGCGATGGCGAACTTGAACCAGTCTTTCATCTTCTTGCCCATGACCACGCGTTCGGGATCATAGTAGTGGAACGCCATCACATTCTTGCTCTCGGGACCCTCATACGGGATCTTGCCAATCTCGGGAAAATACTCTTTACTCATTGTCTTTTAGTGTTATGTTGATGATTGATGTGAATAATTCTGTTTTATGATAAAGCCTTCCTCAACAAGGCCTTCCAGCGCTCGTAGGCATCCTTGCAGGCCTCGCGGTCCTGTTCCATCGGCTCGATGACCGCCAGTCGCTGCAGCGTGGCAAAGGCCTCCTGCGCGTTCTTGTAGATGCCGGCTCCGATTCCCGCTCCACGTGCGGCACCCACGCTGCCGTCGGTATCGTGCAGCTCGATGGTCGCACCGCTCACGGTAGCCAAGGTCTGGCGGAAAACGGGGCTCAGCATCATGTTGGCCTTGCCCGCATGAATGGTGCTGATGTCCATACCCATCTCTCGCATGACTTCCATGCCATAGGCAAAACTGAACACGATGCCCTCCTGTGACGCACGCAGCAGGTGGGTACGGTTATGGCGGTTGAAGTCCAGCCCGTGTACTGAGCATCCTGTCTCTCGGTTCTCGAGTACACGCTCAGCACCGTTGCCAAAGGGAATGACCGTCACGCCTTCGCTGCCGATGGGTACCGTGGCGCAAAGGTCATTGATTTCTTGATAGGACAGACCTTGAGCCACATTGCGGCGCATCCAGGCGTTGAGGATACCTGTGCCATTGATGCACAGCAGCACGCCTAGGCGGTCAAGGTCGGCCGAATAGTTCACATGGGCAAAGGTGTTGACACGGCTCAACGGGTCACGGTTGACCTCGCCCAGCACACCATAGACGACGCCCGACGTGCCTGCCGTAGCAGCCACCTCGCCAGGATTGAGCACGCCCAGCGACAGGGCATTGTTGGGCTGGTCTCCGGCACGGTAGCCTATCGGAGTTCCGGCCTTGAGCCCTAGCTCGTCGGCCACCTGAGGCGACACAGTGGCTTGAATGCCGAAGGTGGGCACCGTCTCGCTCACCAACGAGTGATCAAAGCCGTAGTAGTCCAGCAGTTCCTCAGCAGGCCGCTTGGCCTTGAAGTCCCACATGATGCCTTCGCTCAGGCCGCTGATGGTCGTTGCGGGCTTGCCGCTCAACCGCATGGCGATGTAGTCGCCCGGGAGCATCACCTTGTAGATGCGCCGGTAAACATCGGGCTCATTTTCCTTGACCCAGGCCAGCTTGGCGGCAGTGAAATTGCCGGGCGAATTGAGCAGGTGTTCCAGACACCAGTCTTTGCCCAAGGCCTGCATCGCCCGCTCGCCATAAGGCACCGCCCTGGAGTCGCACCAGATGATGCTATCGCGCACGGGCTGCAAGTCACGGTCCACACACACCAGGCCGTGCATCTGGTAACTGATGCCGATGGCCTTGATATCCTCACCGCTGGCACCTGTCTGCTTCAAGCACTGGGCAAGCGACAGCTTGGCATAATCCCACCACGAGCGCGGGTCTTGCTCGGCCCAACCGGGCTTCACTGCCTTGATGGGAGCCTCCTGCTCCGGGAAAAAAGCCGATGCAACACAACAGCCCGTCTCGACATCGACAAGCGACGCCTTCACCGAACTACTGCCCACATCCAGGCCTAACAAATATGCACGATTCATCTCTTTCTCTTCTGGTTCTTTTTCGGGTTAATGAGATTAAATGATTCTTCACAAGGTGTGATTCATCATGTCGCAAAGATACGAAAAATTTGCGCAAATTGAACGAAATGTCAAATTAATTCGAAACACTGCACAAAAAAACAGCAATGGCGTGGAAACCAGTCCACGCCATCACTGCTATATTAGGGGATGTTTAAATCTTAATCCAGGGATAAATCTTCGTGCGGTTGATTAGCACAACGATACCTCAATGTCATCCTTGCCCTCAGCGAAGTTCAGCTTGCCTTCCTTGGCGAGCCAACCCAGAGCGCAATGCATTTCGTTCACTTTGAGCTTAGTAGCCTTGCGCAGGTCCTTCAGAGAGAGAGCCTTCTGCGCATCGTTCAGGGCGTTCCACACGAGACCTGCCCAGTTACCAATGTTTTCTACGTTCATCATAAAATTAAATTAAACCTATATAAAAACAATCATTGATTTCTTAAAAAACGCTGCAAAGGTAATTGTTTTTCCCATTATGGCATAAAAAATCATGCAAAAACCCGTGCAAACGCCCGAAATCGGTCATGCAATCGGTTGCACAAAATCTTGCCGTCAGATGATGCCGCCCAGCAGCCGATAGACGGCCAACGTGTTGGCAAAATCATCCAGCTGGTTGTCGGTAAGCACCCTGACACGGCTCACGCCGCCGGTCCCCATCAGCTTGACCATCACCCAGTTCCCGTGACACAGGGCATACACCAGATCCTTGTAGGCCGCTTGCAGCTCGTCGTCGCTCGCCGACCAGTAGAGTCCGTCATCGGTCTTGCCTTGGCGCGTCAACTTGGGGTAGAAGAAATAGTCATAGCCGTCGATGGTGAAAATCACCTGGTCATAGTCCAGCGGACTCGAGGCACTGTAGCGCACACACAGCCGCAGGGGGCCGGGAAGGGCATCCTCGCCATCCATAGTAAACGCGAAATACACCTCATTGCCCACGCTGTCAGCCGAGACATACTTGGAGTGGTACTCACCGCCCTCGACCGTCATGAAGGGCATCAGCTGGTCGAGATCAGCTGTCACCGGCTCGTCACGCCACGTCATGCGGCGGCCCTCCGTCGGGGCATCAGGGACCGATGTCAGGCGGTGCCCCTCGACGGCAGCGCTATCCCTGACGGCGGCAGGGGGCAGGTCAACGGTGCCCCACACCTCGTCGCTCGTGTCCCAGGGGTCGGCCTTCTGTTCGGCCTTGCGGGACACTTCCTCTTGCAGCCGCTTCAAGGCCTTGGCACGCTCGCGCTCGGGATGCAGACGCCTGATGCCCTGCTGTATGGCGGGCACCTTGTCGTCATCGTCGGGCACGCTGCTCGCCTGCCCGGCCAGGACGGCAAGCAGCGCGATGAGCAGCAGTGCAGTGTATCTCTTCATTTTCCTTACAGTAATGACAGTAACAACAATTGGGCCTCGAGGGTGGCGCGGGTGATGACGCGGTCGCGGTCACCTGGCAACTGCTTGACCTGGGCAACGACACGGTCGCCGCACTTAGCAGCCATCCACACAGTGCCCACAGGCTTGCCAGGGGTCGCTCCGCCAGGGCCGGCGATGCCGCTGGTGGCGATGGCGCAGTCGGTGCCAATGGCACGGCAGGCGCCCTCAGCCATCTGGCGCACGACGGGCTCGCTCACCACGCCGTGGTCGATGATGTCTTGCTCATTGACGCCCAGAAGCGACATTTTCACCTCGTTGGCATAGCTCACGACAGCGCCCTTGAAGTAGTCGCTGCTGCCGGCGATGCTGGTAATCTGGTGGGCAATGTTGCCGCCCGTGCAACTCTCGGCAGTGGACAAGGTCAATCCCTTCTCCCGCAAGCGTTCGCCCAGGATTTCGGGCAGACGCTTGTCGCCGTCGGCGATAATGTGGCCACCCAGGATGTCGTGCAACTGGCGCGACAGCCGTTCCATATCATCGTTAATCTGGTTGGCATCGGTCGAGGAGCCTGTCAGTCTCAAGCGGATAATGCCGCCCTCGGGCAGATAGGCCAGATGGATGCCGTGAGGCAGCGCGCGCTCAAATTCGTCAAGCAGCATCGCCAGTGCCGACTCGATGATGCCTGTAACGACAAACGTGCGGAACTCGATGTCCTCACCGTCGTTGAAACGGGCCAACAGCTGCGGAATGACGGCACGTTCCATCATGCCCTGCAGCTCAAAGGGCACACCGGGCATGCTCACCAGCACCTGACCGTCGCGCTCAAACCACATGAGCGGCGCCGTGCCTATCTCGTTCTGGATAACGCGGCACGACGAGGGCACCATCGCCTGCAGGCGGGTGTACTCGTTGAGCTTGAGGTGGCGACGTTCCATCACCTGGCGCACGTTGGCCTCGACAGCCTCGTCGAGCACCATTTCGCCGCCGAAGTAGCGGCACAGCGTCGGCTTGGTGATGTCGTCCTTGGTCGGTCCCAGGCCGCCGGTCATCAAGATGACATCGGTCTGGGCAAAGGCGCGGTCGATAGCGAGCTCAATCTGCTCGGCATCGTCAGGGACGACCTGCACGGTGTTTACGTCCCAGCCGCGGGGTGTCATGTGACGGGCAATCCAGCCCGAGTTAGTATCGGTGACCTGACCAATGAGCAGCTCGTCACCGATGGCTATAATGCTGTATTTCACTGTATCGTTGTTATATTTTAGTTACTGGGAACCATGTGCTTGACAGGAATTTCATGGGCAGGCCAGCCATAGTCCTGATAGTATTTCACGGGGAGATTGTGGGTTTTCACATACCAGCCAATCGCCACGCTGCGGGCCTCTTCGCGGGTCGACTCATCACTGTTGATGCCATGGAAGGCCTCATACATGTCACCGAAGATACGCTTGGCGCTGGCCTCGTTGCCATGGCCGTCCTCAACCTGTTCAAATGAGAGGACTTCAAACTCGCCCTTTTCGTTCTGCTTGACACGCATCAGGCCCGGATGATCGCCACCCGAAACCGTCTTGAGTGTGTCACCGACGACATTGAAGTTATACACCCAGAAGTCACCATAGACCAGCATTGCACTGTCAGTTTCCGCCTGGTCACATGCCACAATCGTGGGGCACGGGATGCAAATCTCACCAGGGGCATATTGCGAACCAACCGAATCGACCAGATACTGGTTCACCGCCGGCAGGAAAGGGAAAGCACCCATCATCTCCACGGCGTCCACACTATCCGTGCTGGCAGCCTTCTCGGCATTGACATTGGTATTACCGCTGTTATTGCAGGAAGTCACACAAACAACGCCGCAGAACAGGATGGCGGCCAGCATCCACAATTTCATCTGTTTCATATCCCTTTCAATTAAAATAATGATACTGCAAAGGTAGTATTTTTTTAGATTCCAGTGGAGATAGTTGCACATTTTGCCTATTTTTGTGTAGTTTTGTGGTGTCCTTGTGCATCCAGAGGTCAGAACGATGAATAACAGGGATGATTAACAGTTAAAATCAGAGCATTATGAGACCCGAAAATCCTATTGATGATAATCAAACACAGGTGAACGAGAAAGAGCAGTTGCGCAATTCCATCCAGAAGAGCTGCCGCGCCCATACCATTTTATATAGTATTGCAGCCCTCATTTTTCTCGGCAATGGCATTATCCACTTGGATCAGGTGAACGATAGCAAACTGTACCTGTGCCCGCTCATTGCCGTGATGCTGGTATCAACTTTTGCCATGGCTGTCTATGCCATCGTCTATGACCGCATCCGTAGAGCAACGACAGCGAGGGAGATGCAGCAGCACCTCAATCTGCTTAGCGCCGATACCGTTTTCTCCAAACTGATCATCACGACCATGGCTTTATGCCTCTCGATAGCCGCTGTTCTTGGGCTGATAGACAAGAGCCCCTGGTATGTGACTGTACTGGCAGGCCTTGGTGTTGCCGGGGCCATCGGCGGATTTTGGTGGCTGCTCAAGTACACCGGCAAGGCCGACCCACGCGACGAGGACATCGAGAAACTGCTGACCCTGGAGGAAAAAGAGAAATAATTAGCGAATTATGGCACAGACACTCTTGATACTGATTATCGCGTTTGTCACGCTGGAGTTTATCGTCAGTAGCGTGCTCTCGTGGCTGAACACCAAGTGGATGACGCATCCCGTCCCGCCCGAGTTGGAGGGGCTGTATGACGAGGAGAAGTACCGCCGCCAGCAGGACTACATGCGCACCAACAAGCGCGTGTCGCTCATCGCCCGCTGCGTGTCGTTTGCCCTGACACTCATCATCCTGGGCTTCGGTCTGCTGGGATGGCTCGACAACCAGTGCAAGGCCTGGACCGACGTGCCCGTGCTGCAGGTGATCCTGTTCCTGGTCATCTACAACTTGTTCAACACGGTCATCGCCCTGCCGTTCAGTTACTACTCGACCTTTGTCATCGAGGAGCGCTTCGGCTTCAACCGCACGACGCACAAGACCTTCTGGCTCGACACCATCAAGTCCTTCGCCGTCTCGACCGTGTTGAGCGCCGTGCTGATGGCTGTGGTTTATTGGCTGTACCAGACCTTCGGCCAGCAGTTCTGGATTTGGGCAACGCTGGTATGTGCCGTGTTCATCATCTTTTTCACGATGTTCTACAGCAACCTCATCGTGCCCCTGTTCAACAAGCAGACGCCCTTGCCCGAGGGCGAACTGCGTGACGCCATCACGGCGGCCCTGGCAAGTTTTGGTTCCAAGTTCAAGGACATCTACATCATCGACGGCAGCAAGCATTCCACCAAGGCCAACGCCTATTTCACCGGCTTCGGCCCCAAAAAGCGCATTGTGCTCTACGACACGCTGCAGGACCAGATGACCACCAACGAGATTGTCGCCGTCCTCGCCCACGAGTTCGGCCACTACAAGCATCGCGACACCTTCAAGAACATGATCATCAGCATCGTGACAATAGCCATCAACCTGTTTATCTTCTCGCTGCTGGTTGACAATCCCCACCTGCCCGTAGCTCTGGGCGGCACCGCTCCGTCGTTCATCCTGGCGCTCGTGGCCTTCTCGTTGCTGCTGTCACCGATTGACCTGCTGCTCAGCCCCGCAGGCAGCGCCATCTCGCGCCGCGCCGAATACCGCGCCGACGCCTTCGCCGCCAGCCACGGCCATGGCGAAGCTCTCATCAGCGGCCTCAAGAAACTCGCCTCCCACGCCCTGAGCAACCTCACTCCCCACCCGCTGGTCGTGTGGTACAGCTACAGTCACCCCACCCTGGCCCAACGCATCCGCGCCATCCGTACCCATCATTAAACGACAACCAGAATAAATGGAAAACAACTAATACAATAAGTACAATGCTGTACAGAGCGTAGGATTTAAACGACAACTTAAACAACATTCATCATATAAGGAAAACAAGGTGCTCGATTCCTTCGATGCAACGAAGTCATACATGATTGACTTCGGTGCACAAATGTTGGTTTTTCTCCTCATGTAATGGCTGCGGTGTCCATCTCTACACTATACACCTCATGTTTTTAAAGGGGACCATGTCAATTTAAATTACTTGAAGAATTGATAGGACACATCTTGACAGCGTCAACACTGCCATCACTGCAGGTTGTCAGCTTGATGTTCGCACCATTCCATGGCTTATCGCTGCTCATTCCCGCCAAGTTGATATATTTCACGTTGACTATTCTTTTCTCACCTGGGTCGTTGACATGATTAATTCCAGCGGCATGTGGCAGATGCTTGTCAAACCATTCCATATTGGCAATTAACGAGCTTTTTATTCGTTCCACTCTATCACCGATGCTTTCAGCATTGCTGCGGTTCCACCGGATATTGTCTAGATAGAGTGCATCGCCGCAATGCAGCAGATTTTCATCAATATACTCCATCCACTGTTGCACCTGAACAGGGTAGAATTGATTCCAGGCGTCTTTTACAGCGTCACAAAAGTCACCATCCTTTATCAGTTCACCTATCCAGTGTGGAGTGAAGCCGTAAGAAGTTTTCATGCGGAAGGTATAATCGGTTTTCTCTCGTTGATTGCAATTCAAGTCCCACAATGGGCCTGCCACCCAACGGGCATCATCCTCACAATCCTTGTGCAGGTAAAAGCTGCCATGAAATCCGTCGCTGTTGTCAAGAACTTCTTGAATGATGAAATAACGCGCCATTGCGTCCACATCAATCAGCCGCTCCCAGGCTCCATTGGTTTTGTCGACGTCATAGATGGCCGTATTGATTGCCCTAAACTCATCGGTCAACCAACTCTTTTGTGCGCTGGAAAGCGAATCGGGAGAGTGATATGTGATTCTGATACCCCATTGATCATTCTCCGGCAAATAAATCTGATTGGCCTCGTAATAATTGTCAACCTCCACAAGCCAACCGTAAGGGATTGTACTCCCATCCTTATTCCAGTTGGGCTGCTCATAGATGTTGAGACGATTCTTGCCAATGCGGATGGTCTCGGTGAGCAGATACAAGCCGACGTAGTCGTCGTTGAGTACCACTTCCACAGGTTTGGTCGATGGGGTCCATTCCATGCCCATAATGTTGCCGAGTTGCATTCCTGCCACTGTGGGTAGATGAAAATGAAGTAATGCCCAATGTCTGTTCTTCTTCATGCCAAGCAACGAGGTTTTATTCGCCAACTTTATTTTATAGGGCTTCTTGGCATCCCTCCATGAGGAGTTTCCACGACCGCGTATCTCAAGCTGCTCTGGGCTATCTTTACTGCCTATATTCATGTCTGGATTCAGATTGTCAACCAGGTAGTAGGTTGCTGGGACGTAAACTGTCTTGGAAGTGACAGGCTGGTGATTTCGGGTCTCGATGTACATCACTGGCAGTGTGCCCGATTGCCCAGCCACTGTCAAAGCCGCCAGCCACAAGCAGAGGGTCACTGATGTTCTAAAAAGTAGATTTCCTTTCATGATTTTTCAGAATTAAAATTGCGATGCAAAAGTAGAAGTGACCTCAGTGAACCTCAAGCACACTGAATCATAACTATTCACAATGTGTTCACAAATGTTCACAGGACGCATGAAATGCCGCTGCTGCGACAACAGTGTTGCTGAAAAGCACTAACTTTGCAGCATGGAACGATGCGTACAATACATGATCGCGTGTTGCTGTTTGCTGACAATTGTTTCATGCGGCAGCAACCACCACTCACAACCGCTTGCACTATTGACGGCCGACAGTCTGATCACCGACCACCCCGATAGTGCATTGCTACTGCTTGCCGAAATAGCCGCCGAAACCGAAACATGGCCCAGGGAAGACCGCATGCAGTACTATTTGCTCAGGAACAGGGCTGAGGAGAAATGTCATATCCTCCACGACAACGACTCGGCCATGCAAGAAGCAGTTCGTTACTTCGACAAGCACGGCTCATCTCAAGAGAGGACGCTTGCCTGGTTTCAACTGGGGCGCGTCTATGACGAGATGCAACTCACGGGGGACGCCTTAAACGCCTATAATCATTCACTGGCCACCGACACGCTATCGACCGACAGTGCCGTCCTTTCTATCAGGGCACGCGCTGTCAATCAGATCGGGCAAGTGAATATGTATCAGGATTTGTACCGTCAGAGCCAGCCCCACTTCAGGAAGGCCATTCAGCTTGGAGAGCTGGCTGGCGATACAGTGGTTCAAATTTTCGCGCTCCGCAATCTGGCTCGCAGCCATGTGGCACTCGAGCAATATGAGCAAGGTGTCGCAATGTTCAAGAATGCAGCACAGATGGCACTTGACTGCAATGATGCAGAGTCGTTCCAGACCATTCAAGTGGAGCTTTCGGACACATACCTTAACCTGGATGATTTGCCCCGGATGAAAGCATCGCTCGATGCGTGTCACAACCTTCAGACAACCGATAGTTGCATCCTCACCAATCAGTATGCCAACTACTATCTGGCAACTGGCAATCTTGACTCGGCTGCGATATTGTTCCGCCAGGGACTTGACGCCGACAACCCCTACGTGCAACGGGATGCATTGCTCAACTCGGCCGACATTCTGGCCGAACGTCAGCAATATCGTGAAGCATTTGAACTACTGAGTAGGAGCATTGCCCATGATGACTCGCTGACGGCTGTGGAAAAGGGACAGCATGCCAATCTGATTGCCACACTCAACAAGAAGTTGGACAATGAACGCCGTCAGGATGCCGAATTGCGCAGACAAGACCTGATTATTATCGCTCTGTCACTTTTCTTGCTTGGCATAATGCTGTTTGGCTATTTTACTATCAAGCATAAAAACCTGCTCAACCGACTCCAGCGCGAGAAAGCAGACAAACTGATGCAAGAACTGCGCGAAGCGCAGCAGCAACCGCGACCTAGCAGAGTGCAAGGGGTGCGAGAATTTTCTGAATCAACGCTTTACGCCAATTTCCACGATCCCCGATTTGTACCCAAGTTGGCTGACTATAATGCTCTTGAAGACGTGCTCAATGCCACTTATGACGGTTGCATCGAGAAAGTGAGGCAACTCAATGGCAAACTCAAGGACAAAGAGATTATGCTTTGTATGCTTGAGAAAGCCAAAGTTCCCAACAAACTGATCTGTGCCTTCCTGGGCATGGAGCCCAACGCCTTGAGCATGATGCGCTCAAGGCTCTATTACAAACTGTTTAAAAGAAAAGGGACAGCCAACCTGTTCCATGAATTCATCAGTACCCTTTAATTATCAGTTGAACAATGAAGAAATTCTCAGGTTTTATCATTCTTATCCTGATCGGCACGGTGCTTGTGGCGGCGGCCACACAGCGCCCTAACAAGAAGTACCGCCATGTGCGAACCAATAAAAAGGCATGGGCCAAGCTAGATGCCACCAGCGATACACTCTCGATAGATGAAGGCGCACTTGAAGTGTGGGTCTCAAGCGACTCAATTCTTATCTGTACCGAAGTCACCTACAATGATGTGGAAGTGGGCATAACCGACCAGCTGCACGATTACGCCGTAACAAAAAACTACCCATTTGAGCAGCTCACACCCGAGCTAGATGAGCGCATCGACATCTCGGGATGGGATGACGGAATCTACATGATCCGAATCTACATGAAATATGACCCTGCGGTTTGCATGTATGGCTACTTTGCCAAGGGAGAACAATACGAGGCCGAGGTTGAAACGCTGAATGATGAAGTCTCGTCAGTTACGACAGTGGTAGAGGATCGCACGGGCTTGCTCGACAACACTATCTATGACCTGCAAGGGCAGCGCGTTGCACCACAACACATGATTGAAGGCCAAATCTATATACAAAACGGCAGGAAATTCCGCAAGTAGGCATTTACCACCCCAAGGAGCGCTTGAGGTTTCTTAAATGACGACGCGCTGGAATGGGGGCGCGGTGATGTCGCAGAATTCTCCGGCCAGGTACTTGTAGTGGCCGGCGATGGCAATCATGGCGGCATCAAATCAATTAACCGTTAGTGATAAACAAATCTCTCCGTACTGAGAAATTTAGTCTGTCAAATTCCTTCTGCTTCTTTTATTTTAGCAATGATTTCGGCACGTATTTCCTGACTTGTGCCATGAACGGCATAGAGGACAATTCCCATTTTATCGACAACCACTGTAAAGGGAAAGCCCTCGGTCCCGATCCAAGACATCATATCCTTGGCTTCAACGAGGTGGGTCCAAGTGAAGTGGTGTTTCTCGGTTATCTTTTGGACAACTTCTGCATCATGGTAGGTTGCAGAGAAAAACATGACATCAGGGAACTGTTCTTTCCACGTTGACAGCTCAGGCATTTCGGCACGGCACGGTCCACAGCCGGAATACCACAGGTTGAGGACCATCACATGACCTTTGACACTGTCGTTGGTCCATCTGCGTCCTTCTAAATCTATTTCATTAAATGGAGGGAATGGCTCACCTGCCTTAGGTGAATAGAAAGTGCCATCATCTTTTACGCCTGCTTGAGCCAATTCCACCATCGTTGCCATCATATTGGCACCATTCAGGAACTGATTGGCATTGCGCACTTGCTCTCGGGGTATCGCCTTGCTGATGACAGATTCGGGTAAATCTACATCAAGTCCAATGGCAAGTATCTTGTTCCCTTCTGAATCTTTCAGTCGCGTGTAACTTGGATTGGCATCTGGGAGTTCTGGTAACTCCTGAAAAAAATAGCCATTGATCAAGAACTTCGGAATAATCGTATCTGTTCTTTGCTCTTGCGCTATTGCCATGAGAGATGCTAGAGCAACAAGGGCAATCATCACAAGTCTATGTGTTTTCATTTCTGCAGATTACTTTTTAGCTGGAGGCTCTTTTTAGATGATGACGCGCTGGAAGGGGGGTGCGGTGATGTCGCAGAAGTCCTTATTCAAGTACTTGTAGTGGCCGGCGATAGCGATCATGGCGGCGTTGTCGGTGGTGAAGACGCGCTTGGGGATGAAGGCCTTGAGGCGGTGACGTCGGGCATAGTCCTCGACGGCGGCACGCATACCGCTGTTGGCCGACACTCCGCCACCGATGGCGATGGTCTTGATACCTGTGGCCTTGATGGCCTTGCCGAATTTGTCCATCAATATCTCGATGATCGTGCGTTGCAACGAGGCGGCGAGGTCTGCCTTGTTCTCCTCGATAAAATTGGCATTATCCTTGAGCGCATCACGCAGGGTGTAAAGGAACGATGTCTTCAAGCCGCTGAAGCTGTAATTGTAGCCTTCAATATGCGGTTTAGCGAACTTGAATGCCTTGGCATCACCCTCGGCAGCCAACTTGTCGATGATGGGGCCACCGGGGTATGGCAGGCCCATGACTTTGGCACACTTGTCGAAGGCCTCGCCGGCCGCATCGTCGATGGTCTGTCCCAGCACCTCCATGTCGGTGGGGGAATTGACCTTGATGATCTGGCTGTTGCCGCCGCTGATGAGCAGGCACAGGTAGGGGAACTCGGGCACCTCGGCATCAGGCGTCTCCTTGACAAAATGGGACAACACGTGACCGTGCAGGTGGTTCACATCGACCAACGGGATGTCGAGTGCCAGGGACAACCCCTTGGCAAACGAGGTGCCGACATGGAGCGACCCGGGCAGACCTGGGCCGCGCGTGAAGGCGATGGCGTCAATGTCCTTGCGGTCGATGCCCGCCTGGCGGATGGCCTCGCTGACAACCGGCACGATGTTCTGCTGGTGGGCACGAGACGCCAACTCGGGCACCACGCCGCCGTAGGCCTCATGCACCCGCTGGCTGGCGATGACATTACTCAACAATACCGTGTCACGCAACACGGCTGCCGATGTGTCGTCACAGGACGACTCTATTCCTAATATCGTTACACTCATTGTTTCTTTTATATAAGGCTAATAGGTCATATAGGGCTTATTGCACCTATAAAGTCACTTGATATTTATCACACGATGTGTGGCCCGTAGCCGTTGCAAAATTAATACAAAATGACGAGACACCTAGACCCCCAAACAAATATTTCTTCATTATGGGCCCTATAAGTCATATAGGACCTATGAGACCTATCAGGCCTATCAGAAACGGAAGCCGGCGGTGAGGTCAAAGTTGCTGTAGCTGTTGTAGAAACTGTGTTGGACACTCTGATACCAATGTCCCTCATGGTTAAAGTTGAAAGCGTAAAAAAAGTTGCCGGCGGTGCGTACCAGGGCCAAGCGACCATTCAGGTTGGTTGACAACAGGGACTTCAGACCTTCAATGGAATTGGGGAAACTATGACGGTAGCCGATACTGGGCACCACGGTGACGTTGAAGAGCCAGCCGTGATGGAACACCCAACTGTATCCATAACCTATCATGAATCCGAAGTCACGATAGCGGAAACGGTAGTCAGTCACGTGATCAGGTAGATGAATCTTGAGATCACTTCTCAAGAAGGTCATGTCCATCACTACATCTTGATGACTGAGGTAGATACCCGCCAACAGAGAGCCGGAACTGCGCTTTTGATACTTGGAGAAACAGTAGGCAGCAGCTTGGGAGTAATGGGTGTGGTTAAAGATATAGTAGGCATCCAGGCCATAACCCTCGCGCGTGAGACCATAGAAGATATCGTCACCCTGCCACTTACCCAGTCGGTGCAAGTGGACTGTACTCTGGTCATTCTTGCGATAGTATCCCTCGATAAAAATGCGTGAGGTGGTAAATGAAAACTGCAGCCTGCGGTTGTGGATGAATCTTCCTGCCAACAGGTCCCTCGCGTTGAGCATATAGGTGAAACTTAAGCCCATACCGCTGATATGGAAACCGAACAATGACGTGACATCGCTGTTGAGCTGCACGGGAGTCTCCCATTTGCCCAAATGCCCGGAGTAAAAGTCAATCCAGTTACTGTTCTTGATCATGACCTTAAACTTCTTCTTTCCCTTCCCGGGGTTGACGACATAGGCCGAGTCATAATAATTCAAGGCATGATTGAGCCATCGGTAGGCCTTGACACCGAAGTTGAGCACCGGTGGATAGTAGATCGACGTATCATTGATGCTCCACCCGTGCCGCAGGACAACATGCTTCCAGCGTTCCTTAGCATCCAGGCTATCTATTTGGATAGCAGCTCTGTTTAGGTAAAGGTCTGCATCACGGGCGCCTATCTGCATGGCAATGCTATCAAGCTGCCTTGAAATTATTCTGAACTGCATGGCAATACTGTCATTCTTAGCGGCATCAATGCTATCAGTGGGCAGGAGGACCTCATCGCACCATGCGAGGCTCGACGTCCATGCCAGCAATAACAATATGACCATGCGTTTTATCATTGACCAGTCGAGGAATGAGTTTGTTGAGATGGGCGCAGGGTGACCAGTGGTACCGGCTGGCGCACGGCACTGTCCTCAGGCTGGGACGGCGACGGCGCACGGCGAGGGATGCTGTCCTCTCGAGCGGGTTCCACGGCCTCGACCGGCACGCTGCTGCGTGAATGCGGCTTGTCGAAGTCATGCTTCCAGACGACGCCCACGCCCTGGGTCGTCAGCGCATTGCCGTTGCGCAGATAGTAGTTGTGGTCGTTGAAGTGGTTATAGGCCTTCAGCCTGAAGGTACCCTTACTGTTGAGCAGGTACTCGAGGTCAAAGTCTCCGATGAAGTTGGTGTTGCTCGTGCTGTAGGTGTTGTCACGGTAACCGAAGTTGCCGTTCAGCAACAGCCTGTTGTTAAGCAACTGGCTCGACAGCGCCACATCCACCTCCACGTCGCTGAAGTCGCCCCTGTTGGTGCGGAAGTTGGGCGCAATCGACAGGTTGTCGGTCATCTTGCCCAGGATGTTGCTCAGCTGACCCGCAATCGTCGATGAGGCAACCGACGTGAGCAGCTCGTTCTGGTTCATATACTCAGGGGTATAGAAGCGGTTCAGCGCCAGCAGATAGATAATCTGGCGGTTCATCATTTCGTCGGTGCTGATGATGCTCTTCACCTTACGCACGGCCTCGGCTGTCAGCGACGGGAACTCCAGGTCAAACGAGATTTCGGGCTGAGAGATGATGCCCTTGGCGCGCATCAGGGCATGGACGGGAACATTGGTGCGGTTCAGGTCGGGATCATCACCGAAGGACTCGTACAGGTCGCGGATGTTGGAGTTCAGTGAATAGACGGCCTCGAGGTCCAGCACGGCGGCATAGGGATCGCCCTGGAAGCTGATACTGCTGCCGTCGCGGATGGTGAACTCCTTGATAATCACATCCTGCAGCGTGAAGGTATAGGTACCCTTGTCCAACGTGTATTTGCCATAGGTGCCCAATTCACCGTTGTTATTATAGGTCAGGCGCATGTGTCCGCCGCCCGTCGCCTTGATACGGTCACCGCCGACGGGGTCCATGATCACGGTCAGCGCCACGTCGGGCGTGATGTCGCCCTGCAGGTCGATGTTATAGGCGCTGGGCTCGGAGTTCTCCTCCTTGATGACCTTCTTCTTCAACTGGCTCAGAACCAGGTCCACAGAGTCCACCACTTGATTGGCGACAGGCTCGGGCTTGGCCTCGCGGTCGCGGAAGGTGATGAAATTATAGTTGTCGGCCTGCTCGGTGTCATTCATCACCAGCGTGAACCTGCTGCGAGGCGCCGACGTCATGTTCACTCTGATGTTGACAACTCCCGGCCCGCCATCGACGAAGCAAGCTCCGTTGCCGTAGATGGTGCCGTACCAGTCAGGGTTGATCGACGGGTTGGTGTCATAGCTGAGGAAGTTACGGGCATCGGTAATGGCAAAGCTGAACTCGGGATTGTGGAAGGCGTCGTGCTTGAGCCAGCCGCCCAGTTTGGCCTCATGCCCCTCGCGGTCGTGGATGGCAATGTCGCTGAACTCGATATAGTCCGGGACGATGTGGATGGGTACGCGGGATGCCGAATACCAGCAGTTCACATAGTCCAGGAAGAAGCGGATGGAATCGGCCACGATATCGCCCTCCAGGTTGATGGTGTGGAAGTTGCCGAACAGGGTGGCATCGCCCGACATCTCGCCCTGGACATCACTGGTGAACGCCTCCATATAGGGCTTGAGGAAGGCCACATTGGCGTGGTCGGCCCCAAACTTGATGTACAACGAATCGTCGGCCACATAGATTCCGCCCTTGAGCGAAGTGCGCTTGCCGTTGGGCTGGTCGATGCCGCCCTCCACGAGGATGCCCTGTGTCGCGTTGTCAAACTCGGCCTTGATGTCAAAGTCACCCAGCACGGCATCATTGTACTTGATGTCCTTGATGAACAGGCTGGGCGTGTACAGGCGCGGGGCACCCGAGAGCAGGTCGCTGGCATAGACCTTGCTGGTCGCCCGGCCGCCGAAGTCCACATGGTCAATGGCCAACGTCTCGAAGACGTAGTCAAGGTTCATGTCGTTCATCTCCAAGCACAGCACATCGTTGGGGTCATGCGACACCTTGCCGTTGATGTGGATGAACTGGTCGTTGCGGCCGCCAGCCAGATTCTCTACCGTGATTTCTCCGTTATCGATGCCGATGTGGCCCTTCGGCACCTCCCAGATGGTGTCGTTGAACACCAGCTGCGACGGGTTGATATCGATATCGGCCTTGACGCCGCCCTGCGAGCCCTTGTCCAACAGGCCGCTCAGGTTCAGGTTGCCGTGGAAGTCGTGCTGCTGGGGCATGCGCCATGCCAGGTTGGCGTCGATGCGGTTGTTCTGGCCGCTGGCATCCAGGTTAAGGTCGATCATGCCGTTCTTGGCGGGATAGCGCGACTGCACGTTCAGCACGACCTTGTCGGTAATGCTGTCGAGTTCCAGCAGCAGCCTCGTCTGCTCGATGACCTTGTTGGTGCCCTGCACAAGCAACGGGGCGTCAACGACCAGGTCAAAGGTGGTATCACTCTCGTTCAAGTTGCCCTCAACAATGGCCCTGTAGGCCAGCTTGAAGGGGAGGCCGAGCATCTCGTTGAGTTCATCATCGGGATTGACAACGAAGTTGAGCCTCACGTCGTTAGGCAGACCCTCATGGCTGTAGTCGGCATAGTCGCCGAAGTATTGCGGGAAAGCGTTCGATAGCAGGTGCTTGACCGTGGGAAGCAGCGTCTTGAAGTCATATTGTCCCGAGACAAAGCCGCTGATGTGGTCACTGTCGATGCTGATGACCTTGTCATAGCCGCTGTTGTCGGCATTGAGCTGCAGGGTGCTGAATCTCAACCCCTTGTCATTGTTGTCGGTAAAGGCGAAGTCATTCACCTCAATGTGGCCGGAGGCGTTGTCCAGCGAGTTGCCCCAGAACGAGGCGGTAGCCGTTGCCTTCAGGCGACGGTCCGGGTACTTGTCGGTGAGACCCAATCTCGCCAGATTCAGGCCGTCGGCATCGATATTCACGTCATAGTTGGAATTGGCGCCGTTGAGCAACGCCTTGCCGTCGACCCTGATGCGGCCGTTGGGATCGTTCATCGCCAGCGTGCCCATGAAGTCGTTACCCTGCTTGTTCACGTCGGCAGTGATGTCATGATAGCGCACGCCCTTGAAGTCAACAAAGGGCAAGTGGCCCTGCAGGTGGCCCGAGACGTCACCGCCGCGCAGCAAGGCGTCGATCTGGGCATCCATCGCCACCTGACCCAGCAGGTCGGTCTTGCCCAACAGCGTGCCCAGTTCCAGGCCGTCGGTCTTGACGTGCCCGGTGAAACGGTTAACGCCCTGCTGTTGTACCAACGAGCCGTTCAGGTTCACCGCGCCCAGCAATGTCCCCACGTTGCCGTTGAAGGTCAGATGCTGGCTCTTGCTGTGCAATTCGCCGTCGAGCGCAATATTGCCGCAGTGCGAGATGATGTCGCGAGCCTGCGGCGAGAGGTTGGGCACCAGAGCCATCAACTGGGTGAGTGTGGCGGCCTTGGCATCCAGGTCAATGCGGTCGAGGTCCAGGGAATAGTATCCGCCCTGCGTCGGCAGCACGACGCTGCCTCGGGTATTCAAGGACAGGCCGCCGCCAGAGGTTTGTACGTTCAGCACGGGGAACTCGATGCGTGACCCGGCACGCACCACGGTCGCATCGATGTCCATCGGGTCGGTGAAGCGGCTCAGTTCCGGGGAGAAGGCGGCAAAATCCGACAAGGTCACCCTGCTGCCCGTCGTGCTCACCCTCAAGGGCATCTGCGATAGTTCGCTGCCCAGCGTCTTCAGGGAAGCATATTCCAGATGGATGTCGTCCAGGCGGATGTCACTGCCCGGCAGGCTCATCTTGATGTCTTTCACATCCAGTGCGTTGTCGGTCAGGTGCACGTCGGTGCTGAGGCGCTTGAGCGAGAAACCGCTGCCCTCGTCAAACGACAGGCGCTTGACACGGATGTCAAAGTCGTTGTTCTTCAAGCGGGGCAAGGAGAGGTCGGCACGCAGGTTCTTCACGGCCAGATGATTGGGGTCAAACCGGCCGGCCTTGCGGGGCTGGTCGAGCACGTCGTAGGTCAGTTCGGACTGACGCACGACGACCGTCTTGACCTGCACATCGAACGGCTTGGGCGGACCATCGTCCTTGGGCTTGAAGGCATCGATGATAAACTGCATGTTGGTGGGGCTGTCCTTGTCGGGACGCGTCACATGGCCCTGAAGGCCGATGATTTCGGCATAGGTGACCACCACGCGGCGGTCGGCAAACAGTTCTTTCAGGCTGACGCCGGCACCCAGTTTCCCGACTTGGAGCAACGAGTCGCCCTGCTGGTCATGGATGAAGACGTCGTTGAGTTCCACTTGATTGAAGGGCGAGAACGAGACCGACCCGATATTGACCTCGGTGTTCAGATACTCGCTCAACGCTTTCTCTCCCTCGCGGCACAGGCGGTTCTGCACGGGCGGCAACAGGAGTGACATGTAGGCCAGCGCGGTCATGACAACAACAGTCACCAGCGCGGTCACTACCACGCTGCGCAAGACGTTATATGTCCCTCTCGTCACGTTCATGTTTCAACGAGTTTCCACCCTTTCCTGCAAATTCAATGCCATTTCTGTCTCTTAATTCTAGATTTTCTAGATTATATAGACTTTCTAGAGTTCATCACACTGGGCGAGCCACAACCTGGACGAGGCATCGCTGGGCATGCGCCAATCGCCGCGGGGCGACAGCGACACGCTGCCCACCTTGGGACCGTCGGGCAGACACGAGCGCTTGAACTGCTGGGCAAAGAACCGCCTGCAGAATGTCCGCAGCCACTTCTTGATCGTCGTGTCATCATATTCGCCCTTAAAGGCCTTACGGGCCAGGAAATACAGCTTGGCGGGGGTGAACCCGTAGCGCAGCATGTTGAACAGGAAGAAGTCGTGCAGTTCATAGGGGCCCACGATGTCCTCGGTGACCTGCAGGATGGTACCGTCCTTGGCAGCAGGCGTCAACTCGGGGCTGATGGGCGTGTCAAGCACGTCAAGCAGCGTGGCACGAATGGCTTTGCCCTTCTTGGTGCCGTCGTTGAGCGAGCCGGCAAACCAGCGCACCAGGTGGCGCACCAAGGTCTTGGGAATGCTCACGTTGACGTTATACATCGACATGTGGTCGCCGTTATAGGTCGCCCAACCTAGGGCCAACTCCGACAGGTCGCCAGTACCCAGCACGAGGCCGTTCACCTTGTTGGAATAGTCCATCAGGATCTGGGTGCGCTCGCGTGCCTGGCTGTTCTCGTAAGTCACGTCGTGGTTGCTGGGATCATGGTCGATGTCCTTGAAGTGTTGGGTCACGGCAGCGGCGATGCTGATCTCGTGCAGCGTCACGCCCAGCGACTTGACCATCTCACAGGCGTTGGTATAGGTGCGGTCGGTGGTGCCGAAACCCGGCATCGTGATGGCGTGGATGTCCTTGCGGTCGCGCCCCATGCGGTCAAAAGCGCGCACGGCGACCAGCAGCGCCAACGTCGAGTCCAGTCCTCCCGACACGCCCACGACAATCGTGGGAATGCCCGTGAACTGCAAGCGACGCATCAGGCCCTCGGTCTGGATGGCGATGATTTCCTCGCAGCGGGCGTTCAGTCGGTCGTCCTCGGCGGGGACGAAGGGCAAGCGGCGCACGGGACGCAGCAGCTCAGCTTTCTCATAGTCCAGCGGGCCGTTCACCACCATCGGGATGCGCTCAAATGGCGTGCCGAACTGCACCATGCTGTCGGCGAAGCTGCCGTTGATGCGGCGCTCGTTCTCGAGGGCGGCAATGTCGATGTCGGCGACAGACATCTGGGGCTTCGTGGTGAAGCGCTCGCCCTCGGCCAGCATCTTGCCATTCTCGGCAATCACGGCGTTGCCGCCGAACACGAGGTCGGTAGTCGATTCGCCGTAGCCACACGAGGCATAGACGTAGGCAGCGATGCAATGGGCACTCTGATGCTTGATGAGGTCCATCAGGTAGGTGTGCTTGCCGATGAGCTCGTTGCTCGCCGACAGGTTGACGATCACGTTGGCGCCGTTGATGGCGGCGATGCTGCTCGGCGGAGCGGGGACCCACAGGTCCTCACAGACCTCGACAGCGACGCGCGCACGACCGGCTTCAAAGAGCTGGTGTGTCCCGAAGGGCACTTCCTCACCTCCCACCGTGATGCTGTCCTTGCCGGCAATCGCGGTGATGTTGCTCGTGGTGAACCAGCGCTTCTCGTAGAATTCTTTATAGTTGGGGATATAGGTCTTGGGAACCACCCACATGTCACCGTGGTTCAGCACCACGGCGCAGTTGAACAGATGACCGCTGCAACGCAACGGCGCTCCCACGACAGTCATCACCGGCGTGTCCTTATAGCGGTCACACAGGGTGACCAGCGCCTGCTCGGCAGCATCCAGCAACAACTCGTTGCCGAAGAGGTCGGCACAAGTGTAACCTGTCACACACAGCTCGGGCAGCACCACGATGTGGGCTCCCGCCTTGACAGCGGCGTCAATGCTCTCGATCATGTGGGCCACATTGCCCTCTACATCAGCGACATTTACTTGTGGCACAACGGCAGCCACACGCACCATACCGTAGTCCGTAACCGTTTTCTTGATTGTCTTAGCCATATCCTTGCTATCGTTTCATTTGGTTTAACCTGCAAAGATAAGTATTTTCGCCGAATATCCTCCCATTCGGGAAAGACATTTTTGAGAACAATTTAAGCCTTAAGATGTTTTTATGCCCCACGGTATTGCAGATATCACATTTTCTGCTTATCTTTGCGTCATCATAATCACAATAAATCCAGACAACTATGGCTAACCAATATCGACATCGACTGCTTTCAGCATTACGCTATACCATGCTGGCCATGCTGCTTGTCCTCCCGGCATCGACGCTCACCTCTTGCGGTGACGATGAGCCCGACCTGCTCGTCGGCTACTACTTGAGCATCAATTCACAGGTGCGACTCAGCCTGTATGAGGACGACCAGAGCCAGGGAACGTCGGCATCGCCTGTCGCCGACATGCTCTCGACGACCATCGTCAAGATGAGGCACGCCCTCCAAATCGCTTACCCCCAGCCCAACTACTATGGCAGCGACTCAAAGGTAATCGCCGCCCTCGACGACATCTTCATGGAGTATAAGGCCATGTATGGCGGCGGCGAGCGCAACGCGGTGTGCATCGTCAAGCTCTACCGCGCCAGGCTCGACGGCGAGGTCGTGAAAAAGAGCACCCCCCTCAAGACCTACCGCTTCGGAGCCATCCCCGAGGGGTATGACGAATCGGGATTGTGATTTTTCCGCCCGCTTTTGTTGCAGATTACAGAAATCCTAACTATCTTTGCATAAACAATTATTCACGGACATAAACAATCAAAAGAAAGGAAACAGATATGAAGAAAATCTTTACGCTTTTAGTTTGTATCGCTGGCTTGGCTTTTGCCGCCAACGCAACCGACGTCAATGATGTGCAGCAGTGCATGAACGCCCTGCTGGGCCATAATGGTAGCCCCCAGATGCTCAACGCTCCCAACATGGATCCCAACCAGGACGGCGTGCTCAACATCCATGACGTCACCTTCCTCATCAACGAGATGCTCCAGGAGCAGCAGGTCAACCGCGCTCCCGCCAGCGAAACCGACATCAATGCTCTCATCAAAACGGTGATTGAGACCGAGGGTGAGCCCACCATCGACGACGTTACCAACGCTATCGACAAGAAACTGAAAGACAAATAATCAATGGCCTGACTGACGGCTCGCAACCCGAGAGCCGGATGCCTGAAGCCCAAGAGTCTGAAATGAAATATCACTTGAACCAGTGCCGCTTGCTGCTGTTGATGGCTATCACAATGGCAGCAATGACGGCTGTGCTATCATCTTGCGGAAAAGACGACGAGCCCACAACCACTATCGACTACTACCTGGAAGTGGAAGAGGAGTTCCTCGTAGATGGAGTCGTGGACCACACCGACCGGTATTACAGTCCCATCACGTTGATGAAGGAGGCCATGCGCAAAGCCTACCCCACCCCCAACGCCACGGGCGACAATGACGCGGTGATCAAGGCTTGCGACGAGTTGTACCAGCGATATATCGAGATGTATGACAGCAAAGCAGAGCATCTGACCTGCCTCGTCCACCTTGTGCGCGCCACCAAGAGCGGCGACATCGTCAAGCACAACGAGAGGCTGAAGACCTACACCTTCGACATCAACCCGCCCGAAGACGAAACCGGAGAATAATCTCTGTCAACAGCATTAAACACAGGCGCAAGGGAATGTTAACCCTCTTGCGCCTGTATTTTTTCCCTCACCACGAGCCGCAGCTCCGTTCAGTAAGTTGCGATGCCATCGCAACCCGCCGCCCCTCTGTCAGTGCACCATGGAGAACAATTTCTCCACCAGGCGGGGCACGCCATGACGATCCAATTCTTGTTCACTGACCCAAATGTAGCCGGGCGGCAACTCGGGACGAGCCTCGGGTTCAGCGAGATAGAAATCTGCCAGCAGGATGCGGTGGGTCAACACGTGCTTCACGCCGCTGGCCAGCAGCATGAGCGGGCAGCCCAGGTCGGGCAACGGGGCATCCTCGACCAGCAGCGGCTCCCACAGGCCCTGCCAGATGTCACCCGCAGGACGCCGCCGCAGCGCGGTCATCCCCTCGTGACGGATGTAGATATAGGAAAAATGCCTTTCCTTGACCTGGAGTTTCTTTTCCTTGACGGGCAGCTGGTCAACACGGCCGGTACGCAGGGCCTCGCAAGTCTCGGCGACGGGGCAGTCGATGCAGCGGGGCGAACGTGGCGTGCACCACGTCGCGCCGAAGTCCATCATCGCCTGATTGAAGGCCGATGCCGCGTCTGCGGGAACCAGTTCCTGGGCCAGCGCCTCGAAGGTACGCTTGCCGCGTGTCGTGTTGATGGGCACATCGATGCCGTAGTGGCGGGCCAGCACGCGATAGACGTTTCCGTCGACGGCAGCAACGGGCAGCCCGAAGGCCATCGACCCAACGGCGGCGGCAGTATAGTCACCCACCCCCTTCAGCGACCGCAGGCCCTCGATGGTGCGAGGGAATCCGCCATGCTCGACAATCTGCCGCGCGGCAGCGTGCATATTGCGGGCCCTGCTATAGTAGCCCAGCCCCTGCCACAGCCGCAGCACCTCGTCCTCACTGGCCGCGGCCAGGGCTTCCACCGTCGGGAACCGCTCCATGAAGCGCAGCCAGTAGTCGCGTCCCTGCTCGATGCGCGTCTGCTGCAGGATCACCTCGCTCACCCAGATGCCATAAGCATCATCAATGCCGCGCCACGGCAGCTCGCGCCCATACAGCCCGAACCACCTCAACAACGCCGCTGTAAACCCCCTCTCACTCATTATCTCTACTTCACACACATCTCACGCTAAGGCGCTAAGTTATTCTTTAAGTTGGCTTCCGCATTTTGTAGAGACGCAAAATCTTGCGTCTCCCGTCCGTTTTACCCGTTCCCACGCGGATGCTCACTAATCGCAAATCCCTAATCACTAATCAGCGAGCAACGCGAGCCTCACAGTGGCTGGATGGTCTTGAAGTTCTTCCAGTTCTTGGCGCTGCGATAGGCATTGACCGACGTTTCGGGGACATAGAGCTCCACCTTGTTGTTGCTCACGCCGTCGAGCGTGGGAGGCAGAATGGCGTGACACTCGATGCGTGTCAGGCTCTTGCACTTCTCGGCGACTTTCTTGCCGATGTGGGTGATGCACTCGGGCAGCACGAGCGTGGTGATGGCCGTCTCGCGCAGGGCATTGTCGCCCAGCGAGGTAATGCCATTGCCCAGGTCTATCGCGGTCAGCGCGGTGCATTCCCTGAAGGCTTCCTTGTCCACCGTCTGGCAGGCGTCGGGCAACTCTACATGGGTCAAGCCGCGGCAGTTCTTGAAAGCGCGCTCACCCAGGGATTTCAGCCCATACGGCAAGTCAATGGCCGTCAACGCCTTGCAGCCCTCAAAGGCTTCCTTGCCGATTTCGGTCAAACCAATAGGGAATTCCACCGAGGCTATCGCCGGGCAGTTCTTGTACGCGCGCATGACTATGGTCGTCACCGTCGATGGCAACTTGACGGCAGTCAGACTCTTGCACTCCTCAAAAGCTTCCTGCGGAATCACCGTGATGTCCTGGCTGGTAGAGTAGGACTCCAGGGCGCCGCAGTACTTAAAGGCGCACTTGCCCAGTTGGGTCACGCCGGGCATTTCGGCACGCCTCAGGCGGGCACATTTCTCAAAGGCCGACGCGCCGATCACCGCCACGCTGGCAGGAACATCAACACCCTCGATCTGCGAGCCGTAGAAGGCCATCGAACGGATTGCCTCCACCCCGTCAGGAACTTGGCAGAAGCCGTCACGCCCGGCGGGATAGAGCAGCAGCACGCGCCCCGTGTTGTCATAGAGCACACCGTCCTCATAGGTATAGTAGCGGTTCCCGTCCTCGACGGTAATGTCCTGCAACTTGGACATATAGCCCAGATAATCGTCGCCGATGCGGGTCGGAGCCGGAATGTCAATCGAGGTCAACGGCGTTCTGTCAAACGCGCCCTTGCCCAGCGTCTCCAGCCCATCGGGCAGGATGATGCGCTGCACACCGCTACCCGCGAAGGCCTGATCACCGATCTCAACCACGCTGCGCGGAATGTTCAGGTTGCGAAGCTTTTCACAACCGCTAAAGCACTCGTCGCCGATGCTCTGCAGCCCATCGGGGAGTATGATATATTCCAGCCGGTAACAGCCCGAAAAAGCGTTGTTGCCCAGCGAACGTACCCCTGGCGGCATGATGACCTCCTCGAGTTTGCTGCATCCGTGCAGGGCGCTGCCGCCGATGCGCTTCAGCCGCTCGGGCAACACGATCGACCGCAGGTGGCTGGAGTATTCCAGACCGCTCCCCAGCACATCGCGCTCACCGCTGCCACCCAGCAGGCTCGACGACCCGGAACTCATGATGCGGACCCGTTCCAGCTCCAGGTCGATGTAGTTGTCCACCTGCTTGTCGCGGCTGTCCACACAGCGCGAACGGTCGCACAGCTTCTTCACATACTTGAAGTCCTTGGCGTCCATCGGGCCGTCGATGCGCAGCAGACGGACACGGTTCTCCATGTCCTTGGGCATCTTCTCGGCCAGGGTGCCCGGCTCACTCAGGCGGATTTCCACCACGTCGCCGTAGGTGTCGGTCCGGCTGTAGCGGTCACGGTAACGCTTGTCGCCACGGCTGCCGTACTGCCCACTGGCAGGCAACACGGTCATGAACACAAGCAGCATCGCTGCTGTCAGTCTCAAGAAATGTCGGGTATTCATATCACTGTTCTTTACATTTTTCTATTTCCCGACAAAATTAGGCAATCTCCACGAGGGGCACAACACTTCCCTTGTTTTTTATCTATCATCCACTGCCCCCTTTTCTCCGTTATAGCCGTTCTGTCCGTCGTTTCGACCCTAAAAAACCGCAAGAAGCAATTAATTTGGGTGAATTTGCAACTTTTTTGAAAGAAAAGGATTAAATTTGTGGCGAAAAGAATTTATCAACCTCTAAATATCATATTATGAGTAAACGATTACTATTGGCCATACTGGCCATTATGCTCCTGTTGCCGGCGATGGCCCAGGGCGACGGCAACAACCCGATTTTCACCAAGCCCAAGTTCAGCGGCTTTGCCATGGCGTCCTATCAGGCCACCTTCCAGGACGGCAACAACAGCAACTCGTTTGACCTGCGACTCGTCAGGGCCTCAATCGAGGGCCGCATCCTCAACGACTTCTACTACAAGATCCAGGGCCAGATCAACGGCAATCCCACGACGCTGGGCAGCAGCCCCAGGCTGGTGGACTACTTCATGGAGTGGCAGAAGTTTGACTTCTTCCGCGTGAAGTTGGGCCAGTTCAAGCGCCCGTTCACCTATGAGAACCCGATGAACCCCATCGACCAGGGCTTCATGGGCTATTCGCAGCCCGTGAGCAAATTGGCAGGCTTCAGCGACCGCGACGGCATGCACGCCAGCAACGGCCGTGACATCGGTCTTCAGTTCCAGGGCGATTTCTTGAAAAACAACAGCGGCCGTAACCTGATCCACTACCAGGTGGGCGTGTTCAACGGCCAGGGCATCAACGTCAAGGACGTGGATGAGCGCAAGGACATCATCGGCGGCGCATGGGTCATGCCCATCAGCGGCATGCGCCTCGGCGCCTTCGGCTGGGAAGGCTCCTACGCCCGCAAGAGCGGCGGCCATGTAGTGAGCCTGCGCCAGCACCGCTACGCCCTGAGTGCCGAGTACAAGAAGGGTGACCTGCAGCTGCGCACCGAGTATATCCACTCGACAGGCCTCGGATTTGCCACGACCTATCAGAAGGCCGCCGACGCCAGCGATGCCACCATCAAGACCTACACCGACAAGAACGGCAACGAGGTCGCCAACAACAAGAGCGACGGTATCTATGCCCTCGCCATCGTCCCTGTCGTCAAGGACAAGCTGATGGCCAAGGCCCGCTACGACCTCTACCGCCCCACGGCCTCGAGCGTGGCTGCCAAGACCAACTACGAGGTCGGCTTGAACTACCGCTTCTGCAAGTATCTCGAGGTGCAGACCGAATATTGCTTTACCCACGACCGTGCGCTCGCCAAGCCCGACTACAGCACCATCTTCGTGCAGTTGAGCATCCGCTATTAACTAGATTTTCTAGATAGTCTAGAGAATCTAGATAGTCTAGAATAACTGACAACTGAAAACTGACAACTGAAAACTAAAAATAAAATACTATGTCACTTATCATGATTCTACAGCTCTGCATTGTGCTTGGAGCGTTGTGGCTGGGTTCCCGATACGGTAGCCTGGCTTTGGGAGCTATTTCGGGCATTGGCCTGGCCATCCTGGTATTCGGCTTCGGTATGAAACCGGGTAGCCCTCCCACCGATGTGATTTATATCATCATTGCCGCCGTCACCTGCGCCGGCATCATGCAGGCCTCGGGCGGTATGGACTGGCTGATTCAGCTGGCCGAGAAGATGCTGCGCAAGCATCCTGACCGCATCACCTTCCTTGCCCCGCTGTGCACTTTCTTCCTGACGGTGCTCGTCGGCACGGGACACGTGGTCTACACGCTGATGCCCATCATCTGCGACATCGCCATCAAGAAGGGCATCCGCCCCGAGCGTCCCTGCGGTATCGCCAGCATCGCGTCTCAGATCGGTATCACCTGCTCGCCCATCGCGGCTGCTGTGGTGGCCTTCATCACCATCAGCGGCGCCAACGGCTATAACGTGACCATCCCGCAGGTGCTTATGGTGACCATCCCGGCCTGCTTGCTGGGTATCCTGGTTGCCTCCATCGCCTCCTATAAGCGAGGCAAGGATCTGGACAAGGACCCCGAGTTCCAGAAGAAGCTTGCCGACCCCGCACAGCGCGAGTACATCTACGGCAGCAGCGCCACGACCCTCGACAAGCAGATTGCCCCCGAGAGCAAGCGCGCCGTTTACATCTTCTTCGGTGCCCTGCTGGTCATCGTCTTCTTCGCTATCTTCCAGGACCTGTTGCCCGCCTATGACACCATCAAGGCCATCGACGGCGACGCTACCGTCGAGCTCATCGGCTCGCGTGTGACCATCACCGCCGACCAGCTGGCCAAGTTGGGCATCGCAGTTGAAGGCTTGACCAAGACGCACCCCACCCCGCTGAAGATGAACCTTGTCATCCAGATTGTGATGATTACCGCTGCAGCGCTGATGATCATCTGCTGCAAAGCCTCGCCCAAGAAGGCCATCTCCGGTCCCGTTTGGCAGAGCGGTATGGTAGCCGTTGTCGCCATCTACGGCATCGCTTGGCTGGCCGACACCTACTTCGCCAACTACCTGGGCGAGATACAGGATATGCTAGCCGGCCTGGTAGAACAGTACCCGTGGTCGATCGCCTTTGCCTTCTTCCTCGTGTCAGTGCTCGTCAACTCCCAGGGCGCCGTGGTCGTTTCCATGTTGCCGCTGGCCTACGGGCTGGGCATTGATGGCTGGATTCTGCTGGGTGTGCTGCCTTCAGTTTACGGTTACTTCTTCATCCCCAACTATCCCTCGGATATCGCCACCGTGAACTTCGACCGCACCGGCACCACCGTCATCGGCAAGTACCTATTGAACCATTCCTTCATGATGCCAGGTATGGTCCACACCATCGTCGCCTGCGTCGCCGGCTACCTCATCGCCTTCCTCTACCACTCCATTGGCTGGATCTAAACGACAAACGACTGATAAATCTGACACAAAAAACCGAAGATTTCCACATCAAGGAGAGGCAGTTTATTAGATGAAAGAGACTGGCCTCAATGGGTCCAGTTTGATTTCAGGGCCTGGAATAGTACACAAAACCCGCTAGATTTCAGCGGGTTTTGTTTTTCTGCACACCCGATAGCAGTTAAGCCCGATAGGGGTATTCATGGTTTTGGAGCTGATATTGAGCACACTCGCACAAAAGCCTACCGAATACCGTTAATTCGTTAGGAATCTCTCTTGATTTCATGCTGTTCTTACATTAAAAAATTACCTTTGCAATGTCAATGAGCTGTTATAATAAACAACAATGATCAAAGTGAGCTTATAACGGCTCACACGATTGCCGTGTAACACTCGATAGTCAAGCAGAACATGAAGCAACTATATGCCATACTGTTAATGTTCCTGGTTTCGCTTAGCACTCAAGGAGCCAATGCCTATAACGTTAACCAATATCATCGTTTGGACCGATTATCCACTGAAGATTTGATGCGTCGTGGCCAGGATTATCTTCAGAATAAAGGTTGGGCCGACAGTGCGATGGTGTGCTACAGTATCGTTGCCAACCGCGCCCAAAGCGATCATCAAGAGAGCAAGGAGATGTACCAGATTGCCAGGGCTCTCAACAATCTAGGCTACATCTATGCTACCTATTACTACGACTACCATAAGGCCTACGAGAACTTGAACCAATCGATGGAATTGTCCAAGCGCTACGGCTACGACAATAACCTGGCATACGCCTATCTGAACATGGCTTCAATTATCAACTCCCGCAACAGTCTCTACGCTGGAGAGGCTTTCTCGAGCGACGCACTGGACAACACGAGGCTGGCCTTTGATGTCGCGATCAAAGCGCAGGAGTGGAATGTGGCCGTTACCAGTATTTATAACATGCTGGAAATGATGCGCAATAAAAATGACATCCGTCTTATCGAGCCTGAACTTACCCGTTTCAAGGGTTTGCAATTGAACGACAGCGTGGAGATGTGGCAATGCACACGCATGTTTTGCCAAGCCACCGAGGCATATTTCGCTGGACAATATGCCAAAGCGCTGGAGTACTATGATCAAATGGAGGCCAAGTCCCAGGAAGTCATGACCAACCGCCAGCAGTGCATCATCAAAGCCATGCAGCAGAAGGCCATTGTGTTAGCCGCCATGCACCGTTACCAAGAGGCTATTGATTGCCTGCAGCAGGTTGCAGAAATCACCGTCAGTCAAGGGATGCAGAGCGAGTTGATTGACACTTATCGGGCTCTTGCTCAGGTTTATGCCGCCATGGGCAACAGTCAAAAGGCCGACTACTATGATTACAAATACCTCAAGGCAAAAGACGAACTTATCCATAAGAGCCATGCCGAAAAGCTTGAGAAATCGCGGTTCCTTGACGAGATGCGCCGTGTCAATGAGCAGGTCGAGGAGATCCAAGCCAAACATGAACGCGCCCACCAGTTGCTGCTCATGATGAGCCTGATAGCTGCCATCATCCTGATTGCGTTGGTATTGCTCGTTCGCAGCAATATCAAGCAGCGCAACTACATCAGGCACCTCTATGAGAAAAATGTTCAGTTGCTTGATGTCAAGGTTGCCGATACCGGGGCGTCAGCGCAACCAATAGGCGAGCAGGAGGAAAGCTCTCCCAAGTATCAAGGTCTACTCGACCAGGAGAGCAAGGACCGCCTCTTTGACCAGATCAAACGGGTGATGGATGACATGAGCATCATCTGCAAGCCCGACTTCTCGCTACAGCAGTTGGCCGACCAGGTGGGCAGCAACTATAAGTATGTCTCCCATGTACTCAACGAGTGCTACGGCAAGAGTTTCAAGCAGGTGCTCAACGAACAGCGCGTGCGAGAGGCATGCCGCATGTTTAACGATACCGAGCGGTATGGCAACTTGACCATCGAAGCCATCGCTGCGAACCTGGGGTTCAATTCCCGCAGCAATTTCACGGTAACATTCAAGCGCATCACCGGTATTTCGCCATCTGATTTCATGAGGATGGCTAAGGGAAAATAAACAGGTGATAGAGGGCTTGATTCACTGAAAGAATCCCATCAATACACGGTTTTTAGTTCTGTTTCAGTGAAACAGAACACAGGCACTGACCATTTTCTTGCCAAAGAGAATGGCCTTTTTTAATTTTGCGATACAAAATCTTGAGGCCGTCATCCGTCTCATGTCTGCAACGCCAAGCCTTGTGGTGAAATTCTAAACATAAACATAATAGTAACCATTTTCTAACCATTTTAATTAAGTATTTATGAAAAAGATTTTATTAATTTTAGCAGCAATGATTCTGGCCATTGGTTCATCGGCCAGTGTGCAGGTGAAATCCCAACGTGCCCTCAAGAATCATCGTCCCCTTTCTCATAACGAGAAGATTGCAAGGGGTAACAGTCTTAACATGATTACCACCCAACCCGAGGGCGAGTTGAAAGTTTACAAACGTTCAGGCCAGACGCTTGACGGCAATGGCGGTTATGTGACCCCTACCACCCAGAGTGGTGAGTGCAACATCGTCTATGCTCCCGATGGCGTGACCATCTACATGCAGGATCCCATCTCGGGCTATAAGACCGGCGCATGGGTCGAGGGAAGCATCGACGGCAACACGATCACGGTGCCCCTAGGGCAAGAGCTTGAGTATGACAGTTACTATGATGCCTATGTGGTGCTGACCTTCGGCACAACCTATTACTATTACGACAATGGAGGTAAATATATTGAAGTTGACGATACCGGTTATGAGGTAGCCACTTTTACCATCGATGGCAACACCATCAGCCTCAACGGCTCGGCTGGCGATGTCTATGCCTACGGCGACGATGCCTACATCGCTACTGGTCTTGCCGGCAAGTGGAATGACATCAACAGCTGGTCGGGCGATCTGGACATGCACACTGTGCTCACCGAGGTTCAGTCTCAGCCCGATGACCCTGATCCCACTGACGTGCCCACTGTGATCTCCGAGACTCCTGAAGGCACATTGCTCACCTATTACCGCTCGGGCGGTTACATCTACCACAAGTTCATGGAAACAGGTATCACCGAGTTTGAAGATGTCATGAACGTCGTAATCCCATTGCCACGCTCACCAATGGCAATTGGGTAGAGGGTACTTATAACGAGGAAACCGGTATCATCAGCATCCCCACCGGCCAATGCGTTTCGTGGATGGCCAATTACGGCTATGGCGGTCTGCTGGTGTGGGGCCACACCTGGTTTGAGCAGATCGGGTGGGATGACTACGACGAGCCTGTCTATTGGCTCTATGGTGCCTACGACCCTGATGTGACCGAAATCCGCTACAAGGTTGAGGGCAATACCATCACGCTGCTCGATGGCCAGGGCGATGTGTGGGCTCCCTATCCCGAGTGGGGAAACACCACGGGGCCTTGCCTGATATACACCGATAATCATGAGTGGGCCAATGTGCTGCAGTTCAACACGGTTGCCGTTCTCAATGACGAGAACCCCATCATTCCTGCTAATCCCACTGCCGACGAGTGGTATGACTGCGGTAACGACTGGGCCACCAGCAAGTTCTATTTCACCTTGCCCACCACCGATACAGAAGGCAATCCCCTTGATCCTACTAGGCTGAGTTACAGCATCTTCCTTGATGATGACCAAATCTACACCTTTGATTATTGGGACTATGACTATGACATTGAGGACGACATGACTGAAATACCCTACAGTATTTACTCCGATGGCTATGACATTACCGACCATGTGGTTTATTTCTATGGCACCAACTACAGCGAGTGGCCCATCTTTACCTGGCGCAT
>CACWID010000012.1 GCA_902760865.1 uncultured Bacteroidales bacterium | reverse complement strand
CCTTGCCTGACGGATCTATCGTGACGCGTGAACTCATGCACCGCAAGGCCATCGCACAGGGCTGCGAGAGCGAGTTGTGCTCCATGCTGCGCATACCCTTTGGCAGTGACGGCTACAGCATGTATGTCATGCTGCCTGCCGAGGGGAAGACCACGGGCGACCTCATCCGCGAGATGAGCCAGCAGGAATTGACCGACCATCTGGACGCCATCGACATGACGCCCCACGAGGTGGATATTCTCATGCCGCGGTTTGAAATCGTGAGCGACATCGATCTGATAGATGTCCTCGAGCCCATGGGCATCAAATCGGCGTTCACGGCCAGTGCCGACTTCTCAAACATGTCTGACACGAGGCTGTTTGTATCCATGATGAAGCAGAAGGCCAAGATCGAAGTCGACGAGGACGGAGCCAAAGCCTCGGCAGTGACCGTTGCGACGATGGGAGTAACATCCCCCGGACCACAGCACTATGAAAAAGCCGAGTTCCATGCCAACCGCCCCTTCCTGTATTTCATACTCGAGGAGAGCACCCGCAGCATCTTCTTCATCGGCACCTACTGCGGCAACTGATTCAAAACCATAATTTTTTATTACAGTTTACTTGGCTTGCATAAGCCCTATGAGTGGAGGGATTGGTCCTTCCACTTGTTTTTGTTTTGTCAAACGGTTTTACTGTGAACCAGCAAATTAGTGGTTTTCTTTTCATAATCCATGAATTGCTTTTTGACAGCTCAGTCTCTAACACATAATAAAAAGAAAATTATTGGATTTTTTGGGCCATTGTGAATAAAAAGCAGTACCTTTGCGGGATATTTTGGAAATCAACTTATTAACTGACTATACTATAGACCAATGGCTAAGAAACTGACCGATAGAGTGACTTGGGTTGGAAAAGTGGACTGGGAATTGAAGACCTTCCATGGTGACGAATTGTCCACCCATCGTGGCTCGAGTTACAACTCCTACCTGATCCGTGACAAGAAGAATGTGTTGATCGACACGTCATGGCTGCCCTACAGCCGTGAATTTGTTGCCAATCTGAAGAAAGAGATTGACCTCAACGAGATTGACTATATCGTGATGTGTCACAACGAGATAGACCATAGCGGCGCTCTCGTTGACCTCATGCGTGAAATCCCTGACACGCCTATCTATTGCACCGCCAAGGGCGAGGCTATCATCCGTGGCCATTATCACATGGACTGGAACTTTGTCAACGTCAAGACTGGTGACAAACTCTTATTGGGTGACACCTCGCTCACCTTTATTGAAGCCACGATGCTGCACTGGCCCGACACCATGTTCTGCTACCTGGGCGGTGAGGATATCCTGTTCAGTAACGACGGTTTCGGTCAGCACTATGCAACCGAGTCGCTCTACGACGACCAGGTGTGCATGGCCGAGGTGCTGCAGGAGGCTGAGAAATACTATGCCAACATCATCGCCCCCTTCAGCCCGCTGTGTAACCGCAAGGTGAAGGAAGTGGTGGGTATGAATCTGCCCTTGAAGATGATCTGCCCGAGCCACGGCATCATCTGGCGCAACAACCCGGGTTTGATTATTGAGAAATACCTGCAATGGAGCGACAACTATCAGGAGGATCAGGTGACCATCGTCTATGACACCATGTGGCAGAGCACCCGCCTGATGGCCCAGGCTATTGCCGAGGGCATCCGCGAGCAGTCGCCCACGACAACCGTCAAGATTTACAACGCCGCGCTCAACGACAAGAACGACATCCTCACCGAGGTGTTCCACTCGCGCGCCGTGCTCGTAGGCTCTCCCACCATCAACAACGGCTACAGCTATGCCATCGCAGGCATCCTGGAGATGCTCAAGGGCATGAAGCTGAAGAAGAAAAAAGGTGCCGCCTTCGGTAGTTTCGGCTGGAGCGGTGAGGCCCCCAAGCTCATCACCGAGCACCTGAAGGCAGCCGGCATCGAGCCCGTTAACGACGGTATCCGCGCCCAGTGGGTTCCCGACCAGGATGCTCTGGAGCAGAGCCGCCAGTTCGGTAAAGAGTTTGCCGCAGCGCTATAATAAAAGGAAAACAATAAGTACAATAAATACAATCAACTAATTAACTAAAAACAAATGAACAAAGTCGTTAGTAAAGAGCAGTTTTCTGCTAACGTGACGAAGCTTGTCGTTGAGGCTCCCCTCATCGCCAAGTCCCGCCGTGCAGGCCACTTCGTGATTGTCCGCGCCGGCGAAAAAGGAGAACGCATTCCCTTGACCATCGCCGACAGTGACCCCAAGGCCGGCACCATCACCCTGGTGATCCAGAGTGTGGGCGACAGCACGCGCAAGATCTGTGCCCTGGAGCCTGGTGAGTTCCTGAATGACGTGGTAGGTCCCCTGGGCCAGGCCACTCACATCGAGAAGTATGGCACCGTGCTGTGTGCCGGTGGTGGTGTGGGTACCGCTCCCCTACTCCCCATTATCCGTGCCATGAAAGAAGCTGGCAACCGCGTGATCAGCGTGCTTGCAGGTCGTACCAAGGACCTCATCATCCTTGAGGACGAGGTACGCGCAGCCAGTGATGAGGTAATCATCATGACCGATGACGGCAGCTATGGCAACAAGGGTGTTGTCACCGTGGGTATGGAAGAAGTGCTCAAGCGCGAGAAGGTGGACTACTGCGTGACCATCGGTCCCGCCATCATGATGAAGTTCTGTGCCCTGTTGACCAAGAAGTATGAGGTGCCCACCGAGGCTTCGCTCAATGCCATCATGGTCGACGGTACCGGCATGTGCGGCGCTTGCCGCGTGACTGTGGGCGGCAAGACGCGCTTTGTTTGCGTCGAGGGTCCCGAGTTCAATGCCCATGAGATTGATTTTGACGAGTTGATGATGCGCCTCAAGGGGGCACAATAATTAGTTAGGAATTAGAAGTTAGGAATTAGGAATTGGCATCCGCTTTCTAATGACTATCAACTAGAAATATAGAAAGAATAAAAATGGAACAGAATAATATGGATTCTCGTAACGAACAGTGGCGCATCGATTTGCGTAACTCTAAGACTCCTAAGGAGCGCACCGCTATCCCCCGCGTGGAGATGCCGCAACTTGACCCCAAATACCGTATCACCTGCAACGAAGAGGTGAACCAGGGCATCAGCGTCGAGCAGGCCGTAGTTGAGGCCAGCCGTTGCCTGGACTGCGCTAACCCGCAGTGTGTGACCGGTTGCCCCGTGAATATCAATATCCCCAAGTTCATCAAGAACATCGAGCGTGGCGAGTTCGGCGAGGCCGCTGCAACGCTTAAGGAGACCAGTTCGCTGCCCGCAGTGTGTGGCCGCGTATGTCCCCAGGAGAAACAGTGCGAGTCGCGCTGCATCCACACCAAGATGAAACACCCGGCCGTGGCTATCGGTTATCTGGAGCGCTTCGCCGCCGACTGGCAGCGTGACAACCTGCCCCAGGAGGTACCCGCCATGGCTCCCGCCAACGGCATCAAGGTCGCTGTTATCGGCAGTGGTCCCTCGGGACTGTCGTTTGCTGGTGATATGGCCAAGAAGGGCTTCAGCGTGACTGTATTTGAGGCTCTGCACGAGATCGGTGGTGTGCTGAAGTATGGTATTCCCGAGTTCCGTTTGCCCAACCACATCGTTGACTACGAGATCGAGGGCCTGAGGAAGATGGGCGTTGAGTTTGTGAAGGACTGCCTGGTGGGCAAGACCATCAGCTATGAGGACCTGCACGAGATGGGCTTCAAGGGCGTGTTCGTCGGCTCTGGCGCCGGCTTCCCCCGCTTCATGAATATCCCAGGTGAGAACCTCAACGGCATCATGTCGAGCAACGAGTACCTGACCCGCATCAACCTGATGGAAGCCGGTCGTGGTGGTGATACCCCCGTGCTGCGTGGCAAGACCATCGCCGTTATCGGTGGCGGTAACACTGCTATGGACTCGACCCGTACCGCCCTGCGCATGGGTACCGAGCGCGTCATCCTCATCTATCGCCGCAGCGAGGAGGAGATGCCTGCCCGTCGTGAGGAGGTAGGCCATGCCAAGGAAGAAGGCGTCGAGTTCAAGACCCTGCACAACCCCATCGAGTACATCGGTGATGACAAGGGCCGCGTGGTTGCGATGAAGGTGCAGAAGATGGAACTGGGCGAACCCGATGCTTCGGGCCGTCGCAGTCCTGTGCCCATTGAGGGTGCCATCGAGGAAATCCCCGTTGACCTGGTCATCGTTGCTGTCGGCGTTTCGCCCAACCAACTCGTGCCCCGTTCGATTCCCGGTCTGGACATCAGCAAGCGCAACACTATCGTTGTTAACGAGGAGACCATGCAGTCATCGGTAGGTGACCTCTATGCCGGTGGTGACATCGTGCGTGGCGGTGCTACCGTGATCCTCGCTATGGGTGACGGCCGTCGTGCCGCCCTCAACATGGCTAACGCCCTGCTTGGCTAAAGCACAAATGATTGTCAGAGAGACGTAAAGCGCTCTCTCACTCTTATAAGAAACCTCAGCTGTGGGTGACAATTTGTCAGTAATTGTCATCCACAGGTTTCTTTTTGCCTCACGGCATGGCGATGTAGCCACGGCGATTGAGATTGAGTGAGGGGTTGGGGTGATAAGCATGCGGCGGGAGCTGATGAGCTCTCGTGGGAGTGGTGATAGATTCTGTCTTTTTCATAATTCTTTTCAATAATAAAACACTCGTCACTAGGAGGTGACAAGAACTGTGCCAATAATCGTTTTAAGATTTTGGCTGGGTGTAATCAGCTGAATAACGGCAGTTTAGAAATTGAAATGCAACTGGATTCGGACGCCGTGACGGTCGGTGCCTGCATGTTCGCGGTAAGTGAGGCGCCAGACGTAGTCCACTCGCAGGATGGTGAGGATGTTATCAAGGCCTACTCCGGCCTCCATATAGGGCGTGTTCCCCATCGGTTGGCAAAGGGCATCGGTCGGGAAAAGGAACACGTCACTGCTGTGTGCAGGGTTGTTCTTGTCGCTGAGGCTTCCCCAGAGGCCGCGCAGTGAGATGACCTCGCGCAGCCGCAGCCGCTTGATCAGCGGCAAACGGTTCATCAGCACGCCGTTGCCCCAATAGGTCAGGTCCCAGGACAGCGCCTGGTCGTTGATGAACTCCATCGGCTTCAGCAACGCATAGCTCTCGGGCTGGATAGTGTAGCTCAGGTTGACATTAGGCATGAGCAGATCCGGGTAAGCGACTTGGCTCCACACCTTTTCGCCCTTGACAATGACGTCTGCATAGCCGAATGCCGAGAACCAGAAGCGCTTCTGCAGGCCCAGTTCGGTCTTGTTGAGCTCGTGGAGGCTGCCCATGAACCCCTTGGGCATATACGTCTGTGTCAGCGTTAGGATGGGTGCATCCATATTGATGGGTATGCGGTAGGAGCGCGCCTGATAGAATGTCTCTCCGGGTGCAAAGCGCACCTGGGCCGTAAATCCCGCCTGGGTGTATCGTTGCCGGCTGCTGCCGTCTCCATAGGCAAACGGCACATACTGTGTCGCTTCATGGATGTTATGCTCGATGCCCAGCGCGATGGAGAAATGGTTATACCACTCTCGGCGGTAAAGCAGCTGGGTGGAGCGCAGGTATTGCATCCTCACGTCCTTGTGACGCCTCAGCGTGAGGAAAACGTTGTCCTGATTGGTGTACAGGTAATGCTGTGACAGCTTGTCGACGTCATACTTGTGTATGAGCTTGATGCTGTGGATGGGAAACTCCTGGTCAAACGACTTCTTGGCGGTGAAGGAGTACTCTAACGACCCCATGTACTTGAATTTCTCGTCCCGGGTGCCATAGGCCAGATAGCCGCGGGCAAACCAGTGGCGGCTCAGGTTGACATTGGTCATGCCGCCTAGGCGCAGGCGAACGCCCTCGAGCGAGTTGCCGCTGATGATCGTGTTGAGCGGACCGATGTCAAACTTGCTGACTTTGGCCGTCGGCACATAGCCATTGACAAGCGTGATGATGATCTGCTCGGCCCAATAGAACAGCTTGGACCCCCTCAGACGTTGCATCAGCCCCTTCATCGTCGTGGCTGTGGTGCGCACTTCGGCGGGACGGTATTCTTGCCAGAATTCATCGGGCATATAGGCTGCGCTTCCGTCGGTGCTCTGTTCGCCCTTGAAACTGAACACGCCACCCTCAGGGCGCTCAAAGTTATGGTCACGATAGGTCGTTTCACGGCGGGCAAACATCACCGGCAAACCGGGCATCAGCTTGAGACTTACCTCGACATGGTCACGAACCTTGAGGCGCGACCCGTCGGTTGCGCGTTCAAAGTCCTGGACGATGCTCATGCCCTCGACATAGTTGAGGTTGATGTCATGAGGAACGCCCATGGTCACTCGCTTGATGAACATGGTGGTATCTTCGAGAGAGACGTACAGCCGACCAAGGAAACCGAAGGTCTGTGGGGTGAAAGGCACAAAACTCAATACCGCGCACCGCTCGCCATCCACCATGACCGTGTCGTTGAGGTAGTACTTGTAGAAGTCGACGGCGATGCGTGACAATGGGCTGACAAAGCGGTTGGAGAGCAGGGTCACGTCGTTCTGGAAGATGTCTATCTCGCCCATGAAGTCGTCAAGCACCTTCTTGACGTTCTCCTGGTCCAGACGCTCATCGATGCCGGCACTCCTGACCCCCAGGATGTGCCGCTTGTGTGATTTGGGGTCCAGGCTGTGGTAATCACGGGCGACGGTCTCCTTGATGGAGAATGGCAGGACCCGCTTGCCGGTGAGCAACGATGTGTCGGCATACTCGTCAATCCATTTCTGATCCTCGGGGCGGCTCATCAGGTTGTCCAGGTCTCCAAATCCCACCATCATCCGTTCATACAGCGAGTATCCGTAGTGGGGATGGCGCAGCGGGTCGTTGTCGTCTCGGCGTTGCCGTAGTTTCTTGATCATCTCGACGGCGGGATTGTTCTTCTTGGAATACTTCTCCTTCCCCTTGTGCACCACCACCTCGCTCAGTTCCACTCCTGTGGCTGTCAGGTCAATGACAATGACGCTGCCCTGACCGTATTTGATATTTACCTCTTTGGGCTTGTAGCCCATCGCCGTGACGCGCAGCTTGGAGAATTTGGCGCGGCTGTTGATGGTGAATCCGCCCTTGTCGGTCGCCAGAGTGCCCTCATCGGTCCCGACGAGCGAGATTGAGGCATAGGCAATGCCGTCCCGGGTCACAGAGTCACGGACCATGCCGGTAATCTGTGTCAATGGGGCATGCTGAGCTACTGCCGACAACCCGATTGCCAGCATGAACACAACAACAATATGCCGTAATGTTTCTCTCACAAAAATGCAAAATTACGTTTTTTTCGGATGCGAGACCCCTGTTTGGGCCTAAAAATGTATTACGACATGGGCAAAATAATCGGGCTGGAATTACGTTAAATGATTATGGGAATAGAGATTGAACACAAATATTTGGTCAAGGACGACTCCTACAAGCGTCTTTCCGAGAGCAACAGCACGATCCGTCAGGGTTTCCTCTCAAGGAACCCCGAGAGGACGGTTCGGGTTCGGGTGCGCGACGACCAGGGATTTATTACGATTAAGGGCAAAGGGGACGGTGCGGCCCACCCTGAGTTTGAATACGAGATACCGCTGGATGATGCAGTGCGATTGATGTCGCTGTGTGAGCCTCCAGTGATTGAAAAGACACGTTATATCGTCATGCACGACGGTAACCGATGGGAGGTGGACAAGTTCCACGGCAACCTTGAGGGACTGGTAATTGCCGAGCTTGAAGTGCCCAGCGAGGACTACCGCTTCTCGCTCCCGCCCTTCGTGGGCCGGGAGGTGACAGGCAATCCCAAGTACTATAATTCACAATTAGGCATCAATCCCTAAATCATCAGTACTTCACGCAATCGTTGAATACTATAAAGCTAATCTTTTGTTTTATAGCTATTTATGGTCGCGTCTTTGGCGACGATTGCCTATTACTCAATAGCACATAAAAAAAACTTAGCGTCTTGGCGTCTTAGCGTGAGGTCATTTTGATACGTTTAATTAGCTTAATTCACGGTATATAAAACCGTAAAGTGAAAAGTATTTTGTAATTTTGCCGACTGATACTGTTGAATTGTTACGATGTTCAAGATAAAGAGGCTATATACATTCATGCTGTCAAGGTTCCTGCCGAGGTTCCTGATGACTTTCTGTATCTGTCTGTTTATCGTCATCATGCAGTTCCTGTGGCGTTACATCGATGAGCTGGTGGGTAAGGGCCTGAGCATGGATCTCATTGCCGAGCTGTTCTTCCATGCTGCCTTGTCGTTGCTGCCGCTCGCATTACCGTTGAGCATCCTGTTGGCGGCACTGATGACCTTCGGAGACCTGGGCGAACACGTCGAGCTCACGGCCTTGAAGTCGTCGGGCATCTCGCTGACCACTATCATGAAGCCGATCGCCATTCTGATGGTGTTTGTCGCTATCGGGGCCTTTTTCTTCATGAACAATGCGTTGCCCAAGTCCCAGGTCAAGATGTGGACGCTGCTCTTCTCCATGCGACAGACCTCCCCCACCCTGGACATCCCTGAAGGGGCCGTCTATAGCCAGATTCCCGGCTATAACATCTATGTCAAGCGCAAGGACAAGGAGCGTGATATGCTCTATGACATGCTCATCTATGATGTCTCTCTTGGCTCGATGTACCCGCGAATCGTGGCTGCCGACTCCGGACGCCTGAGTATGACCGAGGACAAGCGCCACTTGGTCTTGACGCTGTACAAGGGTTCCTGGTATGAGGAAATGAAGGGCGGAGGCGGCGTAAGCGGCATGGGCGGTGACCTGTATCGCCGTGAGACTTTCCACGATAAGGAGATTCTGATTCCTTATGACGCCAATTTCACCCGAATGGATGATGAAACGATGCGCTCGCAATACGTGGGTAAGAATATCACTGAACTGCAGCAGACCATCGACTCGGTTAAGCTGAAAGTTGATTCGGCGGCAGCATTGATCATCGATCGGTTCCGCACCCAGCCCGTCTGTGGCATTCCGCTTCAGCGCACGGTATATCACGATGGCAAAGCCTCTGTCGAGCAGGTCAAGGAAGTCCGTCTGGACAAGCCGGTTGACATCAACGAGTTGATCAACGACATGCCCGTGAACGAGCAGCAGCTACTTATCAACCAGGCAATGATGCGCACCAACTCTGCATTACAGGACCTTCAGTTCCAGGGTTATACCATCAACGACGACAATTTCGTCATTCGTCGTCACCAGATTGAGCTGATGAAGAAGTTCACGCTTTCGCTGGCGTGTCTCATCTTCTTCTTCATCGGCGCTCCGCTGGGTGCCATCATCCGAAAGGGCGGCCTGGGTATGCCCATCGTGGTGTCTGTCATTCTGTTTATTATCTACTATGTGATTGACAACAGTGGCTACAAACTGGCGCGTGATGGCCGCTGGGAGGTATGGCAGGGTATCTGGCTCAGTTCTGCGGTGTTGTTGCCCTTGGGCATCTTCCTTACGCACAAGGCCGTCAACGACTCGGCGGTCTTCAATCCCGACGCATGGCTCAACCTGATTCGCCGCTTCACTGGCCTCCATCAGACCCGCAAACTCGAGGCCAAGGAGGTCATCATCAACGAGGTCGTGCCAGACGAAGCACTTGCCCAGATTGCTGACCTCAAGGCTGCATGCCAGCAATTCCTGGATCGCTATCCCGGTCGTCAGCGTTACATCGACTACTGGCAACAGGGCTATGATAAAGCCGCCATCAAGGCGCTGGCCGAGCACGTGGACCGCGTGGTGGATTACCTGTCCAATTCCCGTGACCAGATGGTGCTCAACAAGGCGATGGACTATCCCATCATCCGCCAGCTGCTCACCTATTGCCCGGTCGGCAACAAGACGGTCGGCACTGTGATTGCCGCATTGTTCCCAATCGGCCTGCCTGTATGGCTTGTGGGATTGAGGCATCAGAAGAACCTGAAACGCGACATACGCCAGACGGCCAAAACTTGCGACCAGTTGGAGGCCATCTTCAACGGAGAATACAATCGCGAGGCTGAATACAACTGATTAACTCATGTCTGATGAATTAGTTTGCTGTATAATAGGCTAAGAACAAAAACATAAAACTACATAATGGAAGAATTCAAACTGAATACCATTGACGAGGCTGTAGAACAGCTCAAACGCGGCGAGTTTGTCATCGTCGTTGACGATGAGGACCGAGAGAATGAAGGCGACTTTATCATCGCCGCCGAGAAAATCACCGAGGAGAAGGTCAATTTCATGATGCGCGAAGGCCGAGGCGTGCTTTGCGCTCCCATCACGACCGAGCGTTGCCATGAGCTCGACCTGAATATGCAGGTTGATGACAATACCTCGATGCTGGGAACCCCGTTCACTGTGACCGTTGACCTGCTGGAAGGTTGCACCACGGGCGTGTCGATGCACGACCGCGCCATGACCATCAGGGCGCTGGCCGACCCCAAGAGCAAGCCTCAGGACTTCGGGCGCCCGGGACATATCAATCCGCTGCGTGCCGTGGAAAAGGGCGTGCTCAAACGTGCCGGTCACACCGAGGCATCCATCGACCTGATGCGCATAGCCGGCCTCTACCCTGCCGCTGCTCTCATCGAGATCATCAATCCCGACGGCACGATGGCCCGACTGCCGCAACTGATGGAGGTTGCCAAACGCTTCGATATGCCCATCATCACGATTAAAGACCTGATTGCTTACCGGTTGCGCACCGAGAAGGTTGTTGAGGTCGGTGACGAGGTGGACCTGCCCACACAGTACGGCCACTTCAAGCTCATCCCCTTCAGGCAGATCAACAACGGACTGGAGCATATTGCCCTCATCAAGGGTGAATGGCGCCCCGACGAACCCATCCTGGTGCGCGTGCACTCGTCGTGCGCCACGGGAGACATTTTCGGCTCGATGCGTTGCGAGTGCGGCGAGCAGCTGCACATGGCCATGCAGATGATTGAGAAAGAAGGCAAGGGGCTGCTCGTCTATATGAACCAGGAGGGCCGTGGCATCGGTCTGATGAACAAAATCAAGGCATACAAGCTCCAGGAGGGCGGAATGGATACCGTTGACGCCAACCTGCACCTCGGCTTCAAGCCCGATGAGCGTGACTATGGCGTGGGGGCCAACATCCTGCGTATTCTGGGTGTGACCAAGATGCGCCTGATGACCAACAACCCCGTCAAGCGCGTGGGCCTCGAGAGTTACGGACTGGAAGTGGTTGAGAATGTCCCCATCGAGGTGCAGCCCAACCGATACAACGAGTTCTATATGCACACCAAGAAGTCCCGCATGGGACATGACCTGCACAAGGTGGATTGAGGCGATGAGGCAGTTTGATGTCATCAACGACTTCATGGAGCGGGAAATCATTCCTCGATATGAACACTTCGATGCCGGCCATGGCACTGACCATGCCCGCACGGTCATCTCGCAGGCACTGCAGCTGGCCGAGTTCTATCCTCAGGTTGACCGATGCATGTTGCTTGTCGCCGCGGCCTATCATGACCTGGGGCTGGCCTATGGACGCGAGTTGCACCATGTGCACAGTGCAGCCATTGTGCGTGAAGATGAGCGCCTGCGCCAGTGGTTCAGCGATGAGGAAATCAACACCATCGCCGAGGCGGCCGAGGACCATCGTGCCTCGAGCAAGCACGAGCCCCGCACCATCTATGGCCGCATCGTTGCCGAGGCCGACCGTATCATCGACGGCGAGACCATCGTGCGCCGCGCTCTACAGTACGGCATGAAGCACGAGCCCGGACTGGACCGTGAGGGACAGTACCGGCGGTTGATGGACCACATGCACGAGAAGTATGACTACGGCGGTTACCTCAAACTATGGATTCCCGAGAGCGCCAATGCCCGCCGGCTTGAAGAGTTCAGACAGATTCTTGCTGATGAACCGAAATTCCGCCGTCTGTTTGACCGCATCTATGAGTCAATTAACAACTGAACTACAAATTAACATTTAATATCTATAAAGACATGAAAAAAACGATTACTCCACTTGCCATCATGTTGCTGACAAGTGTAATGGCATGGGCCGATGTTCCTGATGGCTATTACAACAATGCATTGGGCAAGCAAGACGAGGCCTTGATGACGGCTCTCGAAGGCATTATCTACACTCACACCAAGTTGTCCTACAACTATATGTGGACAGCCTATGATGTCACCGACGTGGGTGATGACGGTTACTATATCGACATGTATAGCGACTGTAAGTATGACCACAACTCTGACCATGTGGCCGGCGCCAGCTACGTCGGTGAGGGCATCAATCGTGAGCACTCTTTCCCCAAGAGCTGGTTCGGCGGTGATGTTGACCCGATGTATACCGACTTGACGATGCTTATCCCGACGGACGCCTTCGTCAACCAGCGACGCAGCAACAACCCTTACGGCGTGTGCGCCGGTGGTGTCACCTATACTAACGAGGAACTGCACGTCACTATGAAGGGCAAGTTGGGCACCAGCACCTATAACGGCTATACCTCAACTGTCTTTGAACCCGATGACGAGTACAAGGGCGACTTCGCTCGCATCTACTTCTATATGGTCACCTGCTACAAGAGCGTTGTGGGCACTTGGCCCGGTAGCGGTCAGCTTGACAGTTCTAACGGCTACAAGGCTTTCTCGGACTGGTCCATGCAACTCCTGATGGAGTGGCACCGCGCCGACCCCGTGAGCCAGAAGGAAATCAAGCGTAACGAGGCCGTTTACTCCGAGCAGGGCAACCGCAACCCCTTTGTCGATCACCCCGAGCTGGCCGAGTACATCTGGGGCACCAAGCAGAACACGGCCTGGACCGGTCAGGACACTCCTGAACCCATCGAGAAACTTCTCCCCGTGATGTATGCTGTTGACACCTCGGCCGTGACAGGCTCTTCGTTCCGTGCCGATTGGTCACCCGGTGGTGATGTCTCAAGCTATAATCTCAAGGTCAACCGCATTGCCGGTGTTGATGAAGAGCTTGTCACGCTGATAATGTCCGAGAATTTCTCCAACGTCCAGGCATCAGAAGACGGCAATAAAGACATCTGCGAATCGCTTGACAACTATACTGACAATCTCGGCTGGACTGGCTATAAAGTATATGTGGCAGCCGACCAGAGCCTGAAGGTCGGCACGTCCACCGCTGTGGGCTATCTGGAAAGCCCTGAGTTGGAACTTGGCAACACCGTTACTGTCGTATTCAATGCCAAGAACTGGATTGGTGCCGCTGGTAGCGACGGCAGTTCGGTGATTGTGTCGTGCGGTGATGTCAGCGAGACAGTCACATTGAGCGATACTCCCGCCGACTATACCGTTGTGCTTTATGGTTGTTCCGATAAGAACATCAAGTTGTCCGCGATAGCCACCAAAAAGCGTTTTTATGTCTCTCATGTGGACATCTATAACGGGGACCTCATACAGCATCCGATCAGGTTGCGCGAAATCGAAGAAGAGGGTGACTCGACTTGGCGCAACGTCAGCGGCATCACTGACACCTGTTATCTCGTCCAGGCACTCACAAGTGGCATTTATGAGTATTATGTCAAGGCCATCTACACCGATGGCACCGAGAGCGTCTGGTCCAATATAGAGCATGTTACCTTGGCAGGCGCCCTCATCGGCGACGTGAATGGAGACGGCGATATCAACATTGCTGATGTAACGGCACTCATCAACGCCATACTCAATCCCAATGCTGTCGTGCTGGGTAATCCTGACGTGAACGGCGACAACGAGGTGAATATCGCTGATGTTACCCGACTGATCAATATCATATTGACAAAGCCTTCTCGCTGAGTAGATCCTGATAACTTGTAGAGACGCAAAATCTTGCGTCTCTACATGACGATAATGAGTTTGACAAAGTTATTGATTGTCAATCAGTGCGTTATCAACACCCCCTCTAAGATTAGAGGGGGCCGGGGGGCGTTGATGCTAAGGTAGTCAACCAGCGCCCTTGTAGAGACGCAAAATCTTGCGTCTCTGTGTAGAATAAATGTAACTCCTGACGATAAGAGACGCAAAATTTTGCGTCTCTACATGAGAATTGTGAGTTCGACACAGTTATTGATTGTCAATCAGCACGTTATCAACTCCCCCCTCTAGATTAGAGGGTTGATGCTATGGTAGTCAACTAGCGCCCTTGTAGAGACGCAAAATCTTGCGTCTCCGTGTAGAAAAAATGTAACTCCTTACGATAAGAGACGCAAAATTTTGTGTCTCTACATGACGATAATGAGTTTGACGAAGTTATTGATTATCAATCAGCGCGTTATCAACTCCCCCTCTAAGATTAGAGGGGGCCGGGGAGCGTTGATGCTAAGGTAGTCAATCCCCAGCGCCCCTGTAGAGACGCAAAATCTTGCGTCTCCGTGTAGAATAAATGTAACTCCTGACGAAAAGAGACGCAAAAACTTGCGTCAACAGACCGAACAAAATAAGAGATGCCCACCAGTCACGCCGGTGGGCATCTCTTGTTGATCAATTATTCCTGCTGATGATTAATGGGTCAGCGGAGAATAGTCCTGACCGTAGCGCAACATTTGGTCGATGTAGCCCTCGGTGTAAGAAATCTTCACGTCAATGAGCTTGCCGTTCTTGTCATACACGGGAGTGTAGATGGGGTTGACAAAGCCCTTGTAGGGGGCGATATTCAAGCCCTCATAGCGGGCGAGAACCTCCTTGTGGATGGCGGGATCAACCTTCACACCGTAGGTCTCCACCAGCTGGCGACCGGCCTCGTAGTCACCCTCACTCTTGATGCGCTGCACCTCGGCGAGGAGCTGGGCGAACAGGCCACGGAGCTTCTCATAGTCATTGACACGGATGTAGGTCTTGCCATCACGCTTCACATACTCGATGACGTTGTCCTTCTTGCCGTGCTGATAGCACCACTCGCTGATGAACTTGCGGTTGCGCATGTGGGCCTCCTCGATGTCCTTACCCGGCTCGATGCGGGTCAACTGGGTCATCAGGCCGTTCATGATATACTTATAGTACTCGGCCTTATAGGTGTCCATGTTGGGGAAGATTCCGAGCTCAACGAGCTTGGGATCAGCCAGATAATAGAGCGCAAACAGGTCGGCGCGGCCTTCCTCGAGCGAAGAACCGTAGGCCTTCAGAGCATCCTGGTCAACGCCGGGCAGCAGTTGTCCGGAGGCATGACCCAGGCACTCGTGCAGGTCGGTGTGCAGAGCGTCGGCGATGTCGAGATACTTCTTCATCAGCTCGACCTCAACGTTGCTGTAGGCAAACTCCTCGTTGAAACCGGTACCGGCAGCCACCTTGTTATAGGCATCGGTGATGTTGTCGATGCTGACCGACTTCGAGCCATGGGCGGCACGGATCCAGTTGCTGTTAGGCAGGTTGATGCCGATGGGCGTTGAGGGATAGCTGTCACCAGCCAGGATGGCTGCGGTGATGACCTTGGCGCTCACGCCCTTGACCTCTTTCTTCTTGAAGCGGTCGTCAACGGGAGAGTTGCTCTCGAAGTACTGGGCGTTATCGCTGATGAGCTTGCTGCGGCGCGAGGCGGCTTTGTCCTTGAAGTTGACCATGCCCTCCCATGAACCGGTCATGCCCAGGGGATCGCCATAGCTCTCGATAAAGCCGTTGATGAAGTCCACGTCGCTCTTGGTCTCCTCGGCCCACATGATACTGTAGTCGTCGAAGGTCTTCAACGAACCGGTCTGGTAGAACTTGATCAGCTCGTTGATATAGGCGCGCTGGCCCTCGTTCTCGGCTACACCGGCGGCCTTCTGGAGCCAATAGACGATGCGCTCGATGGCCTTGCTGTAGAGTCCGCCCACTTTGTAGGGCTCCTCGACCACCTTGCCGTTCTTCTTGACCACCTTGCAGTTCAGGCCCCACGATATGGGAGTCAGGTCGGTGGTGTCCTTGAGGTTATTGTAGAAGTCCTCGACCTCCTGCTGGGTCACGCCCTCATACATGTTGCAGGCTGACGTGAGAATCAGGTCCTCGCCGTCGGCCTGGTTGACGCGCTTGGCCATGAATGACGGGTCAAAGAGGATGCGGTCGAGCACCTTCTTGTCAGCGGCGCGGTTCTTTGCACCGGGCAGTGCTGCAAACTGCTTGTCAAAGAAGTCCTTGCTGAATTCGGGGGTGAACTTGTCCATGGAGTAATGGTGATGGATGCCGTTGCCGAACCACACCTGCTTCAGGTACTTCATGAAGGCAACGTAGTCCTTGTCATCCTTGCTGCCCTTGTAATTGCGGTAGATTTCCTCAAGGGTCTGGCGCACCATCAGGTTGTACTTGCAGTTCTGGTCAAAGAGGATGTCGCGACCGTTGAGTGCAGCCTCGGTGAGGTAATATACCAGCTCCTTCTGCTGGAGCGACAGGTCCTCGAAACCGGGCACCTGGTAGCGCAGCACCTCGATGTCGGCAAATCGGTCCACCGAGTAGTCAAAGTTATTGTTCTGAGCCATTGCAGTTGTTGATAGCGCCGCCGTGGCAATAGCGGCAATAATCATTTTTCTCATCTTTTTAGTATTAAATAAGCGGTTGGTTTTCTGTATCGGTTTCTGAATCATTGCTTGACGAAATTCTTCTCGCCCAGCTTATAGATGGTGTACTGGCCCGGGATGAGACGGCTGCTGTCATCTACCTGATAGGCATAGAACAGACGGTTCTTCTCGTCCCACTTGAACAGGTCTCCGATGGGGACGTTTGCCTCATCGATGAACTCATTGTTACCGGCAATCTCGGTACCGTCAAAGAAGAACGGCAACAGCCTGAGACTCAGGGCTGCGATGGTAGAAGCCGACACATAGGCACGCCTGAAGCCCTTGCGGTTAGTGTAGGACTGGGCTATCAGGTAAACAGGCTGCTTACCGAAACGGATCTCGAAGATGGTGTCGATGCTGTGGGCCAGCGTCTCCTGGGCCTTGAGATTGGCCTCACGACCTGCCAGCAGGTGGTCAATGGGTCCGCTATAGCCGACAAAATGGCCCTCGGTCATCCATTGAATAATGTTGGCATAGGATGCGTTGTTTTCAAACTGTCCTGTCACCCAGCTGTAGCAGCGCACCAGGCTGTCGGGACTGTTGACTATCTTCATGCCCAACTTCTCACGCATGAGCTGGAAGTCATGGTTCATGGTGGCCTTGTCGGTCTGCATCCATGTGATGAATTCGCTGAGGGCCTTGGCCGAGGTCTCGTAGTTTTCACTCATCATCCCCTTCAGCAAGCGCTTTTCCTCTCTCGCGGTTTTGGAGCAGGATGTCATCACCATGCACAACAGCAAGGTAAGTACTATCGATGCAGTCTTTTTCATATCTTGGTCGTCAGTTACATCTTGGGATAGATCATCTCATTCTCCTTCATGATGGTCAGCTGCTCCGAGCCGGGCTGGGCATTGATGATATAGATAGTGCCGTCATCGGTCTTCATCAGGTAATTGTTGTCCTTCATGACACAATTCTTGGACTCGGCTACACGTTCGGGCTTGCTGCTCTTGTCCTGACCGACCTTCCACAAGCTGACGCGATAGGTGCCGTCAGCGAGATTCTCAATGCGGACCTGGTAGTCCTTGTTGGCAAACTCAGCGACGATGTGGTCCTTTCCGTCCTCGGTGGGCTTGGCACGGTCCACGTCCACTTTGGCCGCATTCTTTGCTTGGGCGGTATCAACTTGCTCGCTGGTTGCGGGCTGGGCGTCGTCAGCCGACTTGGCAGGCTTCTCATTGCATGCGGTCATGGCCAGCAGAGCCACGGCTGCAAAAAGGATTGATAATTTCTTCATCTTAGTTTTTTGAAATATGTTTTGGTTGATAAAATATTCTGATCGGGACTTCTATTCCACATAGAGGACCAATCCCTTGAGGTACTCTCCCTCAGGATGATAGATGTTGATGGGATGGTCGGCCGGCTGGGTCAGTTGGTGCAGGATGCGCACACGGCGGCGTGTCTGGGCCGCTGCGCTGAACACTGCCAGGCGGAACTGCTCCTTGTTCACGGCCTGGGAGCAGGAGAAGGTGAACAGGATGCTGCCGTGAGGCATTTTTTCCAGCGCCTTGGCATTGAGGCGACGGTAGCCCACGAGGGCATTGCGCAGGGCGCTCTTGTGCTTGGCAAATGCCGGCGGATCCAGGATGATAAGGTCATAGGAATCCGCTTCCATATTGTCAAGGAACTTGAATGCATCCTCGGCAAATGACCGGTGACGAGCGTCCTCGCTGCCGAAGTTCAGCGACACGTTGTCATCGGTGAGGCGGACGGCCTTGGCCGAACTGTCGACCGAGTGAACCAGCTCTGCCCCACCCCTCAAGGCATAGACCGAGAAGCCGCCGGTGTAGCAGAACATGTTGAGCACACGGCGCCCATGGCTGTAGTGCTCAAGCAGGCGACGGTTCTCGCGCTGATCGACAAAGAAGCCGGTCTTCTGGCCCTTCAGCCAATCGACATGGAAACGCAGACCGTTTTCCAGCGCTTCGTCAGTCTCCATGCTGCCGATGATATAGTCGTTCACCGGGTCGAGGTGAGCCTTGTAGGGCAAGGTGGTCTCGCTCTTGTAATAGACGTTGCGGATGCCGGGCAATCGGGTCAGTGCCTTGGCGATGATGTCGCGGGCAAAGTGCATGCCGGGTGAGTGGGCCTGCATCACGGCCGTGGGACCGTAGATGTCCACCACAAGGCCGGGCAGGAAGTCGCCCTCGCCATGCACAAGACGGAAGGCATTGTTGTCTTCCCGCTGCAGGCCCAGGGATTCGCGCATCCTGTAGGCATCGGTCAGACGCTGTTCATAGAAGGCCTCGTCGATGGCCGTGTCGTCAAAGGTGAGCATCCTCACGGCGATGCTGCCGATCTGGCTGTGGCCGTTGCCGATGAGGGTCCCGTCATGGGCATAGACAGTCACCAGGTCGCCTTCCTCAATCGTGTCATCGGCCGCGGCAATGGCGCCCGAGAATACCCAGGGATGAAAGCGCTGCAGCGATTCTTCCTTGCCGCGCTTGAGAGTTACGGTTTTATAGGTCATTTAAAGAAATATCTGTAGATGTCGTTACCATTAGCAAACAGGAGCAGGGCGATGAGCAGGGCCATACCCACCATCTGTGCCTTCTCCATAAACTTGAGACTCGGCTGGCGGCCGGTAATGATCTCATAGAGCAGGAACAGCACGTGACCACCGTCCAATGCGGGGATGGGCAGGATGTTCATCACGGCCAGGATGACCGAGATCAGAGCGGTGATGTTCCAGAAGTCCAGCCAGTTCCACTTCTCGGGGAATATGCTGCCGATGGCACCGAAACCGCCCAGGCTCTGTGCTCCCTCGGGGGTGAAGACATACTTGAGCTGCTTCACATAGTTGACCATCTTGTCCCAGCCCATCTCGATGCCGCGGGGAATCGACTGCAGCAAGTTGTAGTGGATGACCGTGCTCTTGAAAATCTTGGACGGGTCAAGCTCCTTGGTGATGCCCAGCATGCCGTTGCCGTCGATGGGAACATCCACTGCCGTGAGCTCCTGGTTGCCGCGCTGATAGCGCAGGGTCACATTCTTGTTCTTGTATTTAGCAAGCTCCTCCGAGAAGGAGGTGATGTCTGGCGTGGGAACGTCATTCACCGCCAGCAGGCGGTCGCCTTTCATCAGGCCGGCTTTCTCACCGCCCATGCGCGGCTGCACCTGATCGACGATCAGGGGCATGCAGTAAATCATGAACGGATGTCCCTTTTCGGCATCACTGTTCACCTGGAAGATGAAGTTGTCGGGGATGCTGATGGCAATGGTGTCCTTGTGGTTGCGCAGCACCTTGACCTGATGGCATGTCAACATGGCCTGCAGGCTGCCGGCATCGGGACGCACGAGTTCCTTGTCGTCAGCACTCAGGGGGATATCTCCGTCCACAAAACCGACCTTGTGGGCGCTGTCGCAATAAATCATACCGCTGGTGGCATCGGAGAACTTGACATACTCCTCGCCAACGCTATAGACGATGCCGGCGTAGATGACGATAGCCAGCAGGAAGTTGAACAGCACGCCGCCCAGCATGATGAGCAGGCGCTGCCATGCCGGCTTGCTGCGGAATTCCCAAGACTTGGCGGGCTCCTTCATGGCCTCGGTGTTCATCGACTCGTCGATCATGCCGGCGATGGAGCAATAGCCGCCCAGGGGTAGCCACCCCAGTCCGTACTCGGTGGCACGCCATGATTTCTTATTCTCGTTGAGGTCGTTCTCGCCGGCAACGGCCATTTCATTGCCGTGTGAGAACCACTTGAAGTATTTGCCGGGTTTCCATTTCGCAATGGTTAACCATGGATTGAAGAAGAGGTAGAATTTCTCTACCCACACTCCGAACACACGGGCGAAAAAGTAGTGTCCAAATTCGTGGATCATCACCAGGATGCCCAGTGCCAGAATCAGCTCGAGAGCTTTGATCCAAAATGTAGTACTCATTTGTTGTTTGTTTCTAGTCCCTTGTTTTCTAGTTGATTAAATTAGTGTTGTGGCATACTCGCGGGCCTCGGTATTGCTCGTCACGTAGTCCTCATAGCTGGGATGCTCGACATGTGGAGCCCGCTCCATTGTTTTTTCAATGATATGATAGATATCGGTGAACCGAATCTTGTCTTGAAGGAAGGCGGCAACGGCAATCTCGTTGGCGGCGTTCATCACACACGGGGCGATACCACCCTGGTCGGCAGCGGCATAGGCCGTGCGCAGCAGCGGGAACTTGTCATAGTCCGGACGCTCAAACGTGAGTGTTGCCATGTCCTCGATGGTCATCTTGCGGCAGTCGCTAGCCAGGCGCCCGTCGGGCAGACCCAGCGCGTAGCGGATGGGCAGGTGCATGTCTGGCAGGCCTAACTGTGCCTTCACCGAGCCGTCCTTGAAGGCCACCATCGAGTGGATAATAGACTGGGGATGAACCAGAATCTCGATTCTGTCGGGCAACACTCCGAACAGCCAGCGTGCCTCGATCATCTCAAAGCCCTTGTTCATCATCGTCGCCGAGTCGATGGTGATCTTGGCGCCCATCGACCAGTTGGGATGCTTGAGGGCGTCGGCCGCGGTGACGTGCTCCAGGCGTTCCTTGGGCAGTGTCCGGAATGGGCCGCCCGAGGCGGTGAGCAACAGGCGCTCGATGTCCTCTTTGCGCTCGCCGACCAGGCACTGGTAGAATGCACCGTGCTCGCTGTCAACCGGATAGAGCACGCTGCCCGGCGACTCCATCATGAGGCGGTCAATCAGCTCTCCCGCCACTACCAGCGTCTCCTTGTTGGCCAGGGCGATGCGCTTGCCGGCCTTGATGGCGGTAATGGTTGATTCCAGGCCACTGTACCCCACCATGGCGGTCACCACGGTATCAATCTCGGGGGCTGTCACTGCCTGGGCAATCGCTGCACTGCCCGTTGCCACCTCGATGTCGGTGTCTTCAAGGGCGTCGCGCACGTAGTCATAGTACTGTTCATCTGCAATGATGACCATGTGCGGGCGCATCTGCCGCGCCTGGGCAATCAGCAGGTCGGCACTGCTCCGGGCCACTAACAGCCATGCCCTGAACAGCTGGGGGTATTCTTCAATGATATCAAGCGTCTGCCGCCCGATAGACCCCGTGCTGCCCAGCACCGCGATATTCCGTTTCTGTATCATGCGTTCCATCAAAACTGCAAAGTTACATATTTTCTCACAAACTCCAACACAATTTTTCTTAATAGAGGATGTGTCATAATTCAACTGCTAGAACTATAACCGCCCTGCGGGCGGGAAGCTTTAGCTCGGCGAAGCCAAATTAATCAAATTTATTATAAAATTCTTATTAATATGATAATATTATCAATATTAATTTTACAATTTGTTTAATTTCCCGTGCGATAGCACGGTTATATTACCGAGTCGCAATTATGGCACAGCCTCCATCGGGAAATCACTTGGGGAGCGAGAGGCGGACAAACACCGGATAGTGGTCTGAAGGCTGACGGCGGGAATAGCGGCTGAAGTTGATCTGCTGCGGTGCGTCATGCCCCTTGAGCTGGGCCGAGGATTCGTCGTTGGCAGTCCAGTAGCTGTTGGTCAGCACGCCGTAAGAGTCCACATCCACGGCCGGCGACACGAAGATGTGGTCGATGCGGCTTTCGGTAAACAGATCGGTGTCAAAGGAGTTGAACGTCCCGTTCTCGGCAAACCGCAGGCGTGTGGCACCGTAGGAATCCTTGAGCAGGCCCGAGTCTGTGAAAATGCCGTAGATTTCATCATTCTGGTCCACGTTGAAGTCGCCCGTGACGATGACGGGTGCCCCATGGGCGATTTCACGGATTTTGCTCACGATGAGCTTTGCGGCCTCACGGCGGGCTGTCACGCCCACGTGGTCCATGTGCAGGTTGAAGAAGTAGAAGGCCTCATCGTTGGTCGCATGCTGTCCAGCGAACTTGCCCCACGTGCAGATGCGCACACATGCGGCATCCCACCCGAGGCCCGGACGGTCGGGCGTCTCACTGAGCCAGAAGTTGCCCTGGTCCAGCAGCCTGACGCGGTCCGTCTTGTAGATGATGGCGGCATATTCGCCCGCCGTCTTCCCGTCGTCACGGCCGGCCCCGATGTAGTCATATCCGTCAAGCAGCGAGAGCATGTCATGGAGCTGTCCGCACAGGACCTCCTGGGTGCCGATGATGTCGGGAGACATGAAGTTCACCTGGTCGCAGATGACCTGGCAGCGTTTTGCCCACACGTTGCCGTTGATGCTGTCGCCATTGTTCTTGTAGCGGATATTATACGATCCGATAAGCATTTGGGCCGATAATTGCGTTGCTGTCAGTAGTAACAGCGAGACGATAAAAAAGATTCGTTTCATATCGATGTCATAGTTTTGGTGATTAACAGCTGCAAATATAATGATTTTTATGCTCTAACGGTTGCAGGTGTACCCTAAAAATGCTAACTTTGCATTTTACAACAAATATTGATTCTGTTATGTTCGACAACATTTATCAGGCAATCATCAGTCCCGACGTCAATCTCGTGGGTGCTATTACCAAGCTGGTGCTGAGCCTCGTCCTGGGAGCCGTCATCGGCATGGAGCGCCGTCGCAAGGGGCAGATCGCAGGACTCCGCACCTTTGCCCTCATCTCCATGGGCGCTACGCTCGCCATGCTCATTTCTATATATATTCCCCAGGAATACATGGGGTTGAAGAACGGTGACCCCGGCCGCATCGCGGCACAGGTGGTCAGCGGTGTCGGCTTCCTCGGTGCCGGTGCCATCATCCAGATGAAGGGTTCCGTGCGCGGTCTGACGACGGCGGCCGGTATCTGGATTTCGGCGTGTATCGGTCTGGCTGTCGGGGCTGGTATGTACCTCATCAGCATCATCGCTACCCTGCTCATCATCTTCATCCTGGTCAATATCGAGCGCATCGAGCAACGCCACAATTTCCTGTGGGAGACCAAGATCATACGCGTCAAGATGCACGGCATCCTCGACGACATCCAGCCCCTGCGCGACATCATGGTGGCCAATGACGTCCACATCAGCGACGAGTTCATGAAGTTTGAATACGACAACCAACTCACTATCGTCAACTTCATGGTGCGCAGCAAGAGCAACGTCGATGTCCCCGCGATGTTCAAGACCATCAAGGAACAGAGCAATGCCGTCTCGATCACCATCACCAACGAGATGAACATGTAAATCAAGGTGAGCCCCGATGAAAATAATATCTTTAAATGCCTACACCAGCAACTCCCCCTCTAAGATTAGAGGGGGCCGGATGGCGTTGACGCTACCAGATGATATATGTTTGTAGCACGAACGCCTCACCCTAACGATTTGTCTAACCCACGTTAAATAATTAATAAGAGAATAATAATGGAAGGTATTGATATTAACAGCCTGATCAGCGACTTGGCGCTCATTCTCATCCTGGGAGCCATAGCAACCGTCGTCTTCAAGATGCTCAAGCAACCAGTCGTGCTGGGCTACATCGTCGCCGGATTTCTGGCAAGTCCGCATTTCACCTTGCTCCCCTCGGTGGCCATCGAGGCCAACATCGAGTTTTGGGCCCAGATCGGCATCATCTTCCTGTTGTTCTCCCTGGGACTGGAATTCAGCTTCAAGAAGCTGATCGACGTGGGCGGCTCTGCCATTCTCACGGCGCTGATCATTGTCGCGGGCATGATGAGTCTGGGCTATGTCGTCGGCCGGTATCTCGGCTTCGGGGTGGTCAACAGCATCTTCCTCGGTGGCATGATATCGATGTCATCGACCACCATCATTATCAAGGCCTTGACCGACCTGAACATGCGGCAACGCCGCTTCGTCCCCATGACTTTTGCCGTCCTCATCGTCGAGGACCTCTTTGCCGTGGTGCTGATGGTGATTCTATCGTCCATCGCCCTGAACAACAGCGTCAAGGGTCAGGACATGGTCGGCAGCATCCTCAAGCTGTGCTTCTTCCTCATCATGTGGTTCACGGTGGGCATTTTCATGCTACCCACGCTGTTCAAGCGCTTTAAGCGATACATCAGCGACGAGCAGATGCTCATCATCTCCGTGGGACTGTGTTTTGCCATGGTGCTGTTTTCTGTCGGGTCGGGTTTCTCGGCGGCATTGGGGGCCTTTGTCATGGGTTCCATCCTTGCCGGCACCATCGAGGCTGAGCGCATCGAGCGCCTTATTTCGCCCGTCAAGGACCTCTTCGGGGCCGTCTTCTTCATCTCGGTGGGCATGATGGTCAACCCCGCTGTGATGACCCGCCACTGGGGCGTCATAGCCCTCCTGGCTGTCGTGGTCATCGTGGGCATGATCGTGTTCGGCACCTTCGGCATGCTTGCCACCGGGCAGCCGCTCAAGCTGGCCATGGAGTCGGGTTTCTCGCTGACCCAGATCGGTGAGTTCTCCTTCATCATCGCTACCTTGGGCACCAGCCTGGGTGTGCTCGACGCGAGCATCTATCCCATCATCGTGGCGGTGTCGGTCATCACGACGTTCACCACCCCCTTCTTCATCAAGCGCGCCGAGCCCTGCTACAATGCCCTCTACCGCATTCTGCCCAAGAGCTGGACACGCCTGCTCAACGGCTACAGCCACGTGGCCAGCGAGAGCGAGAGCAGCAGGACCGCCCTCCTGTGGAAGGCCATCGTTTCCCGCTACATGATTCGCCTCATCGTCTATTCGGTCGTCATCATTGCCGCTATTGTCCTCTGCCGCACCTACCTGATGCCGCTGGTCATGCGATGGCTGGGCGGTGGCGTGTGGGCCCGGTTGGCGAGTGTGGCGCTGACAATCTCCATCATCGGCCCTTTCATTGCCTCCATGATTCTGCCCTCGGTCAAGCGCGACGAGTATAACCAGCTGGTCGAGGACAATGGCACGGTATCCTATGTCCCCTTCGTCGTCATGATCATTATCAGTGCCGTGCTGTCTGCCATCTTTATCGCCGTCATTCTCCAGGGCATCTACCCCAGCGCCACATCTGTCGTAGCAGCGATTTTGCTTGTGCTCGCCACCATTACGGTGCTGATGCTCTTGCCATCCCCCCTGCGTCGTCGCATCGACCGCATTGAGCGCCGATTCATCAACAATATCAATCAGCGAGAGAACAACCGCACCGGCCATGGGAACAACCTGGTGAGTGACCTCCACCTGGCCTATATGATTGTGGGCCACGATTGTCCCTTCGTCGGTGACAGGTTGCGCAACCTTGACCTGCGCACCCGCTACGGCGTCAATCTCGTCAACATCCAGCGCGCCGGTAAGTTGCATCCCGTACCCTCCGGAGAGATGCGCATTTTCCCGGGCGACCTGTTGGGCGTCATCGGCACCGAGGAACAGATACAGCGCATGCTGCCCCTGGTCGAGGCTCAGCACAACGTCATCGACACTCCTGACAACGACGTCCGGTTCATACACTTTGCCATCGGCGAACACTCATCCATCGTCGGTGTCAAGCTTGAGAACGCCCGCCTGCGCGAGGACTACGGCGCACTGCTCGTCGCCGTCCAGCGCGGCCCCGACGATTACATCTCCCCCACCCCCGACCTCACCTTCCGCCCCGGTGACATCCTCTGGATCGTCGGCAACCCAAAGCAACTCGCCTCCCTCAAGTAAAAACTCCCCCTCAAATCTTAGAGGAGGTGGCGTTGACGCCCCAAGATGCATTTGTGCCGCCCCTGTAGAGACGCAAAATCTTGCGTCTCCCCTGCGACATGGGGCTGTGTCATAATTGTGACATGGTAATATAACCGTGCTACCGCACGGGAAATTAATCAAATTAATTATAAAATTTTTATTAATATGATAATAGTATCAATTTTAATTTAAAAATTTGTTTAATTTCCCGCCCGCAGGGCGGTGATAGTTCAAGCCGTTGAATTATGACGCACATCCCCGAGGGTGGTGTTGAAGCTACGTGAGCCAATCCAACGTCCCTGTAGAGACGCAAAATCTTGCGTCTCCCGTACAGAAGAATGTCACGCCTAACGCTAAGAGACGCAAAATTTTGCGTCTCTACAAGTCATCCGTGGCCGGGGGCGTTGATGCACCCAAAGCATTAATCATACTCCTCCGGCGCTACGCTCCACCTCCCCTATCTTAGGGGAGGAATTTAGCATCTTCAACTTGTTTTCGACGGACTCACGTTTATTATGATAATAGTATCAATATTAATTTTATAATTTGATTAATTTGAATAATCTTGGCTGCACCTCAACAAATCGAGCAAGCTCGTTTGCATTCGGTTTGCACAAGATTTCCCGTGCGATAGCACGGTTATATTACCGAGTCACAATTATGACACAGCCTTGAGTTGTCGCAGGGGAGACGCAAGATTTTGCGTCTCTACATAAGCCATGACCTCACTCCAGCACGAAAAAAAAACAGGCCCCCTTGAGGGAGCCTGTAATTGGCATTGATCTTGCGATCAATTAGGTGGGATTACCACTGCTTGCTCAGGATGTAGTTGATCAGAGCGGTAACATCGCTGATGTTCCACTTGCCATCCAGGTTGCAGTCAGCGTTCTCGCTGTTGAAGCTCTCACTGTCGTTGAAGTCGTTCATCAGCACGTGGTTGATCAGGGTGGTAACATCGGCAATGGCAACAACGCCGTCGTTGTTAACGTCGCCACGCATATATGCGCTCTCAGCCAGGGTGGTGAAGAGTACAGTCTCGGTCCATGCCGAAGTTGCAGCGCTACCAGCAGCCTGTACCTGTACCTCATAGGTGGTCTCGGCAGTCAGGCCAGCGATGGTGTAAGCGGTTGCTTCCAGACCCTCAACTACTACCCAAGGCTCGGGACCTACACCGTCGCCAACCATAACGTTGTCGATGTTGATGCGGAACATGTCGGTAACGTTGAAGTGACGGAAGGCGATGTGACCCTTCTGACCAGCATACTCTGACAGGTCAATGGTAATGGTGTGACGCTCTGCATCAAGCTCAGTCTCAGGATAGATCTCAATAAAGTCAGCCCAGTAGATTTCCTCAAGAGTATTCATGTCCTCTAAGAACAGGTAAACAGCATAGTGCTCAGCGGGCCAAGAGGGATCCTGAGCCCAAACGTCGAATGTCAAGTTTCCGCCCAGCTCAATGTAGGGAGTTACCAGGTAGTTGTCAGGAGTCAGAGCACCACTGGAGTCATAGCTGGCAGAAGTCAACCAGCTATCGCTACCATCCTCCAAACCGAATACACTCCAGCTCTTACCGTCACCATCGCGGTCGAGGAGAATCCAGCCCTCGGCCCAATCAGCAACCTCACCCTCGAAGTCACAGAAGAAGCCTGCACCCTCCTTGTAGGGCCTGTAGCGCAGGTTCCACATCAGGTCATCGGTGTCGGTCCAGGTTACATCTGCACTGTTAACATCGGGAGCAACAGCCAGGTTCTCGGGAGTGGTCAGAGCAACACCGGGCTCAAGAATGGTGAGGTCAACAGCATCGTTTGAACCGCTCAAGTAAACCTCAAACACATAGGTAGCACCCTCAGCAAACTCGAAGTCATCATAGCGGCCGCCGATAGAACCTTGGGCAGAAGCGATCCACATGCGGTCACCGGGAGTCGGGTTGGTGATGCACCAGTCATAGGTGCCGGCGGGAACGAGGATCGATACGCTGTTATTGATCACGATGTTTGCCGTGTTCAGAGCGCCGTCTGCATTCTCCGGAATCTTGTACTCAAACTCTGCGTAGGTAGCATCGCTCGCGTTGCCGCTCGTGGTCAGAGCTCCGGTCTCGGGGATGATGGTGCCATAGGCGGTAGCATCAGCATCAAGAAGCATCTGGTAGCCAGAGCCATCCTGCCAAACGTCACCTGCGGTGAGAGTTACCATGGCCATGCCAGCGGGGATGTCAGCCTTAGCGGGAGCTTTGAACTTGGGAGCCGGGGTCGAGAAGATCGGACCATTGGCGTGACGTTCCTGCTGTACCATTACGGACTGCTTGGTGGGAGCCATCGAGTTCTTCTGGATCTTCGATGCAGTAACACCTGCTGAAGCAGAAACTGCAACAGCCATACTTAACACTAAGAATAATAATTTCTTCATAAAAATTAATAATTTAGTTTAGTTAATAATATAAATGGAGTTAACACTAAAAAATCATTTTATTCTCTTCTCATTCTTTCAATTCCATAAGACTTCAGAGAAATAGATTTCTTTGTAGGTTTCATAGAAAATCAGAATCAGAATTTTGGTTATAATTTTTTTGGTTAATTTATGTAGCGCAAATTTACTACAAATTTTATAACTGCAATCATTTTTAGAAATAATTTACGATATTGTTGCAGAAATCTGACAAAAACTACCAATTTCAGTAGCAGTATTTCAGTGGGGATTTACGGTTATCAATCATTAATACTACCATCTTCTCCCCCCTTCCAAGATTAAATCAAGTCAAGATATGTTCATGCACAAGAACCCCAAAAATCCCCCTCTAAGACTAGAGGAGCCCAGGGGGCGTTGTCGCTACAAGATGCAGTTGTGCCGCCCCTGTAGAGACGCAAAATCTTGGGTCTCCTTTACAGAAGAATGTATCGCCTAACGCTAAGAGACGCAAAATTTTGCGTCTCTACAAGTCATCCGTGGCCGGGGGGCGTTGACGCTACAAAATGCATTTGTGCCGCCCCTGTAGAGACGCAAAATCTTGCGTCTCCGGTTCGTATAATTGTATCGCCTAACGCTAAGAGACGCAAGATTTTGCGTCTCTACAAATCAGAATCCCAGCTGAGGCCGTGTTCGTACGATCAATCTGCAGTTAAGCTCTCCGTGTCGATTTCCGGCGACTTGGGTACAAGATAGGCACTGATCTCATAGAGCAGATAGATGGGCAGGAACACGACCATCAGGGTGAACGGGTCGCCGGTTGGGGTAATGATGGCTGCCAGGGCCAGCAGCACGATGACGGCATGCCGGCGATAGGTCCTGAAGAATCCGCGGTGAAGCGCTCCCAGCGAGCCGAGTAGCCACGCCACTAGCGGAAGCTCAAAGATAACACCCATCACGAAGATAAGCATCAGGAAGGTGTCCATGTAGCTGTCCAGCGATATCTGGTTGGGCACCAGCTGGCTGACGTGATAGTCGGCCAGGAAGCGCAGCGTGACGGGAAAAACGACAAAATAGCCCACTGCCACGCCGATGAAGAACATCAGGCAACCGATCAGGAAGGCCGTTTTCACGCCTCGCTTCTCACGGGGATAGAGCGCCGGGGCGATGAATGTCCACAGGAAGTACAACATGAGCGGGAAGGTCAGCACCAGGGCCAGCCAGAAGGATGAGGACATGTGGATGAAAAACTGGGAAGCCAGTTTGATGTTGATCAGCTCGACCTCAAAGCCCGCCGTGGTGAACTGAGGCAACCAGGGCACCGACGCCGTCATCTGCTCGAACAGGCGGTAGAGCACAAAGTCGCCATGACAGGGAGCAAGGATGACCTTGTCAAATATCGACGGCATGACGAAGAACAGCCCCAGCGTCACTGCCACAAGGACCACGACCATCCGCACCAGCACCCCACGCAGGGCGTCGATGTGATCCCAGAACGACATCTCCTCTAAATGATCCCCTTCTGCCATCAATCTTTTTCAGCTATCCTTCAACCGTGACAACAAGCCATTTTACCACGCGAGCATCTGTACTGCCTCATCTGTAGAGACGCAAAATCTGCAGCAACTCCCCCTCTAAGATTAGAGGGGGCCGGGGGGCGTTGACGCTAAGTGAGCCAATCCCCATCGACCGCTGTAGAGACGCAAAATCTTGCGTCTCAAGGAATAAATCGCGCAAGTTACTCTTTGGGGGCGTCTTTTTTGTCGAGTTCGTCAAGGGGCTTCTTGAGCTCGTCCTCGACCTCGTTCATCCCCTGCTTGAAGCTCTTCACGCCCTTACCCAGGCCACGCATGAGCTCGGGAATCTTTCTGCCGCCGAACAGCAGCAGGATCACTGCGACAATAAGGATGATTTCACCCGTTCCCAGGTTTAAAAAACATAAGATTCCGTTCATTGTCATATCGATTACTTGATTAAAATGTTCTCTTAATGATTGCAAATGTAGTCATTTTTTTCATCTTGTTGAAAAAAAATTGTCCTATGTTCTAAAAATGTAGTAATTTTGGGCATCAGAAACCATTAACTTCTTTTATACATTAATTATTAATGAATACCATTAAGAATTTTGACGAGCTGATTGCTCATCTCAAAGAGAACAATGTGAAGAAACGCGTGGCCGTCGTTTGGGCCGCCGATGAGAAAACCCCCGCCGCTTGTGCCCAGGCACTGGAAGCCGGCTTCATTCAGGCCGTCTTTGTGGGTTGTGAGGAAAAGCTTCGTGCCAACGAAGCGCTGAAGCCCTTTGCCGACAACATCAGCTATGTGGACGCTACCGATGCCGACGACGCTGCCGCCAAGGCCGTCGCCCTCGTGCGTGAAGACAAAGCCGACGTGCTCATGAAGGGTCTCATCAACACCGACAACCTGCTGCGCGCCGTCTTGAACAAGGAGACCGGTATCCTGCCCAAGGGCAACGTGCTCACCCACGCTGCAGTGGCCTCGATTCCCAGCTACCACAAGTTCCTCATCTTCACCGATGCTGCCGTGATTCCCTATCCCAACCGCGAGCAGCGCATCGAGATGGTGAAGTACATGTCTAACGTAGCACGCAATTTCGGTATCGAGGAGCCCAAGGTGGCCCTCATCCACTGCACCGAGAAGGTCAACGGCAAGCACTTCCCCTTCACCGAGGATTACCCCGTGATTATCGAGATGGCCAAGAACGGCGAGCTCGGCAAGTGCATCGTCGACGGACCGCTCGACGCCAAGTGCGCATGCAGCATGCACGCCATGGAGGCCAAGGGCCTGACTTCGCCCCTGATGGGTGACAGCGACGTGCTCATCATGCCCGACATCGAGGCCGGTAACGTGTTCTATAAAGCCATTACCCTGTTTGCTGGTGCCAGCACCGCTGGTCTGCTGCTGGGTGCCAAGTGCCCCGCCGTGGTTCCCTCGCGTGCCGACAGCGCCCAGTCCAAGTTCTACAGCCTTGCCGTAGCAACGATGGCAGCCGAATAATCCACTAACCGTAATACTAATATCACAATCAATAAACCAGAAATGATCATTTTAGTTATCAACCCCGGTTCAACCTCTACCAAAATGGCTGTCGTAGAGGATGGTGAACCTCGTCTGATCAAAGTTATCCGTCACTCAGCCGAAGAACTCGCCCCGTTTGCCAAGATTACCGACCAGTTCGATTTCCGCCGCAAGATGATCCTGAGCGAACTCGAGAAGGCGGGCATTCCCGTCAAGTTTGATGCCATCGTCGCTCGTGGCAGCTTAACCAAGCCCCTGCCCGGTGGCGTGTATGCTGTCGATGAGGACATGATCCAGGCTACCTATGCCAGCGAACACCAGCATGCCTGCGACCTGGGTTGCGTCATCGCTCGCGAGATTGCCAAGGGCCTCGACTGCCCCTGCTATATCGCCGACCCCGTTGTCACCGACGAGTTGAACGACTATGCACGCATCTGCGGTCTCGCGATGTTCAAGCGCGAGAGCATCTGGCATGCCTTGAACCAGCGCGCCATCGCACGTCGCTACGCTAAGGAGAATGGCCTGCGCTATGAGGACCTGAACCTCATCGTTGCCCACCTGGGCGGCGGCATCTCGGTAGCAGCCCACGACCACGGCCGTGCCGTTGACGTGAACAACGCTCTGGACGGCGAGGGTCCGTTCTCGCCCGAGCGCGCCGGCAGCCTGCCTGCTAAAGCTCTGGTGAACCTGTGCTTCAGCGGCGAATATACCAAGGAGGAAATCCTCAAGATGATCTCGGGTAAGGGTGGCGTATTCTCTCACCTGGGTACCACCGACATGATTCAGGTCCAGAAGATGATCGACGATGGCGACGAGCATGCTAAACTCGTTGTTGATGCCATGATCTATCATATTGCTAAGGCCATCGCCGAGAAGGGCGCTGTGCTGTGCGGCAAGATGGATGCCATCATCATCACTGGCGGTATCGCCTATTGGAATTATATGGTCGAGGAGTTGAAGAAACGCATCGGCTGGATGGCCCCCGTCCACGTATATCCCGGCGAAGACGAGATGTCGGCCCTGGCTGCCAATGCAGCCGCCGTCCTCAATGGCGAGATCGAGGTAAAGAAATATTAAGCCTATCACTCCCTTGAAATACGGGCAAGACGTTCACCTTGGTGAATGTCTTGCCTCTATTTTTACATTAAGTTTGATATCATCATCTATTGTCCATCAACACATTATCAATTCCCCCTCTAAGATTAGAGGGGGCCAGGGGGCGTTGATGCTACGGGAGCCAAGCTAACAAAAAATGATGATTAAATAAAAATGTCCTCTTGTTTAATTTTTATTTAAAATTTTGTTTATTTTTCGGCCGCCAAGCCGATTAAAAACCGCGAAGACAGTGGTATTACGTCAGGATGTTCAGCTCGTGCAGGTAGGCGATGACGCCTGTGACAAGGCCGTAGCAGGAGAGCACAATGATGATGGAGCCGATGATGCGGTTGATGAGCCACATCGAGCGGATGTTGAAGTGGGTGCGCACCTTATCGACAAAGAAGGTAATCACGGCCCACCACAGCAAGGCCCCCACCACGATAAAGGCATAGCCGATGATGATGTGGTAGAATTTGTATTCGGGAAGCGGGAAACCGAAGCGGGCAAACAACGGGATGATCAGGAACATGATGAGCGGGTTGCTCAGCGTGAAGAGGAAGCCCGTCACCATGTCGCGCCAGTGGTCGTTGCGCTGATCGATGTTCTCTTTGATCTGGCTCACCGGGTTGTGGAAAATCATGTAAACTGCATAGACAATCAGTATCACACTGCCGATGATCTGCAGCACATTCACATGATCGGCAATGAAATCGGTCACCAGCGAGATGCCCAGTCCCACCAGCAGACAATAGAACAGGTCGCTGATGGCGGCTCCGACACCCGTAAACAGGCCTGAATGACGGCCATTGTTAAGGGTGCGCTGGATGCATAGGATTCCGATAGGACCCATCGGTGCCGACAGGATGATACCTATTGACACACAGCCGATTATTATGGATATGATAGTACCCAAATGATGAGGTTCTTCAGTTATAACCTGCAAATGTACTAAAAAGTTTTCAGAAGTCAGTTCTCTGAAGTCAGGTTTTTATCAAAATAGTATTGACGTTTGCCACGAGTGCGGCCCGCGAAGTCAATGGCATGGGCCGGACAGTGGTGATAGCAGGCAAAACAGGTCGTGCACAACCCGTTGTGGCGCCACCGCGGCAGCTTGCCTTCTGGGCACTCGATATTGCCCACAGGACACACTTGCCGGCACTTGCCGCATCGCAGGCAGGCCTCGGCATCGACCGTGAACTTGGCATCGGTGACCCAATGCTTGACAAAGAATGAGCCCAGCAGCCGGCTGTTGATGCGTGGCCACCGGCTCTCGTTGACGTCGGTCACCCCACGTCGGCACTCGACGACAGCGGGCAGCAGACGAGATAATCGATCCTTGGCGTCAGCAATCTTGCGCCTGGCATTCTCGGGAGTGTCAATCTGGTCGATGACAGGGAAATTATAGGTCTCGGGCATGATGACCGAGAAGGCGCTGTCAAGCGTGATGCCAGCCGATAGCAGGTCCTCGCGCAGGTAGTCAAATGCCAGACCGACGTCATCGCCGCATGTGGCAAAACCGTAGCAGTAGTTTCCCTGATAACCCTTGAGTTGCAGGCGCTTGACAAAGTCCCTGACGATGAACGGGGGCCGCCAACCATGAATGGGGAAACAAAAGCCGATTCGCTCGCTGGCTGCCAATTCGTAATCATACTTGCCGTCCAACACTGCCGTGGCAATGGGAATGAGTCGCTCACCAGTGGCTTCAGACAATTGTGAGGCGATAAAACGGGTGTTGCCGGTACCTGAGAAATAGAAAATCATAATCCTTTGGGGTATTTGCCGAGGATGGTGACTTGGGGACGACGCGAGAGTTCTCCGGGGTTGGTGCCGGGCTCGCCCTCAGGCACGCGCATGCCTCGACTTGAGTAAAAATCCTTCCAATACTCGGTGATGCTGCCCGAAGCGTCGTGAAATGACATGGGTATCGTGCCGAAAATGAGTTTGCCGCTCGTGTCAATATAGTTCATCTGAACCAGTTCGCTGCAATAAATCGCACTGTCCCCCGGCAGATAGAGGTCATCATAGGGCCGCCCCACCATGCCAAGGCATTGTGTTACCGACGATTCCACATCAAGGTCCGCATTGACCCGCGCCAGTATCACCTGTCCGTTTTCGTCAAGGAACTCGTCAAGCGCCACGAGGCGGACACAGGGCTTAACGGCCTCGATGACAAAAAGCGGCCCCTCGTCACCGCCGACGCGGTGGACGATGCCGACGTGGTCGATGGGCATCTCCCCCACTCCGCTCGTGACGGCCGTAATGGCATTGGCGGTGTCGCTACAGCAGAACAGCAGGTCACCCTCCCTCGGCAACAACTCTTGGCCGGCGAGGGAAAGCGAGATCCACATGGCTACCACCAGGACGATTGATTTAATACCAGGTGACGCCATTGTTCATGCTTGAGTGCTTGTCATACTTCACATCCTGCAGGATGGACGACTTGACGGCGATGTGGAAATTGTAACTCTTGTAGGGGCCCACGGGTACAAAGCTGGCGCTCATCTCGAAGCAGTGCATCGTTCGCGAGATACGGCAGTTCATATAGGCAATCTTATGGGTGTCAAAGTTGTAGCTGGCCGATGCATTGAATGACCAGTTCTTTGTGGGGCGTATGGTGGCGTTGAGGCTCAGGTTCTGGGTCCATTTGCCGTCATATTCAAGCTTCTTGTAATTGAACTTGCCGTAACCGTAGGACAACGAGTAGTTGACGGTCAGGCTCCATGGGCAGTCCCACTTGGCGTAGCCGTCAATGAGTTCAAGGTCGGTCGTGGAGCCGGTTCTTTTCTGATCTTCTTCCTGTTCGCCGTCTTGACTATTGTTATTGTTCTGATTTGGCGGCTGCTGGTCGGTGCGTGACTTGTTCTGATCCTTCTTGCGGCGGAAGGTGTCGTTGTTAAACGTATATGAAAACGATGTTCCCGTGCTCGACAGGCGTCCCCAGCCACCGCCGTTAAACAGGCGCAGCTTGTTGATCCTCACCGGAGTCCCGTTCTCGTTCAAGGCATACTTGTAGACGTCCCAAGTGGCACTCAAGTTGAGGTTGAATCCCTTGATCAGACGCAGCATGATGCTGGTGTTGAGGTTACTCCACTTGAGCGAGTCGGCAGCCAGGTTACACGATTGGGTCAAGGTGAGGTTCTCGATAAGCGATATCTTCTTGAAGCCAGTGCTGTCGTTATCGCTTTTGATCTTGGCTTCCAGGTTATTGGCGATATTGAACATGATTGTTCCCGACTTGCCGTTAGGCGCGCTGCCATATAACCCGTGCTGGAAATAGCTGTATCTAACAGGTTCCACCCTGCCGTCATTATAAACGCGCTCATAGTTGCCGTAGTATCCCCAGAAGGGGTCACCAAAGTCAGGCGTCGCCGAGAACGAGATCGAGGGTGTCATCACGTGGCGCACCATCTGCAATTTTTCACTCAGCTTCCCCAGGAATTTCATGGGTTTGAAGAAGCCATACACCTTTGTGCTCACCGACACGCCGAAGTTGAAGTCGAAAATGTTGTAGAATCCGTAGGTCGTGTCCCTCACGACAGCACTGGCATTGGGATCCCATTGCTGCCGTATCTTGCTGGTGTACATGCGGTCGTTCATCGTGAAGCTGGGCGTGATGTTAAAGTACTTCATCACGTTGAAGGTCGCCTGGACGGGCACAGTGTGGCTCATGCCGTTGCGCCAGTCCTTGACCAGATTCTTGTGCAGGAACTCATTCTGCTTGGCAGTCAGTGAATTCTGGAAACGTCCCGAGTAACTGATCTTGATTTTCTCATACCACCGCTCGTCGCCCACGACACGCTTGCGCTTGAACGGCGCCGTCTGACTCAGGTTGATGGTGATGTTCGGGAAAGAAACGGTGATTGTCGAGTCGGCAGTGCGTTGTGATACATTGGCATTGGTCGAGATCGTCCACTTGCTGTTGGGTATCTTATAGGTCAGGTTGACGGTACTGCTCTTGGTGTTCTCGGTGAAGGCACTGGTATAATAGGTGTTCAGGCTGTTGCGGGCGTAGCCGGTGGTAGCGAAGTTCACGCTGGCCGAGAAGGTCAGGTACGGGTTCGCCTTCTGGTTCTGGCTATGGCTCCACACTACCTGGAAATTGTGCATCTTGTTGTAGTCAGGGTCGCCCTTCTCACCGGTCACCGTCGTGAGATAATTGACGCTGAACGAGCCCGAGAACCGGTAACGCCAGCTATAGGACGACTGGGCTGACACGCCCCATGAGCCGCGCGTGTAGATTTCTCCTGTCAGCGCTAGGTCGGCGTGCTGACCGAGGGCCAGGTAGTAACCGCCGTTGCGCAGGTAGAAGCCGCGGTTGTAATCCTCACCGAAGGTGGGTACCAAGATACCGCTCTGGTACTTCTCGCTGAAGGGGAAGTAGCCGAACGGCACCGCAATGGGTAGCGGCAGGTCCTCAAGCACCATGAAGGCTGGTCCTGTCACCACGTTCTTCTTGGGCTTCACTTTGGCCTTGGTGAGCTGGAAATAGAAGTGAGGATGCTCATGGTCATCACAGGTAGTGTAACGTCCGTCCTTGATGTAATAATAGTCGTCCTCGGTCTTCTTGGTGATGCCGCCGGTGAGGTAGCCTTCGCCTTGCTCGGTGACGATGTCGGTGATATAGCCGCGCTTGGTCTTGAAGTTATATTTCATCACACGTGACTCATACTCACCGCTCTGGTCCTTGAATACCGGACTGCCCACCAGTTCGCCTACGCTGTCAGCTACACCGATGGCCTGTACCTGGCTGCTGTCCATGTCCATCGTGATCTGGGAGGCGCTCATGTCGATGTCTCCATACAGGATCTTGCTGCCGCCGTACATCACGGCATGGTTGCGCCCCGTCAGGATGATGCTGTCTTTGGCGTTGAACTCAACGACGTGGTCAAGGTCCACCTGCCGTTTGACAAAGCGGCTCACAGAATCGGTCTGGCGTGAAACGACATCTTCTTTTGCAATCGTGTCACTCTCACTCCTGGCGACAGAGTCAACCACCTGGGTCAGGTCAAGCGTGTTGCCCGTAATGACCTGCCCATGCAAAATAGCTGGTAACAAGGCAATAGCTGTTACCAAAACCAATATGATATGGAGACCTCTGGTAGTCAATATCCCGGATTTTTACCAATAAACATGCAAAGATAGTGCAAATCGGCATCACCACAAGCAAGTTTTTGTTTAATTATCTTTTTTTAGCAGGACATCGATTGCAACTGACAACTTTTTATTATATTTGCAGATTGTAACAACTAATAGCTACTATTAAATATCATGTATAACGTCAAGTCTAACCATGCCGATGAATTCATCGACGATAGCGAGATACTGGAGACTCTATCCTACGCTGAGAAGAATAAGAGCAACCGTGCTCTGATAGAACAGATTATCGATAAAGCCGCCCTGTGTAAGGGCCTGACCCACCGCGAGGCTGCGGTCCTGCTGGACTGTGACCAGCCAGACCTGATTGAGCGCTACGAGCAACTGGCCAAGGACGTGAAGCGCCGCTTCTACGGCAACCGCATTGTGATGTTCGCCCCGCTTTATCTGTCTAACTATTGCATCAACGGGTGCGTCTATTGCCCCTACCATGCCAAGAACAAGACCATCCCTCGCAAGAAACTGTCGCAGGATGAGATCCGCGCCGAGGTCGAGGCCTTGGTCAAGATGGGCCACAAGCGCATCGCTCTCGAGGCTGGCGAGCACCCCGTGATGAACCCGCTGGAGTACATTCTGGAGTCGATTCACACCATCTATAATACCAAGGTGGGCAATGGTGAAATCCGCCGCCTGAACGTGAACATCGCCGCGACCGAGGTCGAGGCTTACGAGAAGCTCAAGGCCGCCGGCATCGGTACCTATATCCTGTTCCAGGAAACCTACAACCGCAAGAACTACGAGGCACTGCATCCCACGGGCCCCAAGAGCAACTACTGCTATCACACCGAGGCCATGGACCGTGCCCAATTGGGCGGCTGTGACGACGTGGGCATCGGTGTGCTTTATGGCCTGACAACCTACCGCTATGACTTTGTCGGCCTGCTCATGCATGCCGAGCATCTGGAGGCCAAGTTCGGCGTCGGCCCGCACACCATCAGCGTGCCGCGCATCTGCCCCGCCGAGGACATCACCCTCGACGAGTTCCCCGACGTGCTGCCCGACGAGATCTTCTGCCGCATCATCGCTGTCATTCGCCTGGCCGTGCCCTACACCGGCATGATCATCTCCACCCGCGAGAGCCAGAGCGTGCGCGCCAAGGTGCTTGACCTGGGCGTTTCCCAGATCAGCGGTGGCAGCCGCACCAGTGTCGGCGGTTACACCACCGTCGAGCGCCACGACGAGACGGCACAGTTTGATGTGAGCGACACACGCACCCTCGACGAGGTCATCAACTGGCTGCTCTCCATCGGTTACCTGCCCAGCTTCTGCACCGCATGTTACCGTTCGGGCCGCACGGGCGACCGTTTCATGGAACTGTGCAAAGCCGGCAAGATCGGTGACATCTGCACGCCCAACGCGCTGATGACGCTCAAGGAATACCTCATGGACTTTGCCAGCGCGGACACCGTTGCCAAGGGTAACGCCCTCATCGAGCAGGAACTGGCCAAGATATCGAATGAGCGAGTGCGCGAAATCGCCGCCAAGCACATCCAGGAGATTGCTGCCGGCCAGCGCGACTTCTACTTCTAAACCACCAAAAAGAAAACAATAAGTACAATAAGTACAAATTGCTGATTTTTAATCAATTGTAATTATTGTATTTATTGTTTTCTTTTTCTTAATTCTGTCGTTTAACATGGTAGATAATGCATTTAACAGGGCGCCGCAGAGTGAGCGGTTGCACATTGCGCTGTTCGGAAGGCGCAATGCGGGCAAGTCGTCGCTCATCAATGCCCTCACGGGGCAGCAGGTGGCTCTGGTGAGCGATGTTCCGGGCACGACGACCGACCCGGTGATGAAATCGATGGAGATTTTGCCGTTAGGGCCATGTGTGCTCATCGACACGGCTGGTTTCGACGACAGCGGCAAGGTGGGTGACCTGCGCACCGAGCGCACCCGTGAGGTCATCAAGCAGACCGACATCGCGATTATCGTCACCGACGGCACATCGCTCGACGACGAGGCGTCGTGGGCTGTGTCGCTCAAACAAGCCAATGTTCCGTTTGTCGCCGTGCTGAACAAGGTGGACCTGATGAACGAAGCGCCCACTACCCTACTCGCCGACATCGCTAAGCGGCTGGGCTGTGACGCCATCCCCGTGAGCGCCATCAACGGCACAGGTCTTGACCTGCTGCGGAATACTCTGGCAGGGCTCATGCCTGAAAGTGAGAAACAGTCATTGACCGGCAATCTTGCCCAGGCGGGCGACACCGTGCTGCTGGTCATGCCACAGGATCCGCAGGCCCCCAAGGGGCGTCTCATCCTGCCCCAGGTGCAGACACTGCGCGACCTGATGGACAAGCGCTGCATCGCCATCTGCTGCACGACCGAGGATATCGACAGCACCCTGGCAGCACTGAAGGAACCTCCACGACTCATCATCACCGACTCGCAAGTGTTTGACATCGTGGAGAAGAAAAGGCCCGAAGGCTGCCTGCTCACCTCCTTCTCGGTGCTCATGGCGGCCCATAAGGGCGACATCCGTTTCTTCATCAGGAGCGCGATGGCCATCGACCGCCTGAACGAACAGTCCCGGGTGCTCATAGCCGAAGCCTGCACCCATGCCCCGCTAGCCGAGGACATTGGCAGGGTGAAGATTCCGCGCCTGCTGCGTCAACGTGTGGGAGATGGTCTGGGCATCGACATTGTGGCGGGCAAGGATTTCCCGAAGGATGTGACCGGCTATGACCTCGTCATCCATTGTGGCGGTTGCATGTTCAATAGCAAGTTCATGCTCTCGCGTGTGATGCAATGTCGCCGCCAGGGCACACCGATGACCAACTACGGCATCACCATAGCACACATCAAGGGCATCCTGGGAAAGGTTTCCCTCCCATGATGGCGAGCTGCTATAACCGCAATCTTAGGAACAGAGCTATCAAAGGATTGACTTGTCGCGATACTTGGTGTGGAGGAGCTCATGTGCACGGCCATGCAAGGGCTCTCCCAGGAACTCATTGTAGAGGCGAATAATGACAGGATTCTCGTGGCTCTTGCGCAGGCGCTTGCCGACGTCTTCGCTGTAGATGGCACGCTGTCGGGCCTTGATGACCTCTATGTCGCCGTGGTGGTAAGGCTGTCCGGTACCGCCAATGCATCCGCCAGGACATGCCATGACTTCGATGACATGATATTCCAGTTCTCCTGCACGCAACTTATCCATCACCATCCGGGCATTGGCCAGGGTGTTGACAACACATACCTTGAGCTCAAAACCATCCAGGTCGATGACCGCTTCACGGATACCGTCAAGTCCACGGACTTGCTCAAACTCTATATGCTGAAGGGTCCGGCCTGTAAACTCCTCATAGACCGTGCGCAAAACCGCTTCCATCACACCGCCCGTCGTGCCGAAGATTGCACCGGCTCCCGAGGGGTCACCCAGCGGCGAGTCAAATTCCGTGTCACGCAACTGGTCAAAGTTGATGTTCATCCGCCGAATCAGCTCGGCCAGCTCTATTGTCGTGATCGAATAGTCCACATCGGGCGTTCCCTCGTTGACAAACTCGTCGCGAGCGCATTCATACTTCTTGGAGATGCAGGGCATGATCGAAACGACCACAAGATTTTCACGCGGAATGCCCATGCGCTGAGCCCAGTAAGTCTTGAGCACTGCACCAAGCATCTGTGCCGGAGACTTGCAGGTTGACGGATACTCACGCAGGTCGGGATATTCGTTCTCGTAGAAATTCACCCATGCCGGGCAACATGATGTGGTGATAGGAATCTTCACATTACGGTCACCGGCAATGAATTTCCTCAAGCGGTCAACAACCTCGGCTGCCTCCTCCATGATGGTAATGTCGGCGCCAAAATCGGTGTCGAACACATAATCCACGCCCACCTTGCGCAGGGCCGTGACCATCTTGCCCGTCACAATCGTGCCTGGAGGCATACCGAACTCCTCTCCGAGCGCATATCTCACGGCGGGAGCTGTCTGGGCAACGACAATCTTGTCAGGGTCGGCGACATCGACAAGCAGGTCTTCCACATAATTGCGCTCGCACAAGGCTCCTACGGGACCGTGGATGGCATCAAAACGGCACTTAGTGGTACAATGGCCGCAGCAGGTGCATTTATAGGGATTGATGAGATGAGGGTGCCTCAAGTCTCCCACGATAGCGCTGCTGGGGCAATTGCGTTTACAGGCACTACATCCCTTGCACTTCTCGGAGTTGATTTCATAAGACAGCACCGACAGGAATTTCTTGCCACCGATCTCGTAGATGTAGTCATGCAACATGGCATCCATCGACAACTGCTTGGGATAGGAACTCCAGTGCTTGGAGTCATCCATCAATTGATGGGCGGTGAAATCCACATACTGAAGGCTGTCAAGCAGACTACCGCCAATGATATGGGTCTTGACGATATCTTCTACATCCTCGGGATGAACATGGACATAGGTCGTATTGTCAGGCATAATCCTGACAATCGGCCCCTTGGCACAGAATCCAAAGCAACCAGTGGCTACCACATCAACACGACTGCCCAATCCGTACTCCTCAATCAAGCGGATGAATTGATCAATGATTTTTAAGCTGCCGGATTTGTAGCATGCCGAGCCGCTACAACACAAAACCTGCACATGGTCGGATGCAGAAAGCCCATAGGACTGTAAATCACGGGCTTCATTATTTTCAGTGTCCTTATTCGCTGACTCGTTGTGTTTTATATCCATTGATTGCCTGAATAATATTAGCGGTTAACCGTTATGGAAAACGATAGTTTCTTGAATGTGGTTACAAAATTACATTTTTTCTGACAACTTCACAACAGGTGTATCATTTTTTTCACAATTAGCCTCCGTCAATAACTACTACGTCAACCATCAGGCCGATTAAAATCGAAAGGCACACTTGGCGACACACGCCTGGTTTGCATTTTGTCATTGTGCTTCTTCATGACTCCTGATACTTTTGCAGCGTGTAGCATTCTATAAATCACTTGCCCCTTGAGTGCCGTCTCCCTAATGCTACCCATATATTGCGTCAATTATCTAGATATCAAAACAATAACAAAATTAGCGGCTGTGCTTTAACACAATTTTAACATTTCCCCCCCGCTTTTTTTCAAGATGGCCTGCCTGATATCGCGACCACAGAAAAAGAGCAGGATAACCCTTGTCGGGAAATCCTGCTCTGGAAAGTTAGTTTTTTTGCTGGTGTATTAGTCCTGTGCAGCGGTGGTCTCGAGGATCTGACGGATGTCCTTGACGTCGAGACGGCCATAGACGTGCTCGCCGATCATGACAACGGGAGCCAGACCGCAGGCGCCCACGCAGCGCAGGCAGTCGAGCGAGAACTTGCCGTCGGGAGTGGTCTCGCCTACCTCAATGTTGAGGATGCGCTTGATCTCCTCAAGCAGACGCTCTGAACCGCGCACGTAGCATGCGGTACCCAAGCATACTGAAATCGGGTGCTTGCCCTTGGGAGTCATGGTGAAGAACGAGTAGAACGTCACCACGCCATAGACCTTGGAGGCCGGAATACCCAGCTTGCGGGCGATGATGCGCTGCATCTCCTCAGGGAGATAGCCGTGCAGTGCCTGGCACTCGTGCAGCACGTTGATCAGTTCACCGGGCTTGTTGCCGTGCTTGTCGCAGATTTCCTCAACCTGTTGAACAACGGTACACGCCAGTTTGATTTCTTCTTTCTTCTTCATATCGTTAGTGTTGTTTTAGTCGATTAATGAATGGACTTATCGAAATAATGCGTGTGAAGCAGGTGGTGAGACTTCTCGCCACAGGGCTCGCCCAGGAATTCCTTGTAGAGTTTCTGGATGTCGGGGTTCTCGTGGCTCTTGCGCAGGGCCTTGCCTTCGTCCTCACGGTAAACGGCAGCAGCACGGGCCTTGAGGATCTCGATGTTGCCATGGTGGTAGGGCTGACCTGCACCACCGATGCAACCACCGGGACATGCCATTACCTCAACCACATGGTAGTTGAGCTTGCCGGCACGCAGGGCGTCCATCACCTTGCGGGCATTGCTCAGGGTGTGAGCTACGCAGACCTTCAGCTCAAAGCCGTTCAGGTCGATGGTAGCCTCCTTGATGCCCTCGAAGCCACGCACCTCGTTGAACTCGAGGTGAGGCAGGGTCTTGCCGGTGTGTACCTCATAGACGGTACGCAATGCAGCCTCCATCACACCGCCAGTGATGCCGAAGATGGCACCAGCACCGGTCGATTCGCCGAGGGGCGAGTCAAAGTCGCTGTCAGGCAGGTTGACGAAGTCGATGTTGGCGCGCTTGATCAGGCGACCGAGCTCACGGGTCGAGATGCTGTAATCCACATCGGGATTGCCATTCACCTTGAACTCTTCACGGCCAGCCTCATACTTCTTGGCCAAGCAGGGCATGATAGAAACGACCACGAGTTTCTCGCGGGGGATACCCATCTTCTCGGCCCAGTAGGTCTTGGCAACAGCACCGAACATCTGAGCGGGCGACTTGGCAGTCGAGGGATACTCGAGCAGGTCGGGATACTCGTGCTCATAGAAGTTCACCCAAGCGGGGCAGCACGAAGTCATGATCGGCAACTTCACATCCTTATCGCCAGCAAGGAACTTGTTCAGGCGTTGCAGGATCTCGGTGCCCTCCTCCATGATGGTGAGGTCGGCAGCGAAGTCGGTATCAAATGCATAGTCAAAGCCCAGGTCGCGCAATGCGGTAGCCAACTTGCCCGTCACGATAGTACCGGGCTTCATGCCGAATTCCTCGCCCAGTGCGAAGCGCACGGCGGGAGCAGGCTGAGCCACAACCACCTTGTCGGGGTCGGTCAGGTCGTCCATGAGCTGGTTGGTGTAGTCATGCTCGGTAAGGGCGCCAGTGGGACAAACGGCAACACACTGACCGCAATAGGTACAGTTGGTGTCGGTGAACATCTTGTCGAAGGTGGGAGCGATGGTGGTGTTGAAACCACGACGGATAGCGCTCAGCACGCCGACAGACTGAACATTGTTGCAGACGCTCTCGCAACGGCGGCAGTAAACACACTTCTCCATGTTGCGCGAGATAGCGGGAGTCAACTCCTGCTTGCGCTCGCTCTGTTCGCCACCGTTATAGGGCATCCTGCGGATGTTGAAGCGCATAACCAGACGCTGCAACTCACAGTCACTGCACTTGGGGCAGGTCAAGCAATCGTTGGGATGGTCGCTGAGCATCAGCTCGGCAACGGTCTTGCGGGCGCGGATCACGCGGGCGCTATTGGTGTGAACCACCATACCCGGAGTCACGCGGGTAGCGCAGGCGGGAGCCAGGTTGCGACGGCCTTCAATCTCCACAACGCAAATGCGGCACGAGGCGGGCATGTTCTGGACACAGGTGCCCTCCAGGTCGATGTGGCACAGGGTGGGAATGCTGATGCCGACGGTCTTGGCAGCGTCGAGCAGCATGGTCCCTGCGGGAACAGTAACCTCGTGTTTATCAATCGTCAAAGTGATCATATTCTTTTCTTCCATGATGCTATCGAATTTTAATAAACCGAGATGGCGTCGAAGCGGCAATTAGACTTACACATACCGCAGCGGATGCACTCGAAGGGGTTAATAATGTGAGGTTTGCGAATGTCGCCCATGATGGCGTTAGCGGGGCACTTGCGGGCGCAAGCACCGCAACCCTTACACTTGGAGGCTTCAATGCTGTAGGTCACAAGGGCCTTGCACTGCTTAGCGCGGCAGGTGTGCTGTTTCACGTGCTCCACATATTCGTCCCAGAAGTTGTTGATGGTCGATAACACAGGATTGGGAGAGGTCTGGCCCAGACCGCACAGGGCAGTATCCTTGATGGTCTCGCCCAGCACCTTGAGGTGCTCCAGGTCTTCCATAGTTCCCTTGCCCTCGGTAATGCGGGTAAGGATCTCAAGCATACGCTTGTTACCGATGCGGCACGGGGTGCACTTACCACAGCTCTCGTCGCAGGTGAACTCGAGGTAGAACTTGGCCACGCTGACCATACAGTCGTCCTCGTCCATGACGATCATACCACCGGAACCCATCATCGAGCCCGATGCAGCGAGGTGCTCATAATCGATGGGAGTGTCAAGGTGCTTCTGAGTCAAGCAGCCACCCGAGGGGCCACCAGTCTGCACGGCCTTGAACTCCTTACCGTTCTTCACGCCACCACCGATGTCGTAGATGATCTCACGCAGGGTGGTACCCATGGGAACCTCGATAAGGCCCACGTTGTTGATCTTACCGGCCAGAGCGAATACCTTGGTACCCTTGCTCTTCTCGGTACCGATCGAGGAGAACCAGTCAGCACCCTTGGTCAAGATAATAGGCACGTTGGCCAGGGTCTCAACGTTGTTCACGTTGGTCGGCTTCATGTTGTAACCGGCCTCGGCGGGGAACGGCGGCTTCAGGGTGGGCTCACCGCGCTTACCCTCCATCGAGTGGATTAGAGCGGTCTCCTCACCGCAGACGAATGCACCAGCACCGTAGCGGATCTCAATATCAAAGTCAAAGTCAGTTCCCAGGATCTTCTTGCCAAGCAGACCGTACTCGCGAGCCTGCTGGATAGCGATCTTCAGGCGGTGAACAGCCAGGGGATACTCAGCACGGATGTAGATCAGACCCTTGTGGGAGTTGATGCAGTAACCGCAGACGGTCATTGCCTCAATCACCGAGTTGGGGTCACCCTCCATGATGGAGCGGTCCATGAATGCACCGGGGTCGCCCTCATCAGCGTTGCAGACTACATACTTCTCGTCGGCGTCATAACCGCGGGCAAAGCCCCACTTCATACCGGTGGGGAAGCCGGCGCCACCACGACCACGCAGGCCCGAGGCCTTGATGACCTCAATCACCTCTTCGGGGGTCTGGTTGAGAAGTGCGTTAGCGATACCCTGGTAACCGTCACGGGCAATGTACTCCTCAATGTTCTCGGGATCGATAAGGCCGCAGTTACGCAGAGCGATACGCATCTGCTTGCGATAGAAGTCCATGTGCTTGCTGTCGCTCACCGTCTTGTTGGTCTTGGGGTCAACATAGAGCAGACGCTCTACGCGGCGACCACCGATGATGTGCTCCTTGACGATCTCGGCAGCATCCTCGGGCTTCACCTGGGTGTAGAAAGTGTTGTCGGGGATGATTTTCACGATGGGACCCTTCTCGCAGAAACCGAAGCAACCGGTCGTGATGACATCCACCTTATCGGCGATACCATTCTCCTCGACGGCAGCTTTCAAGTTATCAACGATTTTGTGGCTGTTGGATGCTTTGCAACCAGTACCGCCACAGCAGAGCACCTGCAGGTGTTCGGCTCCCGTTGCAAGACCACAACACTGCTCTGACTCCTTGTCAGAACTTTCCTCGCGCAGCGCCAATGCCTGTTGCGCACGCTTCCTCAAGTTGTTGAGGTCGTTAATAGAAAGTATTTTCACGTTGTAGAAATGAATTAGTTATTAGTTATATGGTTGTGAATTTGTTTATGTACGGTTTTCAAGGGGTCAAAAGTACTTCTATTTTTTCAATTACGGAAATATTTCGGCAAATATTTATGCAAACTTACAAAAATTGCTTGATTTTCAGACTTCATAGGCTCTTTAGCCCTTATGATAGGCATTTTTCACGATGTATTTCCCCATCCGGAATAACCGGAAACCATAAAGAAAACCGGCATCCTGTACCGATGACAGAATGCCGGCGATTTCGATTTCGATTGGTCAAGAATTACTCCTCAGTCTTGGGAGCATCTTCCTTGTTCTCGTTCTGCTCGAGCTGAGCCTTGAGGGCAGCCAGGTCGGTCACGTCACCCAGGGTAGTCTTCTCTACCTGGGGAGCGGCGGGAGCGGCCTCGGCGGCGGGCTTGCTGGCAGCAGCCTGACGGCGTGCCTTGCGAGCCTCACTGCGCTGCTCATCCTCAAAGATGCGGCTGTGAGACAGAATGATGTGCTTGCTGTCCTTGTTGAAGTCGATAACCTTGAACATCAGGGTCTCGCCCTGCTTAGCGGTGGTACCGTCTTCCTTGGTCAGGTGCTTGGGAGTTGCAAAGCCCTCAACGCCGTAGGGATCCAGACGGATCTGGCCGCCACGCTCGGTGAGCTCGCTGATGGTACCCTCGTGCACGCTGCCACGGGTGAAGATGGTCTCGTAGGTCTCCCAGGGGTTCTCCTCGAGCTGCTTGTGGCCGAGGCTCAGGCGACGGTTCTCCTTGTCGATGTCGAGAACGACAACGTCGATGGGAGCATCAACCTTGGTGAACTCACTCGGGTGCTTGATCTTCTTGGTCCATGACAGGTCGCTGATGTGGATCAGACCCTCAACGCCCTCTTCCATCTCAACAAAGATACCGAAGTTGGTGAAGTTGCGCACCTTAGCAGTGTGCTTCGAGCCAACGGGGTACTTCTCCTCGATGGTGTCCCAAGGATCGTTGGTCAGCTGCTTAACGCCAAGCGACATCTTGCGGTCCTCGCGGTCCAGAGCCAGGATAACGGCCTCTACCTCGTCGCCCACCTTCATGAAGTCCTGGGCGGGACGCAGGCGCTGTGACCAGCTCATCTCACTCACGTGAATCAGGCCCTCAACACCGGGAGCCACCTCAACAAATGCACCGTAGTCGTACATAACGACAACCTTGCCCTTGATGTGGTCGCCCACCTTGAGGTCGGGATCCAGAGCATCCCAGGGATGCGGCTGGAGCTGCTTCAGACCCAAAGCGATGCGGTTCTTCTCCTCATTGAAGTCGAGAATAACCACGTTGAGCTTCTGCTCGGGTTGAACGATGTCGGCGGGGTTGTTGACACGGCCCCACGACAGGTCGGTGATGTGAATCAGACCATCCACGCCACCCAGGTCGATGAACACACCGTAGTTGGTGATGTTCTTGACGGTACCCTCGAGTACCTGACCCTTCTCGAGCTTGGACATGATCTCTTTCTTCTGCTGTTCGAGCTCAGCCTCGATGAGGGCCTTGTGGCTCACAACAACATTGCGGAAGTCCTGGTTGATCTTCACGATCTTGAACTCCATGGTCTTGTCAACGTAGTCATCGTAGTTGCGGATGGGGCGTACGTCAATCTGCGAACCGGGCAGGAAGGCCTCGATGCCAAATACATCGACGATCATACCACCCTTGGTGCGGCACTTGATGTAACCCTTGATGACCTCGTTGTTCTCAAGCGCTTCGTTAACGCGATCCCAGCTCTTGGCCTGACGTGCACGACGGTGCGACAGTACCAGCTGACCCTTCTTGTCCTCACGGTTCTCAACGTACACCTCAACGGTGTCGCCCACCTTCAGGTCGGGGTTGTAACGGAATTCGCTAACGGGAATGATGCCGTCCGACTTAGCACCGATGTTAACTACCACCTCGCGCTTGTTAATCGAGATGACGGTACCTTCGGTCACTTCGTCCTCCTGGAACTTGTTCAGGGAGTTGTCGTAGGTTTTTTCCAGTTCCTCAAAAGATTTGTCTCTTTTGGTCTCGCCTTTTTCATAGGCGTCCCAATCGAAATCGGCGATTGGAGAATTTTTTAATTCTTCGCTCATTTAAATTGTTAATAATAAGTTAGTTAAACAGCCTTTTCGGACTCGTTCCCGAAAAGCGCGACTGCAAAGGTACAAAAAAATCCTGACCTACAAGCAAAAACGAGCTTTTTTCTTGACTTTTTTGCCTTTTTTCGGCTTTTTCCCGTTTTTGGGGTTTCTATGAGACAGGCATCTGCCCTCACACCCCTTCTGTAGGGATGAAGGCAGATGCCATTAATTGTTGATTCTCAATAGGGTCAATTCACGCCCAGGTCCTTCAGCGTGCGGGGCGCAGGTGTCTTGGGCATGGGCTGGCGGTCCTTCAGCTGCTCGAGGATGACCTCGATAGCCTTGTCCAGCTGCTGGTCGATTCCGTTAAACTCCTTGACGGGGTCATTGTCAATGAGGATATCGGGATCCACACCGTGGTTCTCGACGATCCAGTTGCCGCGCGTGTCATAGTTGGTGAAGAACGGAACGCGGATGTCGGTACCGTCCATATAGGGCAACGAGCCACTGATGCCGACAATGCCGCCCCATGAACGAGTGCCGATCACGGGACCGATCTTGTTCTCCTTGAAGCTCCAGGGGAACAGGTCACCGTCGCTGGCGCTGTACTTGTTAACCAGCAGCACTTTGGGGCCGACGAGCGTGCGCTCGGGCGTGGTGCCGTTGTAGTTGCTGCCGCGGAACATGGTCAGGCGATAAGGCTGACGGAGCAGTCGCTCAATGACCATCGGCGAGATGTTGCCGCCGCCGTTGCCACGGTCATCGATGATAAGAGCTTCCTTGTCGGTCTGTGCAAAGAAGTAGCGTGAGAACTCGCGCAGGCCCTCGGGACCCATGTCAGGGATATAGACATAGCCCACACGGCCGCCGGTCTTCTCGCTCACGTAGTCAATGTTGTGCTGTACCCACTCGTAGTGGTACAAGGGATACTCGTTACGGATGGGCTTGACAACAACCTTGCGGTTGTCGGCAAGGGTCAGCTCGGTCATCACGCCGGCTTTGTCGCGCAGCAAGGTGTAGATGTTGCCCACGCCCTGGGTGCTCACGCCGTCCACTGCAGTGATGATGTCACCCTCCTTGACGTTCATGCCCGGCTCGAGCAGCGGTGAGCGCAGCTCCTCGCGGTCAGGAGCGCCACGCAGGATCTTCTTGATCTTGTAGCCATTGGCAACAGGCTCGAGTTCTGCACCCAGCATACCGATGTGGTGCTCGTCGATCATGATGTGGTCACCGCCGTCAACATAGGCATGGCCCACAGCCAGTTCACTGATCATGCCGCCGATGACGTAGGTCAAATCCAAGCGATTCTTCACATAGGGCAAGAACACGGCATACTTGTCATGCATGGCTTTCCAGTCCACGCCGTGCATGTTCTCGAGATAGAATCCGTCGCGATAGGCACGCCAGGCCTCGTTGAAAATCTGCTCCCACTCCTGGTCGTAGTTCACGGTGGCAATCATGTCGTCAAGATTGACGGCCTCGCTGAGGTCTGCCTTGCGGGGCGAGAGCGGAGCGATGTAGAGGTTGTCGCCCTTAATAAAGGCGGCCGTCTTCATGTCGGCAGAGGGCATCATCATGGCACGATCGGCCACGAGCTCGTCTTTCTGCTCGGCGAAGTCGTACACATGGACACTGCCGCGTCCGCTGTACCACAGGTGACTGCCGTCGCACACAAAGTTGCCGTAGCTGCCGGTGCCGACGGGCACCTTGACAATACGGTTACCGATGCCGTCGATGTCGATGCGGACAGCATTGGGGTCGGCCTGTGTTTTGGCTTTACCCTTCTTGCCTTTAGGAGCATCCTTAGGACTGTCCTTGCTTGATTCGTCACCGGCATTCACTTGGTCATCCTTGGGCAGGAAAGGCGAAGGGGTGTCCTTGGCGAGCATCACCAGATAGATACCCTCCATCTCACGGTAGGCAAAGTTCCACTCGATGCTGCTGTAGATGGGGTTGAAGTCGCGGGCCGAGGCAAAGATGAGGTACTTGCCATCGCTGCTGAACACGGGTGAATTACTCTCGTACCAGCGGTCGGTCACGGGATATTCCTTGCGCTCAACCAGATTATAGAGGTACACCACATTGAACTCGTTGGTGCCACTGCGATAATAAGTGAGCCATTTGCCGTCAGGAGAGAAAGTCGGTGTGGGAATCTCACCCATCTCATCCTGCATCAGAGTCTGCTTGGCCAGGGTCTTGACGTTGAGCAGAATCATGCGGTTCTTGCGGTCAGTATAGACGATCTGGCTGCCGTCGGGGCTCCACTCGAAGTCACGGATGTAGGTGTCATTATCCTTGGTCAGCTGGATGGCTTTATCACCGCCCACCGGGCGCATCCACAGCTCGGTCTCGCTTGTCTGGTCGCTGATGTAGGCGATGTTCTTGCCGTCGGGACTCCACTTGGCGTTACGCTCGTGTACGCCGGGAGTGTGGGTGATATTACGGGTCACGCCGTGCTTGGCAGGCACGTCAAACACCTCACCGCGGGCGCTAAGGACAATGCGGCTGCCGTCGGGAGCCAGGCTGCCGTCGGTCAGGTCGTCCTTGACCTTGCGCTGCTCCTCGCGGGCGAAGTTGTTCTCGCTGTTGAGGTAGACGGTAATCTTCTCGCTGCATTTGGTCGTGGGATCAAGCACGTAGAGGTAGCCACCGTTCTCAAACACAATCTTGCCGCCGCCACAGCTGGCAAACTTCACGTCATAGTCAGCGAAGTCGGTTACCTTCTGGGTGCTGCCGGTGCGGGTGTTGTAGACGAAGATGTTCATGCGGTTGTCGCGGTCACTCATGAAGTAGATCTCGTCGCCAATCCACATCGGGTCGATGTCCTGGGCAATATTGTCGGTGATATTGGTCACCGTCTGGGCCTGGGTGTCATAGATCCAGATGTCGTCAGCCATACCGCCCTTGTAGTACTTCCAGGTGCGGAATTCACGGAAGACGCGGTTATAAGCCAACTTGGTCCCATCAGCATTATAGCAGCAGAAGCCGCCCTCGGGCAACGGCAGCTGCTGGGGCATGCCGCCATCGATGGGCGCACACCACAGCTTGCCGTCAAAGCTGTCGCTGATGCGGTTACGGTAGATGACGCCACGGCCATCGGGAGTCCATGTCATGGTGATGTTGTTGGGGCCCATTCGGTCACCCCAGTCATCACGCGGGTTGCTCGCCGAGAAGGTGATACGGCGCGGTTCACCGCCGACGGTGGGCATGACGTACACCTCGGTGTTGCCGTCATACTGACCCGTGAAAGCGATGGTCTGTCCGTCAGGACTGAATCGCGCAAATGCCTCATAACCCTTGTCTGAGGTGAGGCGACGGGCTGTACCGCCCGTGATGGGCACCGTGTAGATGTCACCGGCATAACTGAATGCTACGTCACGGCCGTTGGTCCCGGGGAATCGCAGCAGGCGACCCTCGTCGGCTTGGCTTGTCAAGGCCACGGCAGCAAGTGCTGCCATCAAAAACATTCTGTTCTTTTTCATCGTTAAGTAATTTGTAGATATATGGTTTTTAAAGTATTAAACTGAATTGCTGTCTTGATGGTAATTAAATATGTTGAACACTTAAAAGCTGATAATTCTCACGTGGACTGGCTCACAGGTGGTGAACGATTTGGGTAACCGGATCTGGTCAAAACGGATAATGTTCTCCCCCTTGAGCATCTTGACCGACACCATGTTGCTATAGGCCAGCCCGTCTTGGCTGTCTGTGCTGGCACCGCTAGCCATGACAACCGTGCCCATGGGATGCGAATTGACTGAGACACGACGCACGTCGAGCGTACCTGTCGGGCGATAGCCGATGTCGAGCAGATAGTCACCCCCTCGGGCCACGTTGACCACGACAATGGCCGAGTCGCTGCTGCTGGTCTGCGGATAAAATGCGACCTGGGGCGTAAGGCCGTAACGCAGCAAGGGCCTGGACATGAAACCGTTCACATACCGCCCAGCAATCTCAACCGAATATACGGTGAATCCATCGACATGTGGAAGGACAAATATCGAGTCGGACAATACTTCAGATTCCCCGTTCATCGTCAGGCGATATTTCGTGCCGGGCACAAAGTTCTCAATACGACCGGTGTCACCGCTCCAGGTGATGTCAGGAGTCAGCGGCAGGATGATTTCTCCATGATGGATGGTCACGCGACCGCTGCCTTGATTATCGGGTGCAAGCGTAATGACGATGTGATGATGTCCGGAGATGTCATTGGGGAGGAATGGACTCTCGAGGACAGTGCCGTTATCGGTGATTTTTTCTATCTCTGTACCGGTGCCGTTGACAGTGAAGTCCAGCACGGCGCGACGGTAGTTGAATCCCTTGAGCGTTTTCTTGCCGCCCAGGCCGACGGGCACGGTGGGCTGGAACTCGATGCCCTCGGGCTTGAAGTTCATGCCGACGATTACTCGAAGAATCATCGCAGCATTGCTGGCGCCGGTGCCCAGGTGGTCGGTGTCAACGCCCTCCAGATGGATGTCGTGTGACTCGTAGAGGGCTTGTGCGCGCCACAATACACTCAAGCCGCGACGCAGGGCGTTCTCGTTGCCCACACTAGCAGCGGCGAGATTCCACAATGCCTGGGTTGTAGCCCATGACGGATGGGCAAGATAGGGTTCGATGGCTGTTGCAGCCGGATAGGTGACATTTACGCCCAGTTCTGATACGGGCGTCTGCGCGATCAGGTTTTCAGCACGTTTGTCGTCGGCTATGCCCCACAGCACGCACATCGCCTGTGACGTATTGTCGGCGGTTGGAGCCTGTCGCGGGAAAGCCATCCCGTACAGGAAGGAACTGTAGCATCCCCTGTCTTCATTCCACAGGTGCTGGTTGATGGCGTCCTTGATGCGGCGGGCGTTGTCCAGATAGTCATTGTCAATCCCCATCTCGTCGCACATCTCACCGAGTACCGCATAGGCGTGAGCGGTCAGGATGTTGTTGCCCAGTGACATGCAGGCGAAGAGGTCATTATAACCCATCCAGGTCATGCGGCGCACACCCAGCGGGCGCGACGACGTGTAACCGGCACCGTGGATCAATCCCGTCTGCTGGTCAAGCAGCACGGCACGATTGATGCCCAGGGTCTTTTCAATCACGCGACGGCAATAGGCAAGCCACTCACGGTCGCCGGTGGTCTTGTAGACCTCCCATGCCGCAGTCGCCCATCCGACGTGGTCGCTCACGACAGGCCACTGCCCCTCTCGCTGCATGATGATACTGTCACGGTCCACCATCGACCGCAGGGTCGCCATCGACTGGTGGGGCTTCAAGGCAGCCAGTGACAGATAGATGGAACAATACAGGCGGCTGTAGTTGCTCTTGCCGACCAGGAAGCGTCCTGACGACGACACGGCATCGGCAATACGGTCAACCGACATATTATAGGTTGCATCGACCAGCGGCTGGGGGCTGGAATACTCCGGCATCAAGGCGGGGCGTTGTTTGCGGCCGTGCCAGGTCTTGCCGGCAAGAACACGTATTTCTGAACTGTCACCCATCATCCGATGGGCTATTGCCTCAATGCCCTGCAGTGACACATTAGTTTTGATATAATCCGGTCCCGCAGCGGTCGCATAGACAGTATCCTCGAGGATGCTGTCCCCTGTCATTGTGAACACGTCGTTCTGGGCAATCACGCCGCCAGCCATCTGTTGGCCATCACGGTTGCAACTGCCTAACGACAACACAAACAAGCCAACGGCGGCAACCGTTAGGGTCGTCGACGCCAGCCACGATATGAGTCCGTGCCTTCGGGTTTCTAACATTCGGTGGCAAAGTTATACATTTTTTTCTTCTTAATGCCCAATCATTAAGAATTATCGCTTAAAGCGATAAAAATAAATGACTTGTTGATAAGTTTAAACAGTTTTTATTTGTTTTATACATAAATTTTAACTTACTTTGCTGCAGTCTATAGGGATGCATAACCAATTCTGATAAACCGTTTTAATAACTATATTGTTTAACATCAAAAACCAATTAACCATCATGATGAGAAAAATTCTATTCGCAATGGCGTTAGGTTTCTCGATGAGCCTGATGGGTCAGGTGTTGAATGTGACCTCAATTGAGCAGGTCAATCTGCCTGACAAGGCCGTGGTGGCAGCGATCAGTCCGCAGGGAGACTACCTGTTGCTGACCAGTGCTACCAACCAAGGGCTCACCAAGCTGGACCTGAACACCAGCCAGAGCCAAGTGCTGAGCACCGCGCCCAGCTCAGGGCACAACGTGAGAATCTCTCCTGACGGCCAAACAGTCGTGTTCCGCGAGAGTTCATTCAACGACAAGCACCTGCGTCTGTCATTGCTCAAGAGTATCAACCTGGGCACCGGAGCCAGCCAGGTGTTGGTTAAGCCCACTCGTGACCTCCAGGGCTATGCCGTTGACGCTACCAGCGTCGGAGCTGTCAACAAGGGAAAATACAGCAACAAAGCCATCGCCGGGACCAAGGCCCAGAAATTGCCGGTGCTGTCCATCAACAAGGGCAAGCTGATGATTACCGTTAATGGCAAGACCCGCAACCTGTCTCCCAACGGTGACCAGTACAGCTACATGTGGGCTTCCTTGTCGCCCGACGGCAGCAAGGTTCTCTATTATCAGGCAGCCCATGGCACCTATGTCTGCGACCTCGACGGCAGCAATGTCCGCAAGGTGGGCAAGATGCGCGCTCCCGTATGGTATGACAACAACACGGTCATCGGCATGATGGACCTGGATGACGGCGAGTACATTTATGCCTCGACCATCGTTGCCGCCACGCTCGACGGCAAGGTTCAGACGCTGACCGGCGATAATGTTATCGCGATGTATCCGCACGCCACTGCCGGCAAGATTGCCTTCAGCACTCCTTCCGGTGAGGCTTATATTATTAATGTAACTAAATGATGACAGCTATGAAAAAGATATTATTACTTGCCGTAGCAGCCATCATGGCAGCCGGCGCAATGCAGGCTAAGACAGCCGACGAGGTGCGTATCTATCTCAACCCGGGTCATGGCAGCTGGGGGCCCAACGACCGCCCGATGGCGACAATCCCCTACCCGATGCTTGCCGAGACCGGTCGTCCCGACACCAACGGCTTCTATGAGTCAAACACTAATCTTTGGAAGTCTATCCAGACGCGCGCCACGCTTATCAAGATGGGCGTCAAGGCCGAGAACATCACCATGTCCAGGTGGCTCAACGGACCGTACCCTTATGTAGCAGGCGCTGAGGATGCCGAAATCTATAACCGTCCGTTGTCAGAAATCTGTGAGGAAGTCGAGATAGGCAACTATGACATGTTCCTGTCGCATCACTCCAATGCCGCCACCGAGGGCACATCGACCAACTATCCGCTGATGCTCTATCGTGGCCATGACGGCGCAGGGGGCGACTTGGCTCCGGGCAGCCGTGACATGGCTTTGACCTGTTGGCCGCTTTTCTACACTAATGAGATCGACGTGATGAACTACTATGGTCCTAACAGTCCCAACGCCCGTGGCGATATAGACTTCTATGGCAGTTCATCGACTCGCGTTGACCCCAACACGGGACAGGCCTATACCGGCTATCTGGGCGTGCTGAAGCATGGCGTGCCCGGTTTCCTGGTAGAGGGTTATTTCCACACCTACCAGCCCGCACGTCATCGTGCCCTGAATATCGATTATTGCCATCAGGAGGGTGTCCGCATCGCCCGCGGTATCGGTGAATACTTCGGTCTCAACCCCGAGAACACCGGCTACATCATGGGTAGCGTGAAGGATATGCACAACCACCTGATCCACAACCTGTACACCTACAATGCCGGCTCTATCGACCAGTGGGCTCCGATTAACGGGGCTGTTGTCACGCTCTACAAGAACGGCAACGTAGTGGGCACTTACACGACCGACGAACTGTATAATGGTGTATTCGTGTTCGAGAACCTTGAACCCGGAACCTACACCATCGGTGTTGAGGCCGAGGGCTTCAAGCCCCTGGGCGACTACACTGTAGCTGCCGTTGACAACCAGTGGCGTGAATATATCGACAAGGCGTCAGGCAACCTCGTTGTCGAGGCCAACAAGACGACCTATGCCGTGCCCATGCTTGAGGAAGTTGACTATGTTGTTCCCGAGGACCTCTATCCAAACTACCCCGAGCCTGACCTGCCCGGTTATATTGAAGCTCCCGAGAAACTTGACCTCGTGAATGACGGTGGTACCGAGTATGAATTTGAGGGAACCATCAAGCGTATGCTCGTTCGTGGTGACAGCACCGTGGTGCTGACCGAGGCTGACGGAACCCCGCACCTCTACCTCATCAACAACGTGCAGAAGGCTATCATTAAGGAACTGAGCATCAACGGCGTCGCCGAGAGTGAGCCTAACAATGCCGGATTCTACAGCCGTCTGAATGACATCTGCTTCGCTGCCGACGGCCAGCTCGTGGGCATGAACAGTGTCCAGACACAGTACAGTGACACCTATGTAGATGCAGGACTGACCCGCGGCACGCTGCGACTGTTCAAGTGGACAGACTTTGACAGCGATCCCGTTCAGTGGGTAACCACACAGAGTTCTGCTAACTTCTACCGTTATCGTCCGCAGGCATTGGCTATCGACGGTCCTTCTGGCGAATGTACCGTGACCATCATCGGTACCAACATGAGCAGTTCTGTTGGCGGCATGAGGTTCCTGAAGTTGGCAATCACCAATGACCAGATTGCAAGCACCACCTACACTGAGCAAACCATCAGCGCACTGAGCAACTTCACGTTGCCCAAGATCGGCGAGCCCGTAGTGACGCTCTCGCCGCGTGATGATGACAATGTGGTCCTCGATGGCGACAAGACGTTGCCGATGGAGGTGGCTACGGCCAAGAGCAATGGTGTGGACAGCAGTGTTGAAGGCCGCTTCGAGAGTGACGAGGACGACGCTGCCGCCGTGGGCGTATCGTTCTTCAAGTATGCTAAGCGCCAGTACATGGTTACGCCCTACATGGAGGCCGAAGCTGTGGGTGGCATCAAGCTCTATGACATCACCGCAGGTATGGATCAGGCAGCCCTCGTTGCTACCACCAATACCGACCTCGACCCGATGATATGCCAGTTTATGTCCACTGGCGCTGCCGTCAAGGGACAGGACATCAACCTGTACCTGATGCAGGACAACAAGATTACCAAGTGGCAGGCAATTGCTACCCAGCAACCTGCTGTGCCCGGTATCTATGCTTATGGTCTTGCAGTTAGCAGCACCAATGCCGGCTACGAATTCACCTTCAATGCCAACGATGATGCCACGGCTGCCTACATTACCTTCTATGACAGTGAGGGTGAAGAGGTCGGCACTGTCGAGGTTCCCGACGTGAAGGCCGGTGAGAACAGTATCGTCCTTGATTACGCTCAATTGCCTGGCGCTGCTGGCGAATCGCTCACTTGGGCGGTCACCGTCGAGGGTGAGAACATCACCACCATCCAGCGCATCAATCCCAAGGAGCAGATTTACAGCGGCGGCCAGCTCTTTGTCGCTGTCGATAAGTCACCGTGCAGTCCCGCTATGGGTACCATCTATGCCGGTCACCGTCCCGCAAGTGGCAGCGCCAGCAATGGTATCTACGTCTGTGACGCAATGGGTCAGCGTGTTACCGATGACCTCTATCGCGGTGGCCACTCCTGGAGCAGCAACTATCGCATGTCAATCGACGCTCAGGGTAAGCTCTACGTTCCCGACTGGGGCGATGGCACTTCGGGCGTTTACATTGTCGAGCCCGGCAACATCGAGGGTACTTGGACCGAGTTCTTCGTTGGTACCCGTGCCAGCAGTGGTCTGATTACCAACAACGGCGAGAATGTAGGTTCCTCTACTCCTGGCGTAGGCATTGGCGGTCAGGGTGCAGACACCAAGCTGTATGTATATCTTGAGGACTTCGGCAACGGTGTCGGTGTTTACAACATCGGCCAGCCCGACGGTAGCGTGGTTGACACCTGGGCTACTGCTCCCTCGCAGTACTTCGATATCGGCGCTTGGCAGCTCAACACCAACGGCAATGTCGTTGCCGACGGCCAGGGCCGCGGCGTTTGGGTATCCCAGTATCGCAGTGCCGGTAACAACGATGCAGGTGTTCCGTCGCTCATGTTTGTTGACAGTGAGGGCAATGTGACCTTCAATTCGGGTCGCGCACCTTACAAGGATATGCTCAACGGTAGTGACCGTGCCGGCTTTGCCGTTAATGACGCTTGCGACATGCTCGTCATCAACGACGGTAGCGGCACGCTCCAGTTCTTCGGTCTGACTTGGGACGGCACGACTCCCATCATCGAGCCGAAGTATTCCTACAAGGCCGATGCCCGCAACAGTGCTGGATCCATCTTCCAGATGGCATTTGACTACGCTGGCAACCTGGTATGTTCCGGTGACAATATCGGAATCTACTCGCTGCCCACTCACGAGAATGTCCACACGACCCCCGCATGCGGAGATTTCAGTGTCATCATCATTCCCACTGCAGTCAACGAGACCATCGTCGACAAGACGATTGTCAGCGAGCGCTACTATGACATCCGCGGTATTGAGTACAGTCACCCTGTTGAGGGCGTGAACATCATCGTTCGCACCTACAGCGACGGTACCAAGAGCAGCGTCAAGGTCATCAAGTAAATGAATCGACAACAGATTCCCGTCTAAACACCCAGGCGGCCCGTTCACTCAGCGGGCCGCCTGTTTTTTATGCTCCTGTAACTGAACACGTCATCAGCTCTTCCGTTGATGCATCTAAGCCCGTAGGACGTAGGAGTGCAGCGAAGCGGAACTCTTGTACTGGATAGCTCCACACGAATAAAAGCCCCATCAGGGGCGACAGATAGAGTAATAGAAAAAGCATTGGAATTCACATCTGAACTCCAATGCTTTCAGTCATGAGCGGTAAACGGGACTCGAACCCGCGGCCCTCAGCTTGGGAAGCTGATGCTCTACCAACTGAGCTACTACCGCAACATGTTATTATTTCCTGCCGCAGCCTGTGGTTCGGGCCAGCGGCGTAATCGGTCATGCGTCGGTATTGTTGATGACGTCGGTGACACTGTCGCCATACTGGGTGACGACGTAACGCACAGTCACGGTGTCGTCGATGTCCCAGGATGCCCTGTGGTCGTTGTCAAGGTCAGGATAGCTGAAATCTACGGTATCGCCATCCACGACCAGAGAGATGCTGTTCATTGCTCCGTCGACTGCGACTCCGGTCACCTGCATGGTTGAGTCAACAGCCGTTGTGGTCGAGTCATTCTGCATCTCGTTGTTATCGTCGTTCTGTTGCCCCTTGATGCATGAGAACATCGTTAAGGCAGATAGTGCACAAAAGAGAAAAACTAGTTTTTTCATGAGCCTTATAATATATATTCTAAAAATGTGCGACAAAAGTAGTTATTTTTATTGATGAGACAAAGGAAATGTCCGGTTTTTCACATCAATAGGCCTCAAGACGCCTCCTTAGAACTTGTAATTGTCACTGTCAAGTCCGTCGATCTCGTCGAAGTCTGAGATCTCGTCTTCATTATAGTCCTCGTCGCCGTAGAACTCGCTCTCGTCGATGGGCTCGATGTTGTTGGCGTCGGGTATCTTGGGGATGGTAATGAATTCGCTGATATCTACATTCTCGGCGGGCGGCGTGCCGATCTTGCTCTCGCACAGGGGATCGTGAAGCGTCTTTCCAGGGAGAACCTCTTTGAGCTTGACTTTAAAGAACCTTTCGGTCATGTAGTCAAAAACGAACTTCATCCTCTGGCCTTCGTCCTCGAGCAGCTCGTCCAGCTGTGTATCGTCCATGATCCAGATGTCCTCATCGGAATCGGTTCCCATATCCATACAGGTCACTTCTTTCTCCTTGTTCCACTCGTCGTCACAGATGTAAAATGAGTCCATCTGATCCTTGTTGTAGCCGACAGAATCGAGGATGACGTTACGCAACTGCATGAATGATGCGGTTGAGTCGATGGCAATCTGTAATTTGAAATTATCGATATCGTCTGATACGATGACAAATCTGTAAATCATAATTGGTCAAGCGTTATTGTAATATTTTTTGATGTTGCGAAATTACTAATACAATTTTAACGGACAAGTGTTTTTATGATTTTTTTTCAAGAAAGTGCGGAAAAACTAATGTCTATGCCCCATAAAACACCGAAACCCGCCCCAACAGGGAAAGGTTTCGGCATGATATGCGGTATTCAGGATTCCTGTGCAGGGCGCTCTCAGGGCACCAAGTTGTAGGCACGGAACACTTTCTGAATCTTCTCCAGGGCGAAGGCCACCTGCTCGTGGGTGTGGGTGGCCATGAGGCTGAAGCGGATGAGCGTGTCGTTGGGAGCCACGGCAGGCGAGACAACGGGATTGACGAAGATGCCCTCGTTCAAGAGGTCACGCGTGATAGCGAATGTCTTGTTGTTGTCGCGGATGAACAGCGGGATGATGGGCGTCTCGGTATGTCCGATTTCACAACCCATGTCACGAAATCCCTGCAGGGCCACGTGGGTGATCTTCCAGAGGTGCTCTTGACGCTCGGGCTCATTGAGCATGATGTCGATGGCCTTCATGGCAGCTGCTGTCGAAGCCGGCGTGATGCTGGCGGTGAAGATGTAGCTGCGGGAATGGTGGCGCAGGTAGTTGGTAATCACCTTGCTGGTAGCGATAAATCCGCCGAGCGACGCAATCGACTTGGAGAAGGTGCCCATGATGAGGTCCACCTCGTCACGCAGGCCGAAATGGTCACACACGCCACGTCCGCCCTCACCAAACACACCGATGCCGTGGGCCTCATCGACCATGATGCTGGCATTGTACTTGTGGGCGAGGTCCACGATGTCGGGGAGCTTGCAAACGTCACCCTCCATCGAGAAGACGCCGTCAGTAACAATGAGCTTCACGCGGTCGGGCTCACACTTCTTGAGCTGAGCCTCGAGTGATGCCATGTCGTTGTGCTTGTATTTGAGCGAGTTGGAGAACGACAGACGTCGACCCTCGATGATCGAGGCATGGTCCTGCTCGTCCCACAAGATATAGTCCTCACGCCCGGTCAGCGTGGAGATGACACCCAAATTCACACCGAAACCGGTGCTGTAAATCATCGCATCCTCCTTGCCCTCATAGTCGGCCAACTTGCGCTCCAGCTGCTTGTGGAGGTCAAGCGTTCCGTTGAGGAAGGGGGATCCGGCGCAGCCGGTACCGTATTTCTGTGTGGCCTCGATGGCGGCTTGCTTGATGCGCTCGTCATTGACCAGTCCAGAATAGCAGTTGGATCCGAACATGAGCACCTTCTTGCCGTTCATCAGCACCTCGGTGTCCTGTTCGCTTGAGATGGCACGAAAATAAGGATAGATGCCGGCAGCTTTTGCTTTCTGCGGCTCCTGATAACGTGCTAACTTGTTCTCTAATAAGTTCATATATAACTTGATAAAAACTTCAATCGTCATGTGCGGGCAATGCCGAACACAACATTATTTTATAATTGGCTGCAAATATATAAAAATATTCTTTAACGAAATGTTAAAAAGACAACAAAAAGCCACTTTTTGACCAAAATATGAGGGCCTAGCAATCTAATAATCCTCAAATCCGCAACCTATAGGGTTTAGTGGGATTTTGCTTGCAAAGCGACAAAATTCATTTTATTGTACATATTTCTTGCACAACAGAAATGT